>NZ_CP012640.2:4800000-5103450 GCF_001412595.2 Massilia sp. WG5
CGGGCAGCGCGAGAAGATCGCATCCTTCCGCAAGGACGCCGAAACCATCCTTGCGGAACTCGACCGGGTCCTGGAAAGCCAGCACGGGCGCGAGCTGCTGCGCCGCCAGCAGGAGCTGTACACCCGATACACGAACGCCCAGCAGGAATTGCTGCGCCGGCTCGATGCCAATGACGCCGACGGCGCCAAGGCCTACCTGACGAAGGAACTGCGCCCGGTCTTGGTGGAGTTCAAGAAGGTCATCGCCGACCAGATCCAGATGCAGAAGGGCCTCGCCACCGACGATGCGACCGCCGCCGCCGCAACCTATGCGCATACCCGCAACCTGATGCTGATCCTGGGCGTGCTGATCCTGGGCGCCGCCGCCACGCTGGCATGGTGGATCACCGGCACGATCACGCGTCCGATGCGCCGCGCGCTGGCCGTGGCCGACGCCGTCGCCGCCGGCGACCTGAGCACCCGTGTCGAGGTCACCAGCAAGTGCGAAGTCGGCCAGTTGCTGGCTGCCCTGAAGACCATGAACGACAACCTGGTGAACACCATCGCCACGGTGCGCACCGGCACCGCGGCGATCGACATCGCCTCGGCCGAAGTCGCGGCCGGCAACCAGGATCTCTCGAGCCGTACCGAGCAGCAGGCCAGCTCGCTGGAAGAGACGGCGTCCTCGATGGAAGAGCTGACCTCGACCGTCAAGCAGAACGCCGACAATGCACGCCAGGCCAACACCCTGGCCGAGGCGGCATCCGGCGTCGCCGCGCGCGGCGGCAAGGTGATCCACGAGGTGGTCGCCACCATGGACCAGATCCACGAAGCGTCCGGCAAGATCGTCGACATCATCTCCGTCATCGACGGCATCGCCTTCCAGACCAACATCCTGGCCCTGAACGCCGCGGTGGAAGCGGCGCGCGCGGGCGAACAGGGCCGCGGCTTCGCGGTGGTGGCCGGCGAGGTGCGTTCGCTGGCCCAGCGTTCGGCTGCCGCCGCCAAGGAGATCAAGCTCCTGATCGACGATTCCAGCGACAAGGTCGGCACCGGCAGCCGCCTGGTGCAGGAGGCCGGCAGCACGATGGGCGACATCGTCGACAGCGTGCGCCGCGTGACCGACATCCTCAACGAGATCACTTCGGCCAGCCAGGAGCAGAGCGCCGGCATCGAGCAGATCAACGAAGCCATCACCCAGATGGACGCCGCGACCCAGCAGAACGCCGCCCTGGTCGAACAGGCGGCCGCCGCTTCGCAGTCGATGCAGGACCAGGCCGCGCGCCTGTCGGCGGCGGTGGCGGTGTTCAAGCTCGACCAGGCCTCGGCCCCCGTGGCTTCCGCGCCGGCGCCGGCGCGCGCAGCGCTGCCGGCCGTGCGCCGGACGCCGTCCAAACCGGCGGCCAGGGCGGCTGTACAGCCGGTCCGTGCCGGGCGTTCCGCAGCGGTGGAAAGCGACTGGGAAGAGTTCTGATCAACCTGTCATTGCCGGTTGTGATAGGCTGTCCGACGCGCCTCCCGGGCGCGTCCGGCAAACCGTCTTTACAAGGATCAGCATGACTGGCTTCGTCATTACCCCGCCCAACGCCGCATCCCTCGCGATCAGCGGCTCCGACCAGCTCTTCCCGCTGCGCCGCGTGTTCTGCGTCGGCCGCAACTACGCCGCGCATGCGCGCGAAATGGGGGCGGACCCGGACCGCGAACCGCCGTTCTTCTTCTCGAAACCCGCCGACGCGGTGGTGCCGGCCAGCGGCACGCTGCCGTATCCGCCGGCCACGCGCGAGCTGCACCATGAGGTCGAGCTGGTGGTGGCCCTGAAGGAAGGCGGCGCCGACGTCGACCCCGAGCGCGCGCTCGACCTGGTGTGGGGCTATGCGGTCGGCCTCGACCTGACCCGGCGCGACCTGCAGGCCATCGCCAAGAAGGATGGCCGGCCGTGGGACATGGCCAAGGGCTTCGACGCTTCCGCGCCCTGCAGCCCGCTGCAGCCGTTGTCCTGCACCGGCCACCCGCAGCAGGGCCGCATCTGGCTGGAAGTGAACGGCGAAGTCAAACAGGAAGGCGACCTGAACGAAATGATCTGGCCGGTGGCCGACGTGATCAGCTACCTGTCGCGCTTCGTGACGCTGGCGCCGGGCGACCTGATCTTCACCGGCACCCCGTCCGGAGTGGGCGCCTTGAACCCGGGCGACCAGGTGCGCGGCGGCGTGGACGGCGTCACCACCTTCGAACTCACGGTCGGCGGCGAATGACAGCCGGCCCGCGCCGGCTGCTGCAGATCGGCAGCTTCCCGGCCGAAGTCCAGTCCCAGCTCGATGCCGAGTTCGATTGCCTGCGGGCCGAAGACCTGGCGCGCGATCCGTCCCGCGCCGCCGGCGTCCGTGCGCTGGTCACGCGCAGCAACCTGGAGGTGCCGGCCAGCCTGGTCGAACGCCTCCCGGACCTGGAGATCATCGCCACCTGCGGCGTCGGCTACGATCTGATCCCGCTCGGGCTGGCGGCGCAGCGCGGCATCGTGGTCTCGAACACCCCGGACGTGCTGAACGCCGCAGTGGCAGAACTGTGCATCGGCGCGCTCCTGTCCCTGCTGCGCAAGCTGCCCCAGGCCGACCGCTACGTGCGCGAAGGCCGCTGGGCCGGGGCCAACTTCCCCCTGACCGCCAGCCTGGCCGGCAAGCATGTCGGCATCGTCGGCCTGGGCCGCATCGGCAAGGACATCGCGCGCCGCCTGGAGCTGTTCGGCGTGGCGCTGGCCTACCACGGCCGCAGCGACCAGAAGCTCCAGTGGCGCTTCGAGGCCGACCTGGCGGCGCTGGCGCGCGACGTCGACATCCTGATTGTGGCGGCGCCGGGCGGCCGCGAGACCGCGCGCATGATCGACGCCCGCGTGCTGGACGCGCTGGGCCCGAAGGGCTACCTGGTGAATGTGGCGCGCGGCTCCCTGGTCGACCAGGAAGCGCTGCTGGCGGCGCTGGAACGCGGCGCGATCGCCGGGGCGGCGCTCGACGTGTTCGATAACGAGCCGGACATCGATGCGCGCTTCTTCGGCTTGGAGAACGTGCTGCTGCTGCCGCACATCGGCAGCGCGACCGTGGAAACACGGGCGGCGATGGCGCAGCTGATGCTGGATAATCTGCGGAGTTACTTCAGGAGCGGGCGGGCGCTGACGCCCGTGTAGGGTGGGCACCAGGTGCCCACCCTACCGTCTTAGTTGGCCATGTTCTTGGCCACGATCGCATCCGTCGCCGACTGCGCCTGCTGCAGCGGCTGGTTCAGCACATTCGTCGTGTAGCTCGGCGCCGGCGTCGACACGGCGCCGAGCGCGCCGCCCTCCTGCTTGCTGATGTCGACGTCGACGGTGGCCGACAGGCCCACGCGCAGCGGGTGCTGGGCCAGTTCCTTTGGATCGAGCGAGATGCGCACCGGCACCCGCTGCACCACCTTGATCCAGTTGCCGGTCGCGTTCTGCGCCGGCAGCAGCGAGAAGGCGCTGCCGGTGCCGGCCGCCAGGCCCACCACCTTGCCGTGGTAGACCACCTTGCTGCCGTAGATGTCGGCTTCGATGGTGGCTGGCTGGCCGACGCGGATGTCGCGCAGTTCCGATTCCTTGAAGTTGGCGTCGATCCACAGCTGGTCCAGCGGCACGATCGACAGCAGCGGCGCGCCCGGGGCGATGCGGCTGCCGACCTGCACGCTGCGCTTGGCCACGTAACCGCTCACCGGCGCCACGATGGCGTTGCGGCGCGCCGCCAGCCAGGCCGACAGGTAATCGGCCTTGGCCGCCAGCACGGTCGGGTGATGGGCCGGGTCCACGCCGGCCACCGCGACGCGCGCCGCCGCCACCTGTTTCAGCGCCACGTCCAGCGCGGCCTTCGCATCCTCGACGGCGCGGCGCGCATGCGCCACGTCTTCGCCCGAGACCACATTGCCGGCCGCCAGCGGCGCGCGGCGCGCCAGGTCGTCCTGGGCCGCCTTCAGGGTCACCCGGCGCTGGTCGACCACGGCGCTCAGCTGCTCGACGTTGGAATAGCGCTCGCGCTGCTGGCGCACGGCGGTGCCGAGGCGCGCTTCGGCCTGGGCCAGGTTGACCTCGGCGTCGGACGGATCGAGGCGCACGATCTCTTCGCCGGCCTTGACCTGCTGGGTCTCGTCGGCGCGGATCTCGACCACGCTGCCGCTCACCTGCGAGGAAACGTTCACCAGGTTGCCGCCGACATAGGCGTTGTCGGTTTCCATGCGCTTGGACGCGACCAGGGTGTAATAGGCGCCGTAGGCCAGGCCGGCGGCGAGGAAGGCGACGGTGATGCCTGCCAGGACGGCGCGGCGCTTGCCTTTGTTCGGGACTTGAGTGTTCTCGGTGCTCATGGGACGGGTCTTTGATTATTTGGAATTATTGGATGCAAGGGCGGGCCTACCGCCAGCGTTTGCCGGCGCGGCGTGATAACCGCCGCCGAGCGCCTTGACCAGCGCGACCTGGGTCTGCAGGCGTGCGTCGGCGATCTGCAGGTCGGTGTCCTGCTGGCGCAGCAGGGTCATCTTCGCCTGCAGCACGCCGGCGCGTTCCAGCAGGCCGCGTTTCATGCGCGCTTCGGCGCTGTCGACCAGCTTGCGGCTGGATTCCAGCGCGAGCCGGTGCGCCTGGGCTTCCTGCTCGAGTCCCTGCAGGGTGGCGCCTTCCTGGGCCACTTCGCGCACGGCGGCCAGCACGGCCTCGTTGTACTCGCTCACCAGTTCGTCGCGATTGCTGCGCGCCACACCCAGCTGGGCCTTCAGGCGGCCGCTGTCGAACAGCGGCAGGTCGAGGGTGGCGCCGAGCAGCGGCGTGCGGCTGGGCCAGCGCAGCAGTTTGCCGAGCGAGACCGCGTCGAGGCCGAGCGCGCCGACCAGGTTGATGTCGGGTCGGAAGGCGGCCTCGCTGGCGGCCACGCGGCCGAGCTGGGCCTCGACCCGCCAGCGCGCGGCCTGCAGGTCGGGACGGCGCGCCAGCAGTTCCATGCCGAGTTCACGCGGCAGGGCGTTGACGGCAGGCGCCGGCCTGGAACGCGCGAGCTTGGCGAGGGCCAGGGTATCGCCGCCGGTCAGGGCGCGCAACACTTCGCGTTCGCGGCCCGCCTGGGTGGCCAGGCGCTTCGACTGTTCGTCGAGCACGCCGAGGTCGAGTTCGGCGCCGGCCAGCTGTTCGCTGGTGGCCAGGCCGTGGGCGATGCGGGCCTTGCGCCCGTCCACGATCTCGCGCTGCACGGCCGCGAGAAGCTGCACATTGTCCTGGCGCGCCCACAGCATCTGCAGGCGGAAGTAGCTCTGGGCGACGCTGGCGGCGATCGCCTGCGCGGCCTGCGCGGCTTCGGCCCGGCGCGCATTCTCTTCGCCCAGCGCGCTGGCGACCAGGGAGCGGTGCTTGCCCCACCAGTCGACGTCGTAGGAGGCGCGTACCTGCACGTTGGCGTCGTTGAACCAGGCCCCGCCGATCGGCGGCGGGAAGAAGCCGTTCGAGGAATAGCGCTGGCGGTTCAGGCCCGTCGCCAGGCCGACCCGGGCGCCTTCGTCGGCGCGCTCGGCGCTCACGATGGCCTGGGCGCCGGCCACGCGCGCCTGCACCACGGCCAGGCTCGGGTTGTCGCGCAGCGCCTGCCGGATCAGGGCATCCAGCTGCGGGTCGCCGTAGGCCAGCCACCATTGTTCGGCGGGCCAGGCGTCCGCCGGCAGGGTGATGCCGGGCGCGAGCCGGGCCTTCGCGGCCAGGTCGATCGCGGCCGGCTTGTTCCTGTCGGCCGGGACGCTGATGCAGCCGGCCAGCAGCGCCAGCACGGCGCCGGCGATCGAGGCGTTTTTCAGATTGAGGGATGAGAGTCGCACTTGTTCTAGCTTTCCAAATTAATCGAGGTGCGCGGCTTCGACCGGGGCCGGGCCGCTTGATGCCTTCGGCGGACGGATCAGGATCAGCAGCGGAATCACGGCGGCGGTGAGCAGCATCATCAGCCAGTAGTCGTCGACGTAGGCGATCATCGAGGCCTGGCGCGTGACCTCGTTGTTGATCATGGCGGCGCCGAGCTGGCTGCCCACGTTGTAGACGCTGCCCGGATCGCTCAGCGCCGGGTTGGCGTTGGTGATGTGGGTCGTCAGCGAGGCGTGGGCGATCTGGGTGTTCCGCACCAGCAGCGCCTGCACCAGCGCGATGCCGATCGACGAGCCGATGTTGCGAATCAGGCTGTACAGGGCCGTGCCTTCGGCGCGCATCTGCGGCGACAGCGTGGCGAAGGTGGCGGCCGACAGCGGCACGAACACCAGGCCCAGGCCGACGCCCTGGATCACGCCCGGCCACACGATGTCGGAGGTCGACAGCACCAGCGTGTACTGGGTCATCTGCCACAGCGAGAAGGCGGTGATGGCGAAGCCGCTGCCCAGCAGCAGGCGGAAGTCGACCTTGCCGGTCAGCTTGCCCACCACCAGCATCGCCGCCATCGTGCCCAGGCCGGACGGCGCCGTCACCAGGCCGGCCAGCGCGGCCGGATAGCCCATCAGGCCCTGCAGCATGGTCGGCATCAGCGCGCGGGTCGCGAACAGCACCATGCCGACGATGAAGATCAGCAGCAGGCCGGTGACGTAGTTCGAGTTCTTCAGCAGGCGGAAGTCGACGAAGGTCTTGCCGGCCGGGCTCATCAGGGAGTGGCCGATGAAGTAGGCGAAGGACAAGGTGGTCAGGACCAGCTCGATCCAGGTTTCAAGCGACGCGAACCAGTCGTTCTGCTCGCCGCGGTCGAGCAGCATCTGCAGCGCGCCGATCGCGACCGACAGCGTGACGAAGCCGAACATGTCGAAGCGCACGCGGCGCGCGGCGGGCGTCGGTTGGATGTAGCGCCAGATGCCGTAGAAGGCCACCGCGCCGATCGGCAGGTTGATGAAGAAGACCCAGCGCCAGCTGTAGCTGTCGGTCAGCCAGCCGCCCAGGGTCGGGCCGAGGATCGGGCCGATCATCACGCCCATGCCCCACACCGCCATCGCCGAACCGTGCTTCTCCTTCGGATTGATGTCGAGCAGGACCGACTGCGACAGCGGCACCAGGGCCGCGCCGAACACGCCCTGCAGCATGCGCGAGACGACGATCTCGGTCAGGTTCATGGAAATGCCGCACAGGGCGGAGGCGATGGTGAAGCCGGCCACCGAGACCAGGAACACCTTCTTCAGGCCGAAGCGGTCGACCAGCCAGCCGTTCAGCGGGGTGGCGATGGCGGCCGCCACGATGAAGGAGGTCAGCACCCAGGTGATCTGGTCCTGCGAGGCCGACAGCGCGCCCTGCATGTGCGGCAGGGCGACGTTGGCGATGGTGCCGTCGAGCGCCTGGATGATCGTCGCCAGCATGATCGAGATCGTGATCATGGTGCGGTTGAGCGGCGGGCTGTGGGGAACCGGCGCCGCGTTCACGGTGGCTGCGCTCACAGCTGCTCCTCGATACGGGTGCGCAGCAGCTCCAGCAGCTCGGTGGCGGCCTTGAGCTGGGCCGGGTCGATGTCGCCCAGCAGGGCGGTGCGCACGGCGTTGGCCTGTGCGCGCACCTGCTGGTACAGCGTGGTGCCGGCTTCGGTCAGGTGAACCAGCTTGACGCGGCGGTCGGTGGGCGAGGGCGCGCGCGTGACCAGGCCTTCGCGCTCGAGGCGGTCGAGCATCGACACCATCGACGGCCCTTCGACGCCGACCAGGTCGGCCAGCGCGCGCTGCGACAGCGGGCCGGTGCACTTGGCGACCATCGCGATCGTCATCCAGCCGGCCTGGCCGATGCCCAGGTGCTTGAGTTGCTTGTCGATCAGGAGGCGCCAGCCGCGCGCCGTGCTGTGCACGGCGGCGGAAAAGCGCTCCCCGACCGGGGATTCAGGTAGATCACTCATCGTTAGTAATCGAATCGATAGGAATCTATCGAGTTTAGATTATGCAAGATGCCTTGTAAAGAGCGATCCGATGTCCAAGGTCATGTCAGAATCGTCTTAACGATGAGGAAGGAGGCGTAGATGCCGCAAGCCGCACTGCTGACTGTCCACGGAATGGGGGAGACGAAGCGCGACTACGCCGAGAAGCTGTTCGAGGCGGTAGCGGCGCGCCTGGGGCCGCTGTCGGGCCGGGTCGATTACCGCTCGATCTACTACCAGGACATCCTCAAGCCCAACCAGGAAACCGTATGGGCCAAGGTGAACGACACGACGCGCCTGCACTATGCCGACCTGCGCCGCTTCCTGCTGTTCGGCTTCGGCGACGCCGCCGGGCTGGAGAACCGCAAGGAGATCGAGGGCTCGGTCTACGAACTGGCGCAGGCGGCGATCGCGCGCCAGCTGCTGGGCGTGGCCAGGCAGGACCCGGAAACCCGCGTGGTGTTCCTGGCGCAGTCGCTGGGCTGCCAGGTGCTGTCCAGCTATCTCTATGACGCGCAGAAGGCGGCCGCCGGCGGACGGGTGGCGGCGGGCGTGTGGCAGGACATCGACGGCTGGGCCATGCGCGCGCTGGGTGCGCGCCTGAGCGACGCCGACCGGCGCTTCATGGCCGGCGGCACCTGCGGCGCCCTCGTCACGACCGGCTGCAACATCCCGATCTTCGTGGCCGCCCACAAGGTCATGGACATCAAGCCGATCGCGCGGCCGACCCCGGGCTTCGAGTGGATCAACCTGTACGACCCGGACGACGCGCTCGGCTGGCCGCTGCAGCCGCTGTCTCCGGGCTATGCCGAGCTGGTCGACGACCGCGCGATCAATGCGGGGCAGGGTGCGGTCACCTGGATCCTGAAGAGCTGGAATCCGCTGTCCCACACGGCCTACTGGGGCGACGCCCAGGTGCTCGACGTGCTGGTGCAGCGGCTGCGCGCCGCGTTCTAGCGATCCGGCGCGCCGGCTCCTGTCGCGCGCGCCTTGGCGACGAAGGCGCGAAGGTAATCGACGTCGCCGTCGGCCTCGCGCACCCCCAGGAACAGCTGCTTGGCGACGCCGCGTTCGCCCAGCCGCACCGATGTGAGCGCCATCTTGGGCGCGTATTCCTCCACCAGCCAGCGTGGCAGGGCGGTCACGCCGCGCCCGGCGGCCACCATTTGCAGCAGGATGTCGGTGGTCTCGATGACCTTGTGCTTGCGCGGCAGGCACCCGGCCGGCAGCAGGAACTGGTTGTAGATGTCGAGGCGCTCGACCGCGACCGGATAGGTGATCAGGACTTCCTCCGCCAGTTCGTGCGGCATGACGTGGTCGCGTCCGGCCAGCCGGTGTGCGCCCGCAAGCACCAGCACCTGCTCGTAGTCGAACACCGGCTCGAAGCGCAAGCCCGGCTTGTGCACGGGATCCGGCGTGACCAGGATGTCGATCTCGTAGCCGAACAGGGCGCCGATGCCGCCGAACTGGAATTTCTGCTTGACGTCGACGTCGACGTCCGGCCAGTCGGCCAGGTAAGGCGCGACGACCTTCAGCAGCCACTGGTAGCAGGGATGGCATTCCATCCCGATGCGCAGGGTGCCGCGCTGGCCTTGCGCGTACTGCCGCATCAGTTGTTCCGCATGCTCGAACTGCGGCAGCAGGCGGTTGGCCAGGCCGAGCAGGTATTCGCCGGCCTGAGTGAGCCGCAGGCTGCGTCCTTCGCGCAGCCACACGTCGGTGCCGAGCTGCTGTTCGAGCTTCCTGACCGTGTGGCTGAGCGCCGATTGGGTCAGGCACAGTACGTCTGCCGCCGCCGTCAGGGAACCCTGGCGGGCGACCTCGCGGATGAGGGCCAGGTGAATGCGTTCAAGCATGCTGAATCATGAAGAAAGTTAATGGATTAATGAAATATTACCATTTTTATTCATGAGTTCCCTTGACTATGATGCATACCATTCTCACTAGGACTCATCGACATGGTCACCACACACAATCTCGGATACCCCCGCATCGGCGCCCGGCGCGAACTGAAATTTTCCCTCGAGCAGTATTGGAAGGGGGCGGCCTCGCAAACCGAGCTGGAAGCGCTCGGCATCCGGCTGCGCCAGCGGCATTGGCGGGAGCAGGCCGGGCTGGACCTGGCGCCGGTCGGCGACTTTTCACTGTACGACCAGGTGCTCGACATGAGCTTTACGCTGGGGAACGTTCCGGCGCGTGCGCGTCGCCAGGCGGGGACCGAGCTCGACACCTATTTCCGGGTCGCGCGCGGCCGCTCGGCGCACGACGCGGACTGCGCCTGCGCCCATGCGGGGGAGATGACCAAGTGGTTCGACACCAACTACCACTACATCGTGCCCGAGTTTTCCGCTGCGACCGAATTCTCGCTGGACGCATCGCGCCTGCTGGCGCAGCTGCGTGAAGCGCGTGCGCTCGGCGTGCCGGCCAAGCCGGTCATCCTCGGACCGGTCAGCTATCTGTGGCTGGGCAAGGCCAAGGACCAGTCCGACCGGCTGGCCCTGTTGCCGCGCCTGCTGCCGGTCTACGCCGCGTTGCTGGAGCAGCTGGCGCTGGAAGGCGCCGAGTGGGTCCAGGTCGACGAGCCGGTACTGGTCACGGAGCTCGACGGCGCCTGGCGCCAGGCCTTCGCCAGCGCGTACGAGAGCCTGCGCGAATCGCCGGCCAAGCTGCTGCTGGCGACGTATTTCGGCACGCTGCAGGACAACCTCGACCTGGCGTGCGGCTTGCCGGTGCAGGGCTTGCATGTCGACGCCGTGCGCGGTCGCGCCGAAGTCGACGAGGTGGTGCGGCGCTGGCCGCGCGATCGCGTGCTGTCGCTGGGCGTGATCGATGGCCGCAACGTCTGGAAGACCGACCTGCACGCGACCCTCGAATGGCTGGAGCCGATCCATGGGCTCCTGCGTGAGCGCTTGTGGATTGCCCCGTCCTGCTCACTGTTGCACGTGCCGGTCGACCTGGACGGCGAGCAGGGCCTCGACCGCGAGATCCGCTCCTGGCTCGCCTTCGCACGCCAGAAGCTGGATGAGCTCAGGGTGTTGGGCGTGGCGCTGAACAAGGGCCGCGTGGCGGTGCAGGATGCATTGGTCGCGAACCATGCGGCGGTCAGCAGCCGGCAGCGCTCGGCGCGGGTGCACGACCCGGAGGTCAAGGCGGCGCTGGGCGGCATCTCCGCCGCGCTGGGGCGGCGCTCCAGCGCATACGCGGCGCGGGCGGCCAGGCAGGCGGCGCTGCTTCGCCTGCCGGCTTACCCGACCACGACGATCGGCTCCTTCCCTCAGACCGCCGAGATCCGGGAGGCCCGCAAGCGCTTCCGCCAGGGTGTGCTGGACGAAGCGGCCTACCGGGCGCTCATGCGGGACGAAATCGCGCGCTGCGTGCAGGAGCAGGAAGCGATCGGCCTGGACGTGTTCGTCCACGGCGAGGCGGAACGCAACGACATGGTCGAATACTTTGGCGAGCAGCTCGACGGCTTCGCCTTCACCGAAGCCGGATGGGTACAATCCTACGGCTCGCGCTGTGTCAAGCCGCCGATCCTGTTCGGCGACGTCAAGCGGCCGCGCGCCATGACGGTCGAGTGGACCCGCTATGCGCAATCGCTGACCGACAAGCCGATGAAGGGCATGCTGACCGGCCCGGTCACCATCCTCAACTGGTCGTTCGTGCGCGACGACCAGCCACGCGCCGAGACCTGCCGCCAGCTGGCGCTGGCGATCCGCGCCGAGGTGCTGGACCTGGAACGCAGCGGCGTGCGGGTGATCCAGATCGACGAGGCCGCGCTGCGCGAAGGTCTGCCGCTGCGCCGCGCGCAATGGCGGACCCACCTGGAGTGGGCGGTCGAGTGTTTCCGCATCGCCGCCAACGGCGTGCGCGACGATACCCAGATCCACACCCACATGTGCTACTCGGAGTTCAACGACATCATCGCCGCGATCGCCGGGATGGACGCGGACGTGATCACCATCGAGACCTCGCGCTCGGACATGGAACTGCTGGACGCTTTCGAGCACTTCGACTATCCGAACGCGATCGGTCCCGGGGTGTACGACATTCATTCGCCGAACGTTCCCAGCCGCGAACACATCGAGCAGATGATGCGCAAGGCGGCGCGTCGCGTGCCGGCGCAGCGCCTGTGGGTCAATCCCGACTGCGGCCTGAAAACCCGCGGATGGGACGAGGTGCGCCCGGCGCTGCGCAACATGGTCGACGCCGCCCGCAGCTTGCGCGAAGCCGCCTGAGCGTCGAACTGTATTCCCGCGCCGCGGCGGCTTCTGTACGCGCCGCGCCGGACCCGGCCGGCCTACCATCGGGAGCATGAGAGATATCATTTCAGACGATGCCGCGCCGGTGGGACCGGCCGGCTTCCAGCTGCGGTCGATCGTGCGCCACCGCGGCGACAGCCGGGGCGAGGGGCACGACAGCGTGGCGGAGGAGATGCCGCTGGCGCTGGTGGTCAACGGCATTTCGCACGTGGTCATGATGGTCACGCCGCGCGACCTCGAGGCCTTCGCGGTCGGCTTCGCGCTGACCGAGGGGCTGGTCGACAGCCGGGCGCAGATCTACGATGCCGAGCTGCGCATCCACGCGCGCGCGGCCGAGGTCGAGCTGACCGTCGCGCAGGAGGCGTTCCAGCGCCTCAAGGGACGGCGGCGGGCGCTGGCCGGGCGTACCGGCTGCGGCGTGTGCGGCATCGAAAGCCTTGCGCTGCTCGACCTGGCGCCGGAAAAGATGGCGCCGGCGGCGCTGCCCGCGGACCTGGTGACGGCCATCGCGCGCGCCGCCGCGGAACTGCCGCGGCACCAGACCCTGATGCGCGAGACCGGGGGCGTGCACGCCGCCGCCTGGTGCGGGCATGACGGCGCCATCGCCGCCGTGTTCGAGGACGTCGGCCGCCACAACGCGCTCGACAAGCTGGTGGGGCACCTGGCGCTGCAGGGTATCGACCTGCGCAGCGGCTTCGTCTTCATGTCGAGCCGCGCCAGCTACGAGCTCGCGCGCAAGACCGCGCGCATGGGCATCCCGATGCTAGCGACGATCTCGGCGCCCAGTTCGCTGGCGGTCGACATCGCGGCGCAGGCCGGCTTGAAGCTGGCCAGCTTCTGCCGGCAGGATGGGTTTGTCGAATATACGTGACGCTGAAGGTCGTCCCCGCCTGCGCGGGGACGACCTTCAGGCGCTGGCGCTGAGCAGCACCGGGATGGATTTCGAGGTCGGGGTGCCGGCGCCGGTGGCCACGCTGTCGAGCGGCACCAGCGGGTTGGTCTCGGGGTAGTAGGCGCCGAGGCAGCCGCGCGGGATGTCGTATTCGACCAGCATGAAGCGCTCGGCGCGGCGTTCCACGCCATCGTCCCACACGCTGGTGATGTCGACCCACTGGCCAGCCTCCAGGCCGAGCATCTCCAGGTCCAGCCGGTTCGCGAACAGCACCCGGCGCATGCCGAACACGCCGCGGTAGCGGTCGTCCATGCCGTAGATCGTGGTGTTGTACTGGTCATGGGAACGGGTCGTCATCAGGACCAGCAGCCGCTCGCCGTGGCGCGCACGCGCGCGATGGATCGGCGTGTCCTTGTCGATCGCATGCACCACGAACTGCGCCTTGTTGCTGGCGGTGACCCACTCGCGCTCGCGCGAAGCGACCTTCAGGTGGAAGCCGCCAGGCACCGCCACCCGGGCGTTGTAGTCGTGGAAGCCGTCGATCGAGCGCTCGATCGCGTCGCGGATGCGCGCGTAGTCGCCGGCGTACCAGTTCCAGTCGACTTTGCCGCTGCCCAGCGTGGCCTCGGCCATGCCGGCCACGATCGCCGGTTCCGACAGCAGCTTCGGCGAGGCCGGCTTGTTCATGCCGTACGAGATGTGCACCATGCTCATCGAATCCTCGACCGTCACGCCCTGTGGGACGCCCTGCTGCAGGTCGATCTCGGTGCGTCCCAGCGTCGGCAGGATCAGCGCGTCCTTGCCGTGCACCAGGTGGCTGCGATTCAGCTTGGTGGTCACGTGCACCGTCAGCGCGCACGAACGCAGCGCCTGGAAGGTGAGCGGCGTGTCCGGGGTGGCGATCGAGAAGTTGCCGCCCAGCCCGATGAAGACCTTGACCCGGCCGTCCAGCATGGCCTTGATGGTCTCGACGACGTCGTAGCCGTGGTGGCGCGGCGGCTCGAAGCTGAATGCCTTGCCGAGGCGGTCGAGGAAGGCCTGGGATGGCTTTTCCTCGATGCCGACGGTGCGGTCGCCCTGCACGTTGGAGTGCCCGCGCACCGGGCACAGGCCGGCGCCGAGGCGGCCGATGTTCCCGCGCATCATCATGAGGTTCGACAGCAGCTGGATCGCTCCCAGCGAATTCTTGTGCTGGGTCAGGCCCATGCCCCAGGTCGCGATCACGCGCTCGCCCTTGACGTAGACCTGGGCCAGCCGTTCGAGCTGCTCGCGCGAGACGCCCGATTCGGCCAGGATGTCGTCCCAGCTCTCGGCGCGCAGGTCGGCCGCGAAGGCCTCGTAGCCGGTGGTGTGCTGGGCGATGAAGTCGACATCGACCACGCGCGCCAGGCCGGCTTCGCGCGCCGCATCGTCCAGCTCGACCACGCGCTTGGCGAGGCCCTTGATCAGGGCCAGGTCGCCGGCCAGTTTCGGCTGCACGAACAGGGTGCTGATCGCGGTGCTGGAGTTGGTCAGCATCTCCAGCGGCGCCTGCGGGTCGGTGAAGCGTTCCAGGCCGCGCTCCTTGAGCGGGTTGATCGAGACGATGGTGGCGCCGCGCTTGGCGCAGGCGCGCAGTTCGCCCAGCATGCGCGGATGGTTGGTGGCCGGGTTCTGGCCGAAGATCAGCAGCGTGTCGGCGTGTTCGAAGTCTTCCAGCGTGACGGTGCCCTTGCCGACGCCGACCGTGCCCGGCAGGCCGCGGCTGGTCGGCTCGTGGCACATGTTCGAACAGTCCGGGAAGTTGTTGGTGCCGTACATGCGCACGAACAGCTGGAACAGGAAGGCCGCCTCGTTGCTGGCGCGGCCGGAGGTGTAGAAGGCGGCCTGGTTCGGGTCGGGCAGGGCCTGCAGGTGGCGTCCGATCAGCGCGAAGGCATCGGACCAGGCGATCGGGATGTACTTGTCGCTGGCGCTGTCGTAGACCATCGGGTCGGTCAGGCGGCCGTGCCGCTCCAGCTCATAGTCCGACTGCTGCATCAGCTCGGCCACGGTGTGGCGCGCGAAGAATTCGGGGCCGACGCGCTTGCCGGTCGCTTCCGCGGCGACCGCCTTCACGCCGTTTTCGCAGAATTCGAAGGTCGAGGCATGCGCGCGGTCCGGCCAGGCGCAGCCCGGGCAGTCGAAGCCGTCCGGCTGGTTCTGCCGGAACAGCGTCTTGTAGTTGCTGCCGCTGACCTTTTCCCTGAACAGGTTGATCGCCACCTGCTTGACCGCACCCCAGCCGGCCGCGGCATGGGTGTACGGGGCGACGAAACCTTCCTTTTCAATTTTTCCCACCTTTGGCTCCTGTATCTGGCAGGCCGCTAGAGTACGCCCCGCGGCCCGGCGGCAGCGTGCACAAAACCGTTTTGATAAGGGGAGTACAGTAAGGCGACAAGCCCGGCAGCAGCGGCCCTTGGGCTATACTGCCGGCGTGCCCAAACTCTATGAAACGCTTGCCGCCGAGATCGAAACCCAGATCGCCAACGGCGTGCTGCTCGAAGGCGAAAAGATTCCCTCGGTCCGCCAGACCAGCCAGCATCACAAGCTGAGCATCACCACGGTGCTGCGCGCATACGTACTGCTGGAAAGCCGCGGCATCATCGAGAGCCGGCCGCAGTCCGGCTATTTCGTGCGCCGGCGCGTCCGGCAGCCGGCGCCGGCATCCACGCACGCCCCGGCGCCGCTGATGCTCTCGTCCGAGGTCGACGTCAGCCGGCTGGTGCTCAAGACCCTGCGTTCGATCCGGGCCGACGGCGCCGTTCCGCTCGGCTCGCCGTATGCGGATCCGTCCCGCTACCCATGGAAGCGCCTGAGCCAGTACGCCAACGCGATCGCGCGCCGCCACCAGGAGTGGAGCGTGATGAACGACCTGCCGCCGGGGAATCCGCAACTGATCCGCCAGATCGCGCGCCGCCATCTCGAGAACGGGCTGGCGGTGGACCCGGGCGAAATCATCGTCACGGTCGGCGCGACCGAGGCGATCAACCTGTGCCTGCAGGCGGTGGCGCGGCCGGGCGACACCATCGCGGTCGAGTCGCCGACCTATTACGCGATGCTGCATGCGATCGAGCGCCTCGGCATGCGTGCGGTCGAGGTGGTGACGGACCCGAAGGAGGGCATCGACCTCGATGCCCTGGCCACGGTCATCGCCGAACAGAAGATCGCCGCCTGCATGGTGATGCCGAACTTCCAGAATCCGCTCGGGTTCCAGATGAGCGACGAGCGCAAGCGCGCGCTGGTGGACTTGCTGGCCGCGCACGATATCCCGGTCATCGAGAACGACGTCTACCACGAGCTGTATTACGGCGACAGCCATCCGACCTCGCTCAAGACCTTCGACACCAAGGGGCTGGTGCTGTACTGCGCCTCGTTCTCGAAGAACCTGACGGCGGCCTACCGGATCGGCTGGTGCCTGCCGGGGCGCTACACGGCGGATGTGGAAAAGCTGAAGTTCCTGAATACCCTCGCGACCTCGTCCCTGCCGCAGCTGGCGATCGCCGAATACCTGCAGAACGACGGCTACGACGCCCACCTGCGCAAGATGCGCAAGGCCTTCGCCCAGCAGGCGCGCATCATGGCGGCCGCGGTGCTGCGCTTCTTCCCGGAGGGGACGCGGGTGAGCGAACCGAAGGGCGGTTATGTGCTGTGGGTGGAATTGCCCGGGCGGGTCGATGCAATGAAGCTGTACGCGCGCGCCCTCGAGGAGGGCATCACGGTCGGTCCGGGAAATATGTTCTCGGCGCGCGGCAGCTTCAAGCATTTCATCCGGTTGAACTACAGCTATCCGTGGAGCGCCGCCATCGAAGCCGCGGTCAGGCGGCTCGGACGCCTGGTTGGCGAACTGGCGCAGGAATCGTCCCCGGACGTCTAGCGCTCGCGCAGCGGGGCCGCCTTGGCCGTGCCGCACGATGCCAGCGCGGCCTGCGACTGGGCCCAGTAGCCGGCGCCCACCATCAGCATGCCGCCGATCGCGTTGCCGAGCGTGACCCAGCCCAGGTTGGCGAGCACGCCGCCCAGGGGGACGTCGGCGGCGCCGCCGAGCATGGCCAGGGCGAAGGTGAACATGTTCGCGATCGAATGCTCGAAGCCGCAGGCGGCAAACATCATCACCGGCCAGAACACCAGTCCCAGCCTGGCGCTGTCGCTGCTGGTGCGCGCGCACATCCAGACCGTCAGGCAGACCAGCCAGTTGCACAGGATCGCCTTGAACAGCAGCGCGATCGCCGGCGCGTTCGCCTTGGCCGCCGCGGTTTTCGTGAACAGCGCCGCGCCGTCGGTCAGCAGGACGCCGCCGCCGGCCAGCTTCAGGATCGCCGCCAGCACCACGGCGCCCACCAGGTTGCCGAACCAGCAGTGCGCCAGGGTGCCCAGCACATCGCTTGCGCTGGCCTTGCGGCGCAGCCAGGCCAGCGCCATCTGCATGGTCAGGCCGGTGAACAGGTGGCCGCCGGCGAAGGTGATCAGGGTCAGGCCGAGCGCGAACACCGCGCCCATGACCAGGCGCGCCCAGGCCGGGTCGGCGTGCGCACCGACGGTGAACATGAGGATCGCGCCGAAGCCGACATAGGCGCCGGCCATCGCGCTGCCGATCAGGAAGGAAAACGGCCGGGTGCGGGCCTGCTGCGCGCGCTGGACCCCGGTATCGGCGAGCTGGTCAATCGTCGTGTCGAACATGGCAAGGCTTTCGGATACTGTGCTGCAGAAGGCCGCTAGTGTAGGCGCAGGCGCGGCGCAGTCAGCGGTACAGAATTGTCTGTGTGAAAGGAATACAGTCGGGCAGGCACTGTGCGTTTCGTGAGCCGATGGATCTGTATTCCTTGCCTGTGCGGCGTTCGGATTATGCTGCGGCGATGGATGCGATCAATGTAGATGACCTGGGGATGAACGAGGGCGAGCTGCTGCTGGCCGGCCTGCTGGAACAGTTGTGGCGGATGGCGTTGGAGGCGCCGGCCAGGCCCTGTTCGCTGGCCAGGGTCAGCAAGCGCGTGCACCGCCCGATGAGCGCACTGATGCGGCAATTGAGCCTGCTGTCGGAAGCCGGCCTGGTCGCGGTCGACGCGCGCGAGGAGGGCGGCGGGAGCGTGGCCTTGACGGCGGCCGGCCGCGCATTATGCGCAGAATGGTTCGGCGCTTAGGAGGGGGCTAGCCGCCAACCAGCGACATGCGCACCACCGGATAGCGCTTGGCGCCGCCGTCGGCCCGCAGCGTGCCGCGCTGTTCGGAATAGCGGTCGGCGCGTGTTTGCCAGCTGACGCGGATTGCCTGCTCCAGCTGTCCGGCCCGGCCTTCGCGCAGCAGGGAACGCAGGTCGACCGAACGCGTGGCGAACAGGCACAGGAACAGCTTGCCGTCGGCGCTGACCCGGGCGCGGGTGCAGTCGCCGCAGAACGGCTTTGATACGCTGGCGATGAAGCCGACCTCGCCGCCGCCGTCGGCGTAGCGGAAACCGTCGGCGGTATCGCTGGCGCGGCCTGCCTGCGGGACGAGGGCGAATTCGCCCTCGATCAGGGCGCGCATCCCGGCCGCCGTCACGACCTGGTCGAGCAGCCAGCCGTCGGCGCCGCCGACGTCCATGTATTCGATGAAGCGCAGGTTGACGCCGCTGTGGCGGAAGTGGCGCGCCAGCGGCAGGATCTGGTGTGCGTTGCGGGACTTGTCGATCACCGCATTCACCTTCACCGGCGCCAGTCCGGCGGCCAGCGCGGCCTCGATCCCGTCGAGCACCCGGCCTACCGGGAAGTCGACATCGTTCATGGCGCGGAACACGGCGTCGTCGAGCGCGTCGAGGCTGACGGTCACGCGCGCCAGGCCCGCATCCTTCAGCGTGCGCGCCTGCGCCGCGAGCAAGGCGCCGTTGGTCGTCATCGCGATCTCGACCGGCTTGCCGGCCGGGGTCTCCAGGCGCGCCAGCGCTTCGACCAGGCGCGGCAGGTCCTTGCGCAACAGCGGTTCGCCGCCGGTGATCCGGATCTTTTCCACGCCCAGGCGGACGAAGGCTGTCGACAGCGTCAGCATCTCGTCGAAGGACAGGCGCTCCGCCGCGCGCAGGAAGGGGTAGTCGCGCGTGAAGACCTCCTTCGGCATGCAGTAGGTGCAGCGGAAATTACACTGGTCGATGACGGAAAGCCGCAAGTCCTTCAGGGGACGCTGCAAGGTGTCGATTGCTACGGAGTCGTTCATGACCCGAGGATAGCAGCGCCCGCGTGCGCCGCGTGCATACAGTCGGGCCGCGGCGCGGCCAGTACAGTTCTTCCTGCCGGCTCAGGCCGGCTGCAGCGTGAACACGGCGCGGACCTCGCCGGCGGGCGTGCCGCGCGCATTCAGGATCGCCGGGGCGCGCCAGGGTTCGAGCAGTCGGCGGCGGTGCGCGTCCAGCAGGCCGAGCTGCTCGAGCACGCTGAAGGTCGAGGGGTGCAGGGCGCGGACGGCGCCGTCCGCCACCTTGATCGCGATCCCCAGCCCGGCCGAGCGGACGCCGATCGCCTGCACGGCGTCGGCGCCGATCTTCGCCACCCAGTCGCCCTGGCCCGCGTTCATCCACGCCAGGTCGGTGCGGGCTTCGCCGGACACCATGTCGGGCCGCTTCGTCATCGCATCGAACAGGTCGCCCAGCGCGCTGCCCAGGCGCGCGTCCCGGCCGCCCTGCGCCAGGCGCGCGTACAGGTGGGCCAGGCGCGCCAGCGGCATCGCATAATTCGGCGCCGAGCAGCCGTCGATGCCGGTCGGCAGGGACTCCTCGTTCATCTGCACGGCCTCGGCCAGGGTGCTGCGGATCGCCCGTTGCAGCGGGTGCTGCGGGTCGACGTAGCCGCGGGTGGGCGCGCCGTGCAGGCGGCACCAGGCCAGGAAACCGCTGTGCTTGCCCGAACAGTTGTGGTGCACGGTGCGCCAGCGCCGGTCGGCCGGGACCGGCAAGCCGACCGCGTCGTAGTACAGCGGGGTGGCGCAGCCGCATTCGAGGTGGCTCTCGTCGAGGCCGGCCTTGTCGAGGATGGATTCGACCCCGGCCAGGTGCTTTTCCTCGCCCGAGTGGCTGGCGCACAGCAGCGCCAGTTCGTCGAGCGTGAGTCCGAAGCGCGCCGGGCCGTCGGCCAGCACGAAGGGCAGGGCCTGGAAGGGCTTCAGGGCCGAACGCGTGAAGACCATCGCGTCCGGATCGCCGCTCGAATACAGCAGGCGGCCGGCGGCGTCGACCACGGCGATGGAACCGAAGTGGATGTTCTCGACCGGATAGCCGGTCTCGGGAAAGCCACGGGTGGTGGCGACGAGCGGGACTGGATGCATGGATGGCGATGTGGCGATGGTGGCAATGGGTGAACTCTAGCGGATCGCGGCAGGCGACGGTGCACGTCATTTTTTGTGGCTTTTTTTGTATGTATTGCCAACATCTTGACGCCTGTTTTCGACGTTTCATCCCGCGTTTTCGACGCTTCGGCAGATCACCGCAGACACCGCCGCGGGCTGTGAATACACTGGTTTCACTCGCCGCACATTCTACGATGCGGCGATACGAAAAACGGTGGACCTTCGGCGCTATCGACGATTGTTTGGATAAAGCAAGAATGGTCCGATATTCATTTCGAATCGTGCATTGGAGTAATCATGAACTTGAAAAAAGTACTGGCCTTCCTCGGCGCCGCCGCCGTCTCTTCCATGGCCCTGGCCGACAGTGCGCTGCCGGTGTCCGTGAGCGCCGACGGCAATACGGTCCTGGTGCAGGGCAACGCCAGCCCGGTGGTCCACCTGACCGTGGCCCAGGCCAAGGATGCGGTCGGATCGTTCGCGCTGCAGGACGGCCGTACGCTGAGGCTGACGAGCCGTAACAGCACCCTGTTCATGGAAGTGGACGGCAAGCGCGAAAAGCTGCTGCCGCTGTCCCCGACCGAATTCGTGGCCCGCGACAGCGGCGCGCGGCTCGCGCTCGACCAGCAGGCCTACCCCGACAAGGTACTGCTGACCCAGTTCCGCCGCTGACGGATGATCGAATGAAGAATCACGGCCGGCCTGGCCGCTGGGACCGGGCCGGCGTTTTTCATGCCTGCGATGCGCGTCAGATCGCGTCGCCGAAGCGCCCGGCCTGGTAGTCGAGGATCGCCTGGTTGATCTCTTCGCGCGTGTTCATCACGAAGGGACCGTGCGAGACCACCGGTTCGCGGATCGGCGCGGCATGCCCGAGCAGCAGCAGGGAATCATGGTCGGCGCGCAGCGACAGCTCGTCGCCCTGGGGTTCGAACTCGGCCAGGTGGAAGGCGCTGACGAGGTCCGGCGCCGCCTCGATCACGCCGCGTACCACGTAGAGGAAGATGTTGCGGTCGAGCAGGTCGTTCATGTAGAAGGTCGAACCGGCCTTCATCTCGACCAGGCTCATGAAGACGCCGGTGAGCGACTCGATCGGCCCGGTCACGCCGCCGTAGCTGCCCGACACCAGGTGCATGCGCACCGTGCCGTCGTCGCTTTCCACCACGGGAATCTGCTCGCGCTGCAGGCCGACATAGCGCGGCTCCGTCATCTTCAGGCTGGGAGGCAGGTTCACCCACAGCTGCAGGATCTCGAGCGGGCCGCCGCGCTGCATGAATTCGCGCGGCGACACTTCGGCGTGCACGATGCCGCGTCCCGCCGTCATCCACTGCACGCCGCCCGGGCCGATCACGCTTTCGTGGCCGGCGCTGTCGCGGTGGGCCAGCAGGCCGTCGAGGATGAAGGTGACGGTCTCGAAGCCGCGGTGCGGGTGCGGGCCGAAGGGCAGGCCGCCGTTGTGCGCCGGGTAGACCTGGGGGCCGTGGTGGTTGAGGAACAGGAAAGGATCGATCTGGTCGATGTGCGGCCCCGGCAGCGGACGCTGGGTGATCAGGTCGCCGATGTCGTCGCGCATGGCGGGGTGCACCCGCTGGATGGTCTTGTAGGTCATGTCCTTCTCGTGTTGTTCGCCTTGCTCCATACGATACCCGATTACCCGCCCCCGGCGGCGCGCGGCGCTCGCCATCGCCGTGCTAGACTCCTTGCGCTTATGCAACAAGCTTAATGCAACAAGGAGACAGGCTTCACATGAAAACAAGACAGACCCTGGCCGCGCTGGCGCTGGCCTTCAGCGCCGGCGCGAACGCAGCGAGCGCTGCCGGCGCCGCACCGGCGGCCGTGCCGGGCGAGGCCGCGGTGAAGGCCGCCAAGCATGCCGTCAACGCCTACCGCGACGATGTCGTCGATACCCTCGCCAGGATGGTCAGCTTCAACACGGTGGCCGATAAAGACGTGCCCTTCGAGCGCAATCCCCAGCACACCGGCTTCAAGAATTACCTCAAGGGCGAGGCGGCGCGCCTCGGCTTCGACTTCGCCGACTACGGCCATGTGATGGTGATCGGCCTCGGCGCAGCTGACGCCCCCGAGCGCGTCGGCATGATCGCGCACGGCGATGTGCAGCCGGTCGATCCCGCCAAGTGGAAGAAATCGCCTTTCGAGCTGGACCGCACCAGCGAGCCGGGCAAGCTGCTGGCGCGCGGCGCCGAGGACGACAAGGGCCCGATCGCCACCGCCCTGTACGCGATGAAGTCGCTGAAGGACCTGCAGCTGCCGCTGTCCAAGCGCATCGAGCTGTACGTCTACATGGCCGAGGAATCGGACTGGGATCCGCTGGTCGCTTTCGTGAAGACGCATACGCTGCCGCAGGTGAACATCACCCTCGACGCCGAGTACCCGGCGGTGACGGCGGAGAAGGGCTACGGCACGGTCGCCGTGAGCTTCCCGGCGGCGGCGGCGCCCGCGGGCGAGCCGGCCGTGGCGCAGTTCGGCGGCGGCTTCTTCGGCAGCCAGATCCCCGAGGATGCGCACGCCCTCATCGCCAACGCCAGCCCGGCCCTGGAAGCCCAGATCCGGCAGCGCGCGGCGAAGCAGACCGGCATGCGCTACACCTTCGAACGCAAGGGCGGCGAGCTCGCGGTCACTGCCAAGGGCGTGTCGGCGCATTCGTCGAAGCCGGAGGACGGCCTGAACGCGATCAGCATGCTGGCCGATGCGCTGGCCGTGCAGGCCTGGCCGGACAACGCCGCCGGCGCGCTGGTCAACTTCCTCAACGAGATGGTCGGGACCGGCTACCTCGGCGAGAAGTTCGGCAGCATCGCCTACCGCGACAGCTTCATGGGACCGATGACTTTCGCCCCGACCGTGATCCGCCAGAAAGGCGAGAGCCCCGAACTGTCGATCAACATCCGCCGCCCGCAAGGCAAGAGCGCGCAGCAGCTGTCCAACGAGATCAATGCCGCGCTGGCGCAGTGGCAGGGCGCGCATGGGTCGATACAGCTGCTCGACACCAAAGTGCAGATCGGCGACCCGTGGATCCAGCACGACGCGCCGCAGCTGCCGGTGCTGATGAAGGTGTTCTCGTACTTCACCGGCGTGAAGGATCCGAAGCCGGTCGCGGTCGGCGGCGGCACCAACTCGCGCCTGTTCCCGCACGCCGTCAGCTTCGGTCCGGCCATGCCGCACACGGTCTATACCGGCCATTCCGAGCATGAGTTCATCACTCTCAAGCAATTGCTCTTGAACTTGGAGATGTATACGGCCGTGCTGGCCGAGCTCGCGCAGTAAGAGAGGCCCCGCCGCGCGCTTCGACACCGTGTGTTGACGTGTAGGTCGAAGTCCCGCCAAAACCTGCGATTTTTTCTAATCGTTCTGTAGGTTTGGACCTACAAAGCATCCCTTTTCATAGGGAAGAATTACCCCTGCCCGGCGCTCTCCCTAGGAGAGTGGGCAGCCGGGCCTGTCGGCGCCGGAAGCCCTCCGCATGAGCTTGTTGATGCCCGGAAAAGCTCTTGCTTACACCTGGAAATAGTGGCGAAAACGCCATGTTAGGATCGGTTCCTGACCGCGACCGCGATACCGAAGTCGCCTTGCCTATCCCGACATGCCCGACCACTATCGCCATGCATATCCAAGAACTCGTAAAACCAGACGGACGACAACTCACCCTCTACAGTAACCAGCCGATCCCGGCCGGCCTTGTTGCACCGAGCCCCTTTCCTGATCCGCAAAATGCGAATCCGCACCTGCGCTGGCATCCGCTGCGCGGCGAGTGGGTGACCTATGCGGCGTTCCGCCAGAACCGCACCTACCAGCCGCCGCCGCAGTACAACCCGCTGGCCGCGACCAGCGATCCGGCGCACCCGACCGAGATGCCGGCCGGCGACTACGAGATCGCGGTGTTCGACAACCGCTTCCCCTCGCTGGCGCTGGATTCCCATGATCCGCCCACGCTGACGGTGCCGACCGCGCCCGCCAACGGCAAGTGCGAGGTGGTGGTGTTCACCCAGGATCCGCAGGCCGCGCTGGGCAAGCTGCCGCTGTCGCGCATCGAGCTGCTGCTGCAGGTGTGGGGCGACCGCACCACCCGGATCGGCGGCCAGCACCACATCCAGTACGTGCTGCCGTTCGAGAACCGCGGCGCGGAAGTGGGCGTGACCCTGCACCACCCGCACGGCCAGATCTACTGCTATCCGTTTGTGCCGAGCGTGCCGGCGCGCCAGTTGGCCCAGGAGCGCGAGTACTACCTGCAGCATGGCTCGAGCCTGCTGTGCGACATGGCGCGCGACGAGGCCGCCGACGGCAAGCGGGTGCTGTACCAGGACGACCATGCGATCGCCTTCGTGCCGGCCTGCGCGCGCTATCCCTACGAAGTCTGGGTGATGCCGACCGCGCCCTGCAAGGACTTTGCCGCGCTCACCCCGCCGCAGCGCGAGAGCCTGGCGCGCGCGCTGAAGACCGTGCTGCTCAAGTACGACCACCTGTGGGACCGTCCTTTCCCCTACCTGATGGCCTGGTACCAGGCGCCGACCGACGGCGCCGAGCACCCGGAAACCCAGCTGCACTGCCAGTTCTACCCGCCGTACCGCACCCGCGACCGCCTCAAGTACCTGGCCGGCACCGAGCTGGCGGCCGGCATGTTCGCGATGGACGTGCTGCCCGAAACCACGGCCTACGAATTGCAGCAGGTCGAGGTCGACCTGGAGGACGGCGCATGAGCGTCACGGCCGATCCGCTGACGGTGCGCGGCGCGGAAGCCGCGGCCAAGCTGGCGCTGCTGCGCGAAGCGCTGGCCCAGCTCGGGGCCGGCGCGATCCGCCTGCGCGGCGAGGACTGGTTTGCCTGGGCCACCGCCGGCGGCATGCCGCTGGCGCCGGACGGCTGCGAGAGCGGGGTGGCGGAGCTGTTGGTCACGCCCGACGAAGCCTGCGTGCTCACCGACGAGGCCGAGGCCGAGCGCCTGCGCCTGGAAGAGGTGCCGGCCGGCTTCACTTTCCACGGCGCGCCCTGGACCGACGCCGAGCTGCACGAGACCTATGTGCTGGGCACGGCCGGCGGGCGCCCGGTGCTGTCCGACCGTCCCGGGCCGAACGAGCAGCCGCTGCCTGCCGGCCTGAAGCTGCGCCGCATGGTGCTTGGGTTCGAAGAGCAGGAACGCTACCGCCAGCTCGGCCGCGAGGCCGCCGAGGCGATCGGTGAAGCGCTGCGCGCGGCGCGCCCGGACTGGACCGAATACCAGCTGGCCGGGGAGGGGGCGCGCGCCCTGCTGCGGCGCGGCATCCAGCCATCGCTGGTGCTGGCCGCCGGCGAACGCCGCCTGGGCAAGTGGCGCCGCCCGACGCCCTCGCACGAACCGCTGGGCGCGCGCGCCACGCTGTCGTGCTGCGCGCGCCGGCATGGCCTGGTCGCGCGGCTGTCGCGCTCGGCCAGCTTCGGCGGGCTGCCTGCCGAGCAGGACGAACTGCTGCGCCTGGAATCGACCGGGCTCGATGCGGTGCGCGCCGGGCAGTCGCTGGCCGCCGTGTACCACGCGTTCGAGGCCGCCTACCGCCACGCCAACCGGCCGGACGCGATCCGCGAGCGGCCGCAGGGCGGCATCGTCGGCTACCAGGCCTGCGAACTCGTGGCCAGCCCCAGCACCGCGACCGGGCTGGAGACCGGCATGGCCTTCGCGTTCAACCCCGGCTTCGACGGCATCGGGATCGAAGACACCTTCCTGCTCGGCGCGACCGGGCTGGAGAACCTCACGCTGGACCCGCAGTGGCCGGCGGTGAACATCGGCGGCCGCATGCGGCCGCGCTGGCTGGAGCTGACATGACAAGTGCAGAAACCTTCTTCGGCGGCGCCCCGGAGGCGTGCGCATTCGCTCCCGGCCGGGTCAACCTGCTGGGCGAACACACCGACTACAACGACGGCTTCATGCTGCCGGTGGCAACGCCGCAGCGCACCAGCGTGGCGCTGGCGCGCAGCCAGGACGACCAGCACCACCTGTACTCGGGCACGCTGGACGGCAACGTGAGCTTCGCCGCGAAAGGCGGCAGCGCGCCACAGGGCTTCGGCAGCTATATCGAAGGCTGCATCCGCCTGGTCGAGGCGAACGGGGTCGAGGTCCCGCCGCTGCGCGTGTTCGTCACCACCGAGCTGCCGGTCGGCTCGGGCCTGTCGTCCTCGGCCGCGCTCGAAGTGGCGACCCTGCGCGCGCTGCGCCAGCTGCTCGGCTTCGAGCTCGACAACGTGAAGCTGGCCCAGATCGCCCAGCGCGCCGAGATCGAATATGCGCGCGTCAACTGCGGGATCATGGACCAGATGGCGTCCAGCCTGTGCGATGAACGGAACATGCTGTTCATCGACGCCCGCACCCTCGAGCACCGGCTGGTGCAGATGCCCGAGGGGACCGAGCTGATCGTGATCGACTCCGGCGTGCCGCGCACCCTGGCCGCCAGCAAGTACAACGAACGCCGCGCCGAGTGCGAGGAAGCGTCCCGCAAGCTGGGCGTGACCGCGCTGCGCGATGTCACCGACCCTTCGGTGCTCGAGCAGCTGCCCGAGCCGCTGCGCCGGCGCGCCCGCCACGTGGTGCTGGAAGACCTGCGCGTGCTGGAGGCGGCCGGCGGCGTCTCGGCCGAGCGCTTCGGCGAGCTGATGAACGCCTCGCACGACAGCCTGCGCGACGATTACGAAGTTTCCATTCCCGAGCTCGACCGGCTGGTGGAGGCCTTGCGCGCCGCCCCGGGCGTGCTTGGCGCGCGCCTCACCGGCGCCGGCTTCGGCGGGGCCTGCGTGGCCCTGTGCCGCACCGGCCAGGCAAGAAGCGCAGCAGAAGTCGCACTCTCCAATTACAACAAAGAGGGACAGAAGGGACGCATCCTGATCCCGGTCCCGACCCAAGGAAAGGAACACAATGAGCCAGTTTGAGTACCCCCGCCCCCAGCTGGTACGCGACAATTGGATCAATCTGAACGGCAAGTGGCGCTTCCGTTTCGACGACGAGGTCAGCTGCAGGATGCCCGAAGGCGTCACCGGCTGGACCCATGAGATCAATGTGCCATTCGCGCCGGAGACGGAAATGTCCGGCATCCAGGACACCGGCTTCCACCGCTTCTGCTGGTACGAGCGTGACTTCGAACTGATGCCGTCCGAAAAGCGCGCGATCCTGCACTTCGGCGCGGTCGACTATGCCGCCCGGGTCTGGATCAACGGCCAGCTGGTGGCGGAACACGAGGGTGGCCATACGCCGTTCTCGGCCGACATCACCCAGGCCCTGAAAGCCGACGGCAAGCAGGTCGTGACCGTGTTCGTCGAGGACGATCCGGCCGACCTGGCCAAGCCGCGCGGCAAGCAGGACTGGCTGCTGGAGCCGCACTCGATCTGGTATCCGCGCACGACCGGCATCTGGCAGACCGTCTGGGTCGAACAGGTCTCGCGCACCTTCATCCGCTCGCTGCGCTGGACCCCGATCTTCGAGACCTTCGAGATCGGCTGCGAGGTGTTCGCCGGCGGCGACATCCAGGAACACATGTTCGTCGAGGTCAAGATCTGGCACGGCGAACAACTGCTGGCCGACGACAACTACAAGCTGCTGCAGGGCGAGGCGAACCGCAAGATCGCGCTGTCCGACCCCGGCATCGACGACTCGCGCAACGAGCTGCTGTGGAGCCCGGAGCGGCCGACCCTGCTCGACGCCGAGGTGATCCTGCGCTGCGGCGACCAGGTGGTCGACCACATCAAGTCCTACACCGCCCTGCGCGCCTTCCACATCAACCGCGACCGCCTGCTGCTGAACGGCCGCCCGTATCCGCTGCGCCTGGTGCTGGACCAGGGCTACTGGACCGAATCCTTCATGACCGCGCCCTCCGACGAGCACCTGAAACGCGACGTCGAGCTGGCCAAGATGATGGGCTTCAACGGCGTGCGCAAGCACCAGAAGATCGAGGATCCGCGCTACCTGTACTGGGCCGACAAGCTGGGCCTGCTGGTATGGGAGGAGATGCCTTCGGCCTACCGCTTCTCGCCGCATGCGATCAAGCGCATCGTCAAGGAATGGACCGAGGCGATCGAGCGCGACTACAGCCACCCCTGCATCATCGTCTGGGTGCCGTTCAACGAATCCTGGGGCGTGCCGAACCTGACGCTGACCCAGGCGCACCGCAACGCGGTCGAGGCGCTGTACCACCTGACGCGCACCCTCGACGCGACCCGCCCGGTGATCGGCAACGACGGCTGGGAAGCCTCGGCCACCGACATCCTGGGCATCCACGACTACGACAGCGATCCGGAAAAGATCAAGGCGCGCTACGAGGTCAGCGACCCCGTGCGCACGCTGTTCGACCAGCGCCGTCCAGGCGGACGCATCCTGACGCTGGACGGTTTCCCGCACCGCGGCCAGCCCATCGTGCTGACCGAATTCGGCGGCATCGCCTTCGATCCGAACGCGACCCCCGAGGATGGCACCTGGGGCTACACCCGTGCCCATACGGCCGAGAGTTATCACGCGCTGTACCAACGCCTGCTGAAAGTGGTCAACGAGACCTTCATGTTCAGCGGCTTCTGCTACACCCAGTTCGCCGACACCTTCCAGGAAGCCAACGGCCTGCTCAACGCCGACCGCACCCCCAAGCTGCCTTTCGAGGTCATCAGTGCGGCGACCCGCAACGTCCCGCTGCATCCCAAGCAGGACGTTGAAAAGGAGGGAGAAGGACCAGCCGGCGGGCGCCCGGAATAACCTAACGCGCGTTGCAGCTTCGGTTTGCGATGCGCGCTGTACCGTAAGTACAGCTGCGCTTCTCAACCGAATCTGCGGCCGCTCGCGACGGTTCTTCCGGGCGCTTTGGAGCCGGTGGTCGGTCTGCAGCACCGAAATTTTGAATTCACCGACCGCCCGTGCTCCATACGGGCCTTGAAGGAGCCATCATCATGACAACGATCGTCGTTTTCAGCCACCTGCGCTGGGATTTCGTGTTCCAGCGGCCGCAGCACCTGCTGTCGCGCCTGGCGCAGCATTATCCGGTCCTGTTCGTCGAGGAGCCGGAATACGACAGCGGCGCCCCGTTCATGCAGCGGTCCCAACCCGCGCCGAACGTGACCGTGTGCCGCGCGCACACTCCGATCCATGCCAAAGGCTTCCATGACGACCAGCTGCGCCTGCTGCAGCCCATGGTGGGGCAGCTGGCACCGCCGGGCGAGCAGCTCATCGCCTGGTTCTATACGCCGATGGCCTTGCCCCTGCTGCAGTCGCTCCAGCCCGCGCTGGTGGTCTACGACTGCATGGACGAGCTGGCCTCGTTCAAGAATCCGCCGAAGCAGCTGCTGCAGCGCGAGAGTGCGCTGCTGAACATCGCCGACATGGTGTTCGCCGGCGGTCCCAGTCTCTACGAAGCGAAGAAGAACCGCCACCCGAACGTGCACTGCTTTTCCAGCAGCGTCGACGTGCTGCATTTCCAGCAGGCGCTCGACCGGTCGCGCGTCCACCCGCAGCAGAAGGATATCCCGCATCCGCGCCTCGGCTTCTACGGGGTGCTGGACGAGCGCTTCGATCCCGACCTGGTCGGCGCAATCGCCGACGCCCATCCGGACTGGCAGGTCGTGCTGGCCGGCCCGATCGTGAAGATCGACGAGGAACGCCTGCCGCGCCGCGCCAACATCCATTACCTGGGGCAGCAGCCCTATGCGGCCTTGCCCGAGCTGCTGGCCGGCTGGGACGTCTGCCTGATGCCCTTCGCGATCAACGAAGCGACCAGGTTCATCAGCCCGACCAAGGTGCTGGAATACATGGCGGCCCAGCTGCCGATCGTGAGCACGCCGATCGCCGACGTCGCCAATCCCTACGGCCACGTGGTCGCGATCGCCAGCGGGGCGCGCGAGTTCGTCGCGGCCTGCGAAGCGGCCCTGGCCCAGACGCCGGAACAGCGCGCGCGCATGATCGACGCCATGAACGCCATCGTCGCCGCCACGTCCTGGGACAACACGGCGAAGCACATGCACGAGCTGCTGGAGTCGACGCCGGCGCGCAGCGAGGGCACGACCGCGCAGCGCGCCGCGAACGCGCACGCGGTTTCACAGGCGAGCCTGCCGCCGGCCCAGGCTGCCGGGGCATCCTCGCCCAAGGTCAATCCACTGCGCAGCCAGGGCGCGCGCCACGTCGGCACCGTGATCGTCGGCGCCGGCCCGACCGGGTTGTCGGCCGCCTACCACCTGGGCGCGGACACGCTGCTGCTGGACCGCAACGAGACCGTCGGCGGCTGGTGCCGCTCGATCGAAGACCATGGCTTCACCTTCGATCACGCCGGCCACATCATGTTCTCGAACGACCCCTATGTGCTGAAGATGTACGAGCTGCTGCTGGGCGATAACGTGCACTGGCAGAACCGCGAAGCCTGGATCTACAGCAAGGGCGTGCATACCCGCTATCCCTTCCAGGGCGCCTTGTACGGCCTGCCGCCCAAGGTCATCACCGAGTGCGTGATGGGCGCGATCGAAGCGCGCTATGGCGCGGATAACGACGCCGACGCCGGCGAGGCGAAGACCATCGACGACTGCTGCGCCGACGGCACTACGGACGTGTGCAATACCGACCGCTCGGTCCGGGGCCAGGTGAAGAACTTCGAACAGTTCATCTACAAGGTCTGGGGCAAGGGCATCGCCAGGCACTTCGCCATCCCCTACAACCGCAAGCTCTGGACCGTGCCGCTGGCCGAGATGGAAACGTCCTGGCTGGGCGGACGGGTGCCGCTGCCGAACCTCGAAGAGATCGTGCAGGGCGCGCTCGAACCGTCACCGAAGCCGGTCGGGCCCAACGCGCGCTTCGGCTATCCGCGCAAGGGCGGCTTCCAGGCCCTGATGAACGGGTTCCTGCCGCACATCAAGGGCAAGATCGAGCTGGGCGCCGAAGTCGTGCAGGTGCTGCCGCGCGAACACATCGTCGCCCTGGCCGACGGCCGCCGTTTCCGCTACGACGACCTGATCTCGACCATGCCGCTGCCGGAGCTGGTCAAGGCGATCGGCGACGAAGCGCCGGAAGCGGTGAGGAATGCGGCCAAGGGGCTGCGCCACGTGTCGATCCGTTGCGTCAACATCGGCATCGACCGGGTCGCGACCGACAAGCACTGGATCTACTATCCGGAAGACACGATCTTCCACCGCATCTTCGTGCAGGGCAATGCCTCGCCGGAATGCAATCCACCGGGCGGCTTCGGCTTCACCTGCGAGATCTCGTATTCGCCGACCAAGCCGCTGCCGCTGGACGGCGAGGAACTCATCGCCCGCGCGATCGAGGATTGCCGCAAGGTCGGGATGATCCGCGAGGGCGACCGGATCCTGGTCGCGAACCAGGTCGACATGCCCTATGCCTACGTGCTCTACGACCACCAGCGCGCACGCAATGTCGAGACCTGCAAGGCCTGGCTGAAGCAGTTCGACATCACCCTGGTCGGGCGCTACAGCGAGTGGGAGTACTACAACTCCGATCACGCCCTGCTGGCCGGCAAGCGCGGCGCGGAGATCGTGATGGACAAGCGCAGCCGCACCCAGAAGGTCGGCATGGAGTGAGCGATGCAGCCTTCCGCCTGGCGCCGCCGGGCGGCGGCGATGCTGGTATTGCCGTTGTCGCTGGCGCTGCCAGGGGGCATGGCGCGCGCCGGGACATCTGCCTCGGCCGAATACCTGCCCTACGGATCGGCGCCGGATAACCCGCGTCCGGTGGCGGCCCGCCACCAGGGCGGCCTGTTCCGCGTCAGCCTGGACGGGCGCGTGGCCTACCTGTTCGGCACCGTGCACATGGGCATGCGCGGCTTTTATCCCTTGCCGCCCGAGGTGCGCCGCGCCCTGGTCGGCGCCAACCGCGTGGTCGTCGAACTCGACACCCGCGTCAACGGTCCTTTCCAGCGCGCGCTGGACCTGCACGGCAGATATGCGCCGGGCGACGATATCCGCCGCCACCTGCCGGCGCCGACCCTGCGGGCGCTGACCGAGGTCCTGCACGCCCAGGGCATCAGCGTGACCAGCATGGCTTCCTATAAACCCTGGCTGGTGGCGAACCTGCTGTTGAGCATGGAGCTGGAGCGCAAAGGCTACCGCCGCAGCGAAGGCGTCGAGGCGACCCTGCTCGCCCAGGCGCGGCGGCGCGGCCTGCAGGTGACCGAGCTGGAAAGCGCCGAATACCAGCTGGCCTTGTACGACAGCATGGACGAGCGGCAGTCGGCACGCTACCTGGAGGAGGTGCTGGACGGGCTCAAGAATGGGCGTTCGCTGCGCACGGTCCAGGCGGTTCTCGATGCCTGGGCATCGGGCGATGCACACGCCCTCGACGTGGTGCTGCAGGAAAGCACGAGCGGCCCCGGCGTCGTGGCGGAGTTCACGCGCCGCGTGCTGCTGGGGCGGCGCAATCCCGACATAGCCGACCAGATCGAGCGCCTGATGCGCGAGGACAGCGTGACCTTCGTCGGCGTCGGCTTGCTGCACCTGCTGGGCGCCAACGGGCTGCCCCAGCTGCTGGCACAGCGGGGCTATCTGGTGGAGCGCGTGTATTAGAGCGCACAACGCTCTACGCGGAGCCAGGCCCCGCTTGTTTAATGCTGGATCACGCCGCCGCTCAGGCTGACCCGGTCGCCACTGCGGAAGTCCGGCGTGGTTTCCTGGGTGATCACCTGGGTGCTGCCGTCGTCCATGCGCAGTGTGACGCGGTAGACGCGATCGGACGAGGTCGAGCTGCCGGTGCTGCCGCTGGTGCCGCTGCCGCCGACCGCTGCGGCGCCGACCGAGCCTGCGCCGGAGACGCCGCTCGCCATGCGCGGGACGACTTCGACGGCCACCACGGTGGCGTTCGGGCTGGAGCTTGCCGCGGTGGACGCGGTGCTGGACGCGCCATAGGAATCCTGGCCGGTCGCGCTGGCGGTGCCGCCGGTGCCGGTATTGCTGGTGCCGGTGCCGGTGCCGCTGCCGCTGTCCGAGGTGCCGGAGGTGCCCGAGCTGCCGGAGGTACCGGAGGTACCGGAGCTGCCCGACGTGCCGGTGGCCGAGGAGCCGGTGCCGGCGCCGTGCTGGTCATAGCCGGAGCCGGTGGCGCTGCCGGAGCTGCCGGAACTGCCCGAGCTGCCGGAACTGCCCGAAGAACCGGTGCCGCCGCCCCAGCCGGCCGAACCGCTGCTGCCGGTGCCCGCGCCGGTGCCGGACATGCCGCCGCTGCCGCCGCTGCTGGTGGAGCTGCCGCTTTCCATGCCGCTGCTGTCGCCGCCCGTCATGGATTTACACGCGGGCAAGCCGAAAGCCAGCGTCAGCAAGCCTGCCAGGAGTACGCTCTGGTGTTTTGACTTCATGATCAACTCCTTCTGATGGGATGAATATATCAGGTAGGTGCGTGACGATGCCGCGTGCCACTCCGGTAAGAGGGGCGATCGGAAGCGACGTTCCAGCTGACTCGGGTTGAACATGAGCCACGTCAAGGACGTGGCGAGGCTGGGGAATTCGGAGCGGCGTCGTTCTCAGCGCTTTATGCCGGGCAGCGCTTTCGGCAGCACGGCGCACAGCAGCAGGGACACCAGGATGGCCGAGCTGCAATCCACGGCCCAGTCGCGCACGTCGGCGCCGCGGTAGGGGAAGAAGCTCTGGATGAATTCGTCGCCGGCCCCCATCAGGGCGATCGCCAGCACGGCCTTGACGGCGCGCGCGGCAGGGCTGCCGCTGCTGCCCAGGAAGCACAGGCAGGCGAGGACGGCATAGGCGATGGAATGCAGCACGACGCCTGGCGCATAGTGGCCGATGTCGGCGCGTGCACCGGGAATATTGCCGGCCACGATGATGGTCAGGTACATCAGGGCGGCGCAGCCAAGGCAGGCAAAACGGAAGCGCGGATGCGTGAGAAAACTGGACAGCACGACGGTCATGGCAAGGAGCAGGTGAGATGAGGGACACACTAACCTTACCATGACGCATGCACGAAAGTTCGAATGCGTCTTTGCCCCTGGCTCCGGCGCACCGTCTTGCGGAAGGCCGGCCAAGGGCGGGGCCGCGTCAGATCGTGAGCGCGGGTGTCCCGTTGGGGTAGTGGGCGTCGAAGCAGCTTTCGCATTCGGCGCAGAAAAGATGGGCGATGCGTACGGTCTGCTGTCGCAACACGAGCTTGAGTTGGTGTGTCTGGCATTTCGGACAAGGTTCGCGGACGCTGCCGAAGCTGAGTACGTGAAGAGGCTGCCCTTCATCGTCGAGGTGGTCGATTACCATGCGCGGATTCAGTTCACTGAGGACAAGATAGTCGTCGGCGGCTTGCTGTCGTCGGCGCGCGGTAGGGGAGTGCTGCTGGTTTGGCGTGATCGTTTCAGGTGAATTCATTGGACTGGCTCCATGAAAAAAACGCAGGCACAAATTCATCATAGCGAAATCCAGGATCGGATCAAGCTCTGCCTCGAGTTTTTCTTTGTTGCGTTGCACAGGTGCTAGTAAATCTGCGGAACAAAAAAATGCCCGCCAACGGAGGACGGGCACAACCCAAGATCGGGCCAAGAGACGCAGAATCCGGTGCGGCGCACCGCGTTGCGGCACGCCTTTCTGTAATCACGCATATCGGTTGCGTGTATCCAGATGAACCCAGTATAGGACGGGAATATGAATGGTAAATGACATGTCTCAAACAAACATCCTGTTCCTTAAGAACGAATTCAGCTGAGACTGGTCTATCGCCGACAGGCAAAAAAAAAGCCCGCTTTCTAGGCGGGCTTCAAACTATTTTCTTGGAGGAGAATAGTGGAGACAGATGAGAGTATGTTGCGGCGCGATATATATGTCCAATTTTGAATTTGGATAGCTGATATTCACCGTACTGATAACTATCGTGTCCGGTTTCTTTTACTCCTTGACCGGCACCGTGTAGTTCAGCGCCATCCGCCCGCCGTCCGCATACAGGGTCTGGCCGGTCATGTAGGAGGCGTCGTCGCTGGCGAGGAAGGCCGCGATGCCGGCGATCTCTTCCGGCTCGCCGCAGCGTCCCAGCGGTGTGCGCGACAGGATCGTGTGGCGCGCTTCCGGGCTGCCCATCACGGCATTCTTCGCCAGCTCGGTCAGGATGGTGCCGGGGCCGATGGCGTTCACGCGGATGCCGTGCTGGGCCAGGGCGATCGCCGCCACCCGCGTCAGCTGGTTCACGCCGCCTTTCGAGACCACGTAGGGAATCTGGTTCGGGATGGTCAGCTCGGCGTTCACGCTCGACATATTGATGATGCAGCCGCTGCTGCGCTTGACCATCTCGCGCGCCACCGCCTGGCTGCACAGGAACATCGACTTCAGGTTGATGCGGAGCACGCGGTCGAAGTCTTCCTCGGTCAGGTCGAGGAAGTCGGCGGCGTGGGTGACGCCGGCATTGTTGACCAGGATGTCGACGTGGCCGAAGGCGGACAGGGTGGCGGCCAGCATGGCGTCGACGTCGGATTTCTGGCTGACGTCGGCGCAGAAGAAGCGGGCATTGTCGCCCAGCGCCTCGGCCGCCGCCGCGCCTTCCTGGCGTACGTCGACCAGCATCACGCGCGCGCCTTCGCGCACCAGGCGTTCGGCGCAGGCATAGCCGATTCCCCGGCTGGCTCCGGTAACGATGGCGACTTTCTGGGCAAGTTTCATGGCGGGATTTCCTGGATGGCTAAAACCGCCATTGTACAGAGCCGAGCGTCCAACAAAGCCCGCATGGCGGCGTTGCATCGTCTCGCCGTACCTCTTGTACTGTCTTCGACGATGCGCCTTGCCCTACGTGCTTTGTTGAGCGCTCTATAGCATGAGCGGCTTGTCCGGCAGCTCATTCGGCCGCGATCCGTTCGAGGGAAAATGCTGGCGCAGCAGCATATTGACCTGACCGACGGCGTCCAGCGTGGCCTCGTGGAAGCGGCCCTGGGCAAAGCCCGCCGTCATCGTGTTGCAGATCGCCTGCCAGGTGGCGGCGTCGATCCTGCGGTTGATGCCGCGGTCGGCCACGATATCGACCTTGCGGTCGGCCAGGTTGACGTAGACGAGTACGCCGCAATTGTCCTCGGTGTCCCAGATGCCGTAGTCGGCGAACAGCGAGATCGCGCGCTGGCGGTTGCTGACGTCTTCCCACACGGCCGACAGGGGCAGGGATTTTTCGACCACCAGCCGGACTTCGCCGCGGTGGGTCTGTTCGCCCGCCGTGATCGCTTCGGCGATGGCGGCCAGGGTCGCGGCCGGAAAGGCGCGCTCGGCCTCGGTCCGGGTGCTGAACAGGTGGCGCAGCGCGCGCTTGAGCTTGCCACCCATTACCAGTCTCCCGAGGCGCCGCCGCCGTCGAAGCTGCCGCCGCCGCCCGAAAAACCGCCGCCGCCGGAAAAGCCGCCGCCACCCGAGAAGCCGCCGCCGCCGTCATGGCGCCTGTTGTTCATATTGCTGAGGATGCTGCCGAGGATGAAGCCGGTGCTGGCGTTGTTCCAGCCGCCGGTCTGGCGCCCGCCGAAGCCCGGCGTCAGCCTGGCGCGGCGCGGACGGAACAGCGAGCGCAGCACCATGAAGCCGACGACGATGAAGAAGATGCTCATGATAATGCCCGGGCCGCCATCCTCATCCTGGGCCTGCTGCTGCGCCTGTCCCTGCTGGGCCTGCGGAGCGGGAAATTTTTCCTGGTCCAGGAGGGCCGAGATCGCGCCCACGCCGGCGACCAGGCCGCCGTAGTAATCGTTCTGGCGGAAGTGCGGCGCGATCGTGTCCTGCAGGATGCGCTTGGACTGGGCGTCGGTGAGCACGCCCTGCACCCCGCGCCCGGCTTCGATGCGCAGGCGCCGCAGTGAGGAGGGATTGTCGCGCGCGACCAGCAGCAGCACGCCGTCGTCGACGCCCTTGCGGCCCAGCTTCCAGGCGTCGGCCACGCGAATGCTGTACTGCTCGATGACTTCCGGCTCGGTCGATTTCACCAGCAGCACCGCGATCTGGCTGCCGGTCCGGGCCTGGTAGTCGGCCAGCACGCTCTCCAGGCGCTGGCGCTGTTCGGGCGTCAGCATCCCGGCCTCGTCGGTGACGCGGGCGTTCAGCGGCGGCACGGGCCTGAGCTGCGCCTGGGCCGTTCCGGCGAAGAGCAGGGCAAGGGCAAAGCCCCACAGCAGGCGCATCAGCGGGTTCATGTCGGCAGGACCTTATTTACCGAAGTCGACTTTCGGCGCGGTCGAGATCGAACGTTCGTTGTCGACCGTGAACGAGGGCTTGGGCTGGTAGCCGAACATCTTCGCCGTCAGGTTGGTCGGGAAGCTGCGCGCCAGCACGTTATAGTCCTGGACCGAGGCGATGTAGCGCTGGCGCGCCACCGTGATGCGGTTCTCGGTGCCTTCGAGTTGCGACTGCAGGTCGCGGAACTGGGTGTCCGCCTTCAGGTTCGGATAGTTCTCGGACACCGCCATCAGGCGCGACAGGGCGCTCGACAGCTCGCCCTGCACCTGCTGGAACTTCTGGAAGGCTTCCGGATTGTTCAGCACCTCGGGCGTGATCTGGAAACTGGTGGCGGCGGCGCGCGCACGGGTGACGGCTTCCAGGGTTTCGCGTTCGTGGGTAGCATAGCCCTTGACCACATTGACCAGGTTCGGGATCAGGTCGGCGCGGCGCTGGTACTGGTTGACCACTTCGCTCCAGGCGGCCTTGGTCGCCTCGTCCTTGGCCTGGAATTCGTTGTAGCCGCAGCCCGACAGCAGCGAGCCGGCCAGGATCGCGGTGAACAGCATCGCGGCCCAGCGCGTGAACAGGGAAGGCGTCGAAGAGGTCTGCTTCATTATGTATTCCATCGCAAGTTGTCGAATGACTAAAAATATACCGCAATTGGCGGTGCAGCGGCGTCCTGCGCATGCTCCGCGGTACAATAATGGGTTTGCAACAAGAGATTAGGGCCAGCCATGAACTTCATCGACAAGTTGAACGCCGTCTGGCGCAGCAACGATTCCCTGCTGTGCGTCGGACTCGATCCGGACCTCGAGCGCCTGCCGGCGCACCTGCGCGCGCACCCGGAAGGCATCGCCGAATTCTGCAAGGCCATCATCGACGCGACCGCCGACCTGGCCTGCGCCTTCAAGCCGCAGATCGCCTATTTCGCCGCACTGGGCGCGGAAGACCAGCTCGAGACGGTGTGCCGCTACCTGAAAGACCGTTATCCGCACATCCCGCTGATCCTGGACGCCAAGCGCGGCGACATCGGCGCCACCGCGCGCCAGTACGCGCGCGAAGCCTTCGACCGCTACGGCGCGGATGCCGTCACCGTGAACCCCTACATGGGCTTCGATTCGGTGGAGCCGTACATGGAGTGGCCGGACCGCGGCGTGATCGTGCTGTGCCGCACCTCGAATGCGGGCGGCTCGGACCTGCAGTTCCTCGACGTGGGCGGCCGGCCGCTGTACCAGCATGTGGCGCAGCTGGTGGCCGAGAAGTGGAACCGCAACGGCCAGTGCGCACTGGTGGTCGGCGCCACCTTCCCGCAGGAGCTGGCCCAGGTGCGCGCCCTGATCGGCGACATGCCGCTGCTGGTGCCGGGCGTCGGCGCCCAGGGCGGCGACATCGAGGCGACCGTCAAGGCGGGCCGCACCGCGAACGGCGCCGGCATGATGATCAACTCGTCGCGCGCCATCATCTACGCGCAGCCGCAGGGCGACGAGGATTTCGCAGCGGCCGCGCGCCGCGTGGCGATCGAGACGCGCGACGCGATCAACCAGTACCGCGCGTAAGGATATCCGCGTGGGCACGGGATGCCCACGCGTACCTCAGTACCGCTGCGGCGCAATCGACTCCGCGTAGTCGTACAGCGCGCCCAGGATCTCCTCGGCGCGCTCGTCCGCCGTCTCCGACAGCGCATCGATCTCGGCAAACAGTTGTTCGACGGTGCGGGCGCCGCCCAGGCCGTCGAACAGGCGCGCCGCACGGTGCGCTTCCCAGCTTTCCAGCTCCTGCTCCTGCAGGGTATGCGGGAAGTTGCGGCAGCGGTAGCGGAACAGGATCTGCGCCAGCCGCTCGTCCTCGAAGCTCGGCTGCCGGTCCGCCAGGCGCGTGGGGTGCTCCGAGCGCAGGCTTTCGAGCTGGCGCCGGTCGCCCTGCGAGACGAAGCCGTTGTACAGGTCCTCGTCGACGTCCACCCCGGCGCCGGACCCGGTCCCGGTGCGCTGGAACACCTTCTGCCACACCGCGCTCATGTCCGGCCCGCCGGCCGCGATGCGCGCGTGCGCCAGGCACTGCTCGATGTCCAGCTCCCATTTCGCCGCCAGCGACGAATCCAGCGTGCGCAGGTTCCCGACCAGCATCGGCGACTTGTTCAGGTGCACGCTCTTGATCGGCAGGCGCGTCATTCCTTCCGGCATCTCGGCGGCGCGCGTGAACAGGCGTTCGCGGATCACGTCCACGCTCAGCGCGAACAGTTCGGACGGGTCGTGGCGGCAGTCCCAGACCAGCACCTCGTTCTTGTTGGTCGGGTGCGACGCCAGTGGATACACCAGGCCCAGGCAGCCGCGCTCGGCCGGGAACATGCCGGACACGTGCAGGACGGGCCGGCGCTGGCTGCGGTCCAGGTGCAGGCCCATCTCGCTGGCCACCTTGTCCTTGCGGCGCAGTTCCAGGCAGAAGTCGAACAGCTTCGGGTGCTTGCTGCGGATCAGGCGCGCCATCGCGATGGTGGCGCGCACGTCGGACAGCGCATCGTGGGCCGCCTCGTGCACCAGGCCGTTGGCGCGCGTCAGGTCTTCCAGCCGGAAGCTGGGCTTGCCGTCTTCCTTCATCGGCCAGCTGATGCCGTCCGGGCGCAGGGCGTAGGTCATGCGCACCACGTCCAGCAGATCCCAGCGGCCGCAGCCGTTCTGCCATTCGCGCGCGTACGGGTCGATCATGTTACGCCAGAACAGGAAGCGCGTGACCTCGTCGTCGAAGCGGATGGTGTTGTAGCCGACCCCGACCGTACCCGGCTCGCTGAAGGCTTCGCAGACGCGCTTCGCGAACTCGTGTTCCGGCACGCCGTGCGCCAGGCAATGCTGGGGCGTGATGCCGGTGATCAGGCAGGCCTGCGGGTCCGGCAGGTAGTCGGGCGCCGGCTGGCAGTACAGCATGACCGGCTCGCCGATCTCGTTCAGCTCGGCATCCGTGCGGATTGCCGCGAACTGGGCCGGGCGGTCGCGCCGCGGGACCGCGCCGAAGGTTTCGTAGTCGTGCCAGAGGAAGGTGTGGTTGCTCACGGGGTTACTCATGAATTGCGACGTGTCATTCTAACGTGCCGGTGTGTTCCTTCCCAGCCCGGCCGCAAGCGGCGGCAGGGAACCTTCAGGTGCAGATACGGTCCCGGCCGGCTTCCTTGGCGCGGTACAGGGCCGCGTCGGCGGCCGCGACCAGCGCGCGTTCGTCCTGGCCGCGCGCCAGGCTGGCGACGCCGAAGGAACCGGTAATGTGGGGCAGGGCGATGCGCAGGTCGTCGAAGACCACCGCCTCGCGCAGGCGCCCGCACAGGCGCTCGGCGACCATCACCGCCAGCAGGCGGTTGGTGTTCGGCAGGATCGCCATCAGCTCCTCGCCGCCGTAGCGCACCGCGAAGTCGGAGGGGCGCAGGGCGTTGCGGATCACGGCGGCGGCGGTGGCCAGGGCGGTGTCGCCGGCCATGTGGCCGTGGGTATCGTTGAAGCGCTTGAAGTGGTCGAGGTCGATCATCACCAGCGACAGCGGGCTGCCGTCCTGGCGGCTGCGCGCGACCAGCTTGGGCAGCATGTCGTTCAGCCAGGCTCGGTTGTAGAGCCCGGTCAGGCCGTCGTTCATCGACAGCTGGCGGTAGAACTCGCCCAGCTTCTGGCGCCGCCGCAGCAGGGCGTTGGCGGCGCGGATGCGAAAGGACAGCAGGCGCAGCAGGTTGCGCGCGACGCCGTTGGCTTCGTCGATCAGGCGCCACAGCACGTCGGGCTCGATCACCAGCAGCTCGCTCTCTTCGAGCGCCGTGATGGCGTCGAGGTTGGCGGCATCGTCCAGTACCGACTGCTCGCCCACGCTCTCGCCGGGCAGGATGCGCTGGATCTCGCCGGCGCCCGCCGCGGTGGCCGGCTGCACGCCGAGGGCGCCGGACAGCACGATGTAGAGGCGGGCCCGCAGGCCGTCCTCGACCGGCTCGCCTGCCGTCACCCGGACGATCGGACAGGCGGCCAGCAGCGCCGCCACGGCCGGGGTGTCGGCGTCGCGGAACAACTGCAGGTCGCGGATCGCGTAGCGGGAAGCGCCGAAGGCGCCGATCATGTTCAAGTGCTGCCTCGGGTGGTCGGTAAAGACAAGTCTGACAAGCTCGGAATCATAACCTATTGCAATTCCAACGCGAGACCTGGCGCTGGATAAACAACAATGTGTTTCAATAGCGGCATGAATCCTTCCGATCCCCTCATCGACGCGCTCGGACAGCGCCATGCGCCGGCCCCGGACGCCCGCATCGTCTGCCTGGTGCCCTCGATTACCGAACTGCTGTGCGAGCTCGGCCTGGCCGGCCAACTGGTCGGGCGCACCGGCTTCTGCATCCACCCGAAGGACGTGGTCGCCGCCATTCCCAAGGTGGGCGGCACCAAGGACGTCAACATCGAGAAGATCCGCAAGCTGGCGCCGACCCATGTGGTGCTCAACATCGACGAGAACGAAAAGCCGACCGCGGAGCGCCTGGCCGGGTTCGTGCCGAACGTGGTGGTCACGCATCCGAACACGCCGCGCGACAACCTGGCGCTGGCGCGCCTGATGGGCGGGATCTTCGGCGCCGAAGCCGCGGCCGAGCGCTGGTGCGAGGCCTTCGAAGCCGAGTATGCGGCCCTGCATGCGCTGGCCCGCGGACCGCAGCGCACCGTGCTGTACTGCATCTGGCAGGATCCGTGGATGACGGTGTCGAACGAGACCTATATCGCCAGCATGCTGGCCGAGCTGGGCTGGAAGCTGCCGGTGCTGGGGGAAGAGCGCTATCCGCGCTTCGAATGGTCGCAGGCGCTGGTGGACGGGCTCGATGCGGTATTGCTGTCGACCGAGCCCTACCGCTTCACGGAGGCGCATGCCGATGCGCTCGAAAAGCAGATCGGCATTCCCGTGTTCCTGGTCGACGGCGAAATGATGTCGTGGTACGGCAGCCGCGCCCTCGAGGGCCTGCGCTACCTGCGCAGGCTGAGAGCAATGCTCGAAGGCGGGGAATAAGCCCTACTGGTTGTCCGTCAGGCCCTTGTAGGACTCGGCGGGGACGTCTTCGTCCATCGGCAGCGGCTCGCGCTTGTTCTTGTCGTTGAGGCGGCCCAGGGCGCTGTCCAGTGCGCGCTTGAGCTTGCTGGCGGCGCCGTTGATCGACAGGTGCAGGTCGGCGGCATGGGCATGCACGACCACCGGCTCGTAGCCGGCCACGCGCGCTTCCATCATGCAGTAGTTGTCGCCGTCTTCGTGCTTCTGGCCGTTCTGGTTGCTCAGGTGGACGTCGACGCGGCGGACCTGCTCGAAACGGCCGATGCTCGATTCGACGACATCGCGCACGCGTTCGTCGAGGCCCTGGTGGCGGTCGATGGTGTTGTCGGTATTAACGTTAATTTCCATAAATTGCTCCAATAGTTGACACTGTTGAAACGATCTTACACCGTCCCGCGAATTCGCCGCGCCCAGATGAAAGCGTTCACGAGTTCACCAGGCTGGCCGCGATGTTCACCGACAGCCCCAGGATCAGCACGTTGAAGAAAAACGCCAGTACCGAATGGCCGACCACCAGCTTGCGCATCGTGCGCGAGGTCACGGACACGTCCGAGGTCTGGACCGCGACCGCGATCGTGAACGAGAAGTACAGGAAATCCCAGTAATCCGGTTCCAGCCCCTCGTCGGGGAAGCGCAGCGGTCGCTGCTTGTCGGACGCGCGGTAGTACAGGTGCGCATAGTGGAAGCAGAACAGCACGCCGACCAACAGCCAGGAGCCGATCACGGTCAGGCCGGTGAAGGCATAGTGCAGCGCGACCTGCTTGGCCGGCATATGGCCCATGCGCGCCAGTTCGGAAACGATGGCGTACAGGCTCAGCAGGGTGCCGACGATCAGGATGAACAGCACCACGCCGGCATTTTCGTCCTCCCTGCCGGCGATCGCCCGCACCTTGCGATGGTCGGCCCGCATCATCATCCAGCCCATGCCGATCAGGTAGCTCCAGACCCCCGCATTCCAGCCGACCAGGGCGCGCCGCATCCACGGGTGGGAATCCGGCCACAGCACGCCGACGGCGACGCCGAGCGCGATCGCCATCGTCAGGTGGGGACGGTTGCGGATGATGTGGTGCAGCATGCGCTTGTCCTGCCAGAAGGGTGTCTTGCTCATCGTCCGGCCTTTTGCGCGGCGACTTCCGCTTCGTGGTGCGGGAACCGGTCCATGCGCGACAGCACCGGGAACAGCTTCATCCAGGTGCCGGTGACGACCAGGGTGGCGGCGCCGCCGAAGACGATCGCGCGCACCAGGCCGAACCAGCTTGCGGTCAGGCCGGATTCGAATTCGCCCAGTTCGTTCGAAGCGCCGATGAAGACGGAGTTGACGGCGCTGACCCGGCCGCGGATCTCGTCCGGGGTCTCGTACTGCACCAGCAGGTGGCGGATGTAGACGCTGACCATGTCGCCGGTGCCGAGCAGGAACAGGGCGACCAGGGCGACGCCGAAGCTGTGGGACAGGCCCATGGTGACGGTGGCCGCGCCGAACAGCGCGACGCCGCCGAACATCCAGGCGCCGACATTGCGCGTGATCGGCCAGAACGCCAGTGCGATCGAGCACAGCGCCGCGCCCGCGCCCGGGGCCGTGCGCAGCAGGCCGAGGCTGGTCGGGCCGGCGGCAAGCACGTCGTGGGCGTAGGCGGGCAGCAGGGCGGTGGCGCCGCCGAACAGCACGGCGAACAGGTCGAGCGAGATCGCACCCAGCACGATCGGGCGGGTCCAGACGAAGCGCAGGCCCTCGAGCAGGGTATGCCAGCTCACCGGCGCTTTATTCATCGCCTGCGGCGCGCTCGTGGTGCCTTTCATCAGCAGCACGGACAGGGCCAGCAGCGTGCTCGACACGGCGTACACGACGTTCGGCCCGAACACGTACAGCAGGCCGCCCAGCACCGGGCCGAGGATGATCGCCACCTGCATGTTCGAGGAACTCAGCGCGACCGCCTGCGAGAACTCCTGGGTCGACACCAGGTTGCGCAGCACGGCCTGCTGGGCCGGCATCATGAAGGCGCGCGCGCTGCCGTACAGCACCAGGATGGCGTACACCGGCCACACGACCGTGCTGCCGGACAGGGTGAAGCCCACCAGCAGCAGGCTGCACAGCAGCTGCGTGCAGAGGCACAGCAGGACGATGGTGCGGCGGTTGTGGGTGTCGGCGACATGGCCGGCCCACAGGATCAGCACCAGGAAGGGCGCGAACTGGGCCAGGCCGATCAGGCCGAGGTCGAACAGGCTGTGGGTGATCTGGTAGACCTGCCAGCCGACCGCCACGCTCTGCATCTGGACGGCCAGGGTGCCCAGGAAGCGGGCGGACAAATAGAAGGAGAGATTACGGTTGCGCAGGACGCCAAGGCGGCCTGTGGGGGAAATCAGCGGCATAAGGTGGAAAGAGAAATTGCCGTCGTCCCCGCGCAGGCGGGGACGACGTCGATATTATTTTTTGAATCTCAAGGCGAACTTGTCGTCCGGCGTATCCATCTTGAAGAAGGGCTGCTCGCGCGGATCCGAGGCCACGTGCAGGTAGTCGCTGCGGGAATCGAGCTTGAAGCCGGCCTTCGTGACTTCCTGGACCACCGTGTCCTCGTCGATGCGGTGCAGGGTCTTGGTGGCCGACAGCCCGCTGCCCTTCTTGGCCGCGTTGTCGATGATGACCAGCAGGCCGCCGGGCTTGAGCGCGTCGTACAGGCGCTTGTTCATCGCCGCGCGGTCGGCCGGGGTGTTCGCGATGTCGTGGTAGGACATGTTGATGGTGATGAGGTCGAGCGGCGGCGTGCCTTTCGGGATCGGATCCGTGAAGTCGGCGACCACCGCGTGCAGGTTGGGTAGGGTGGCCCCGCCCACGCGCTCCTGCAGCTTGGGGTTCGGCTTCGGGTTCTGCGCCCACACTTCGCCCTTGCTGCCGACCGCCGCCGTCAGCAGCGACGCGGTGGCGCCGCCGCCGGACGCGATGTCGAAGGCCTTCATGCCGGGCCGCACTTCCGCAAAGGCGAGGAACTCGGCCGGCTTGCGCTTGGCGTCGGTCTTGCGGTCGTCGTCGGTGCGGATCGGGCTGGCGATCGCGGCCTGGTAGCCGGCGCCGGCCGGCTGGCCGGCGGCCTGCGCGAAGCCGCCGGCCAGCAGCGCGGCGGACAATGCGGAAAAGGCGAGGGCGGAGCGAAGCGAAGTACGCATGGTTGGACCCTTCATCGAAGTTGAGACATCATCGGAACGGCGCTCTCAGGACTGCGCCAGGTCGGCCTCCGTCGTGAATGCGTCGGCATAGAACTCATCGGGCGGCAGGCCGCATTGCGCCACGTAGTCGCGGCGCGCCGAGTCGACCATGACCGGCGCACCGCAAGCATACACCTGGTAGCCCGACAGGTCGGGAATATCCTGCATCACGGCCGCGTGCACGTAGCCGCTGCGGCCGCTCCAGTTGTCCTCCGGCAGGGCGTCCGAGATCACCGGCACGTAGCGGAAGTGCGGCAGCTCGCGCGCCCACTGTTCGCACAGTTCGTGCATGTACAGGTCCTGCGGACGGCGGCCGCCCCAGTACAGGTGGACCGGACGTTCCGACTTCAGGTGGATCATGTGCTCGACCAGGGCCTTGACCGGCGCGAAGCCGGTGCCCGAGGCCAGCAGGACGATCGGCTTGTTCGATTCTTCGCGCAGGAAGAAGGTGCCGAGCGGGCCTTCGAAGCGCAGGATGTCGCGTTCCTTCATGGTCGAGAACACGTGGTCGGTGAACAGGCCGCCCGGCAGGTGGCGGATGTGCAGTTCCAGCGGGCCGCTGAACGAAGGCGCGTTGGCGATGCTGTAGGCGCGGCGCTTGCCGTCCTTCAGCATGAACTCGACGTACTGGCCGGCGCGGTAGGCGAGGGCTTCGTTGGCGGGCAGCTGCAGGCTGAGGATGGCGACGTCCGGCGCGGCGCGGCGGATGCCGGTCACCCGGGTCGGCATCTTGCGCACCGGGTAGTCGGTGCTGCCGCCGACTTCACGCGCCTCGATCGTCAGGTCGCCCTCGGGGACGGCGCAGCACATCAGTGCATAGCCCTGCAGCTTTTCCTGCTCGGACAGGGCGCGCGGCTGGTGCGGCTTGTGCTGGTAGCTGCCCTCGACGACCTTGCCCTTGCAGGAGCCGCAGGCGCCGTTCTTGCAGCCGTAGGGCAGGCCGATGCCGGAGCGGATCGCCGCCGCGAGCACGGTTTCGTCCTGCTCGCATTCGTAGTGGTGGCCGCTGGGCTGGACAGTGATCTGGAACGTCATACAATCCTCGGATGAATACTCAAAATAATGTTAGGTTCAGCAAGCCGCGCCTCCTGATCGTGGGCTGCGGCGATGTCGGCATGCGCCTGCTGCCGCAGGTCACCAAGCGCTTTCGCGTGTTCGCGCTCACCAGCCAGCCGGCGCGCTGCGCGGAACTGCGGGCGGCCGGTGCGATTCCGGTCGTGGCCGATCTCGACCGGCCGGAGACGCTCCGGCGGCTGGGCCGCCTTGCGCCCCGGGTGCTACACCTGGCGCCGCCGCCGAAGGAGGGGGCACTCGATTTGCGCACGCGCAATTTGACCGCCATTCTACCCGAGGGGGCGCGTGTGGTTTATATCAGCACCACGGGCGTCTACGGCGACCGGCAGGGCGCCCTGATCGACGAGACCGCGCCGCGCGCGCCGCGCAATGCCCGCGCCCGGCGCCGCGTCGATGCCGAGCAGGTGCTGCGCGCCTGGGCGGTCGCCGCCGGCGGCAAGGTCGCGATCCTGCGCGCGCCCGGCATCTATGCGCAGGACCGCCTGCCGCTCGAGCGCCTGCGCCAGGGCACGCCCGCGCTGGCGCCGCAGGACGACGTCTACACCAACCACATCCACGCCGACGACCTGGCGCGCCTGGCGCTGCTGGCCCTGTTCCGCGCCCGGCCGGGACGCGCCTACAACGCCAGCGACGATACGCACATGAAGATGGGCGACTACTTCGACCTGGTGGCCGACGCCTTCGGCCTGCCGCGCGCCCCGCGCCTGCCGCGCGCCGAGCTGGCGCGGATCGTGTCGCCGGTCCAGCTGTCCTTCATGTCGGAATCGCGGCGGCTCGGCAACCGCCGCATCAAGGATGAGCTGCGCGCCAGACTGCGGCATCCGCGGGTCGAGGAGGCGGTGAGGGCGATGGCGCAGGCGCAGGCATCGGCGGAATAGAGGGGCTTGAGCAAACGATAACAGGTCCGTGTATGATTCGGGGTTGCTACTCTGCAGCCATATAAATACTACAAATACCCCAAAACTAGCCTTATTTTTCACGATCCCAAGAGGAATGTGAAGAATAAGTCACGGATTGTTAATTTCGAAGGAAGACCATGCCCATCAGAAGGATGCCGGAGGGTGCCGTCTATGACCCCAACCGGGTTCTCGACGCCATCATCAACAAACTCATGCTGAAAAACGACGCCGCCCTGTCGCGCGTGCTCGAAGTCGCGCCGCCGGTGATCAGCAAGATCCGCCACAACACGCTGCCGATCGGCGCCACCATCCTGCTGCGCATGCATGAGGTATCGGATTTCAGCATCCGCGAATTGCGGGCGCTGATGGTGCGGACCGATGCGCGGGAGGATGCGAGGGCCTTGACGGCCTGAGCTTGCCGCAGCTTAACAAGCCCTGACGGCGGCTTCCGGCGCGGCGCAGGACGGGGTCCGGAGCTCGATCGGCGCCTCGGGGCCGGCGCAATAGGCCGTGCGATTCTTGATGGCGGCCTTGGCGCCGCCGCAAAAGGCGGCCTGGGCCTTGACGGCCGCCTCGGGGCCGGCGCAATAGGCTGCCGGGGTCGCGCGCTCGGCCGCGCAATCGACGCAGGCTTCGCCGAAGCTTGCTTCGTACAGGATACGCGTGCGTTCGCCGCTGTCGAGGCGGACCTGCGCATCCTGTTCGCCGTCGCCCATGCCGACGTAGGGATAGTGATGCAGGAAATAGCCGAAAGCCCGCTCGCAGTCCTTGGCGTATTTCATCGTATCGAGAATGTGGTAATGCCAGAAGGTATCCACGTCGACCTGTGGCGCCAGGGTCTCGTTCGGGTACATCTTCATCAGGCACAGGAAGCGCCGGTATTCCAGTTCGACCGCATCCGCTTTTTGCTGGCTCCACCCTTCGCCGGACTCTACATGCATCAGCTTGTGCTTGATCCGGTCGAGATTCAGTTCGGTTTCTGTTATTTCTTTCAGCAAGCCTCTCATTTCTTGCGAATCCTCATCCATTTCATGATTCATTTGCACTGCTCATTGTTGTTGAGCAGCAAGTAAAACATTGACATAAAGCAATATAGGTGAATCAAGAGCAGACACGCACCTAGTCGAATAAATAGTTGTAATAAAAGTCCGTCCCGGGACGGGGACGGACCATGGGAAGGCTTGCCGCCGTGACGGCGCGTGCTCAGGCTGCCACAGCCTTGTCGCTGGCCAGGCCGTTGCGGTAGTCCCCATTCCGGCTTTCCGGGCCGGCGCAGTAGGCGGTGTTGGCGCTGATGCTGCCGGCACGGCCATGGACCTTGTTTTCCGGACCGGCGCAGTAGGCGACCTTGGCGCTGATGGTGCCGGCACGGGCGTAGGCCGGGCTCTCCGGACCGGCGCAGTAGGCGGTATTGGCGCTGAGGCCGCCGGCACGGGCGTAGAACTTGCTCTCAGGACCGGCACAATAAGCCATGTTGGGGCTGACAATGCCGGCACGGGCGAAGATCTTGCCCTCGGGGCCGGCGCAGTAGGCCACCTGGCCGGCAACTGCAGCTACCGTGACCGGGTAGGATTCGCCGAAGGTGTCCTCGTAAAGCGTGCGCATGCGCTCGCCGCTGTCGATCCGGAACTGTTCATCGTTCGCCCCGCGCAGGCCGACATAGGGGTAGTGATGCAGGAAGTAGCCGAACAGGCGGTGGCAATCCTCCGCGTACTTCACGGTATCGAGGATATGGTAGTGCCAGAAAGTGTCGACGTCTTCCAGCGGGGCGGTATTTTCGTTCGGCTAGAGTTTCATCAGGCAAAGGAAGCGGCGGTACTCCTTTTCGACCAGGTCCGCCTTTCCTTCACTCCAGCCTTCGCCGGACTCGACGTGCATCAGTTTCGTTTTGATGGGATCAAGATCAAGCTCGAATACTGCATTAAACAAGTCGTTCGCATTCATGGTAGTCCTCATCATGTAATAGTTTTGAACTGCTTCCCTAGTATTTGCATTCGGACAACTCGTGAGTCATGTGCGGCCACATCCGATTACCCGCTCTTCAGTGCTGGCGATATACCTCATTTCTCGGTTTTCCCTACAGGAGGTCGAGAATTTTTCGTTGATGTACATTGCCTGTACTCAATGTAGTTTAGGCATTGCGAGGAGGAGTTGCGATTGCTCAAAAAGTCGGAGCATATTGCAAAAAACGACACAAACTCTGCTTGCTAGACTTGATTTCTAGATAACAGCAGAATTGGATGGATGGTGGTGCTGGATGCCTGGCGGGTTTTCTGGCGTCGTATAGATCGGCGCCGACACCGTGACCTTGGTGCCGCCTTCCGGTTCGTTGACCACGGTGCAGGTGCCGCCGAGGATGATGATGCGTTCCTCGATGCCGACCAGGCCGAACGAGCCGTGTTTGTTGCGTCCGCCTGGAGGCAGGCCGCAGCCATTGTCCTTGACGGTGAGCGTCAGCCAGCCGTCGTTGAGCTGCAGATGGACCACCGCCCTGGTCGCGTCGGCATGGCGGACGATATTGGTCAGCGATTCCTGGAGGATGCGGAAGAAGGCAGTCGCAGTGCTGTCGGATACCGAGATATCGCCATGGTCGTCGTGTACCTCGCACTGGATGCCCGTGCGCTGCTGGAACTGGTTGACCTGCCATTCGACCGCGGCGGACAGGCCCAGGTCGAGCACGGTCGGGCGCAGGTCGTTGATGATCTGGCGTACGCTTTTTATCGTGGCATCGATTTGCTGCAGGGTGGCCTGGACGCGTTTGTGCAGGTGGCCGTGGGCGGGCCTGGTGCGCCCTGCAAGCAGTTCGGCGTCGATACGCAGCGCCAGCAGGCTCTGCCCAAGGTCGTCGTGGATCTCGCGCGCGATCCGTTTGCGTTCCAGTTCCTTGATCTGGTACGCATGGTCGGCCAGGCGGCGCAGCTTCTGGTGCGACAGCTGCAGCTTGTGCTGGCTTTCGCGCAGCTCGGTGGTCATTTCCTGGGCCAGCGCGAGCGCGGCGCGGCGGGACGACGTCAACATGTGCAGCAGGGCGTACAGCATCATCGAGCCGAGAAAGCCGAAGGCCAGCATCAGTCTCGGATAGTAGCGGTCGCCGCCCGTGTAGAGCTCGTCCTTGGGGACGCTGAATACCGTTTTCCAGGGACGGCCGTTGAAATCGAGCGGCAGGGTCGTGGTAAATATCTCGCTGCCCGCGGCGAGCGGTGGCGCAGGAATGCCGGCGCTGCCCTGGCTATCGAACAGGGTCACTCTCTTGGGCGGGGCCGGGCGTCCCGTGCCGTCGAAGCGTGGACCCATGTCGTACAGCGTCATGCGCATGCGCGACACCGGCAGCTCGTCCAGGACGCCGTGGAGCAGCCTCGGCAGGCTGAAGGCGATGCCCAGGGAGCCGACGTAGGCGGCGCGGCGCTGTTCGACCGTCTCGACTGGCGCACCTTTCCGATAGATCGGCATGCGCATTCCCAAATGCGCGTTGTTCGGCCCGGACAGCGCAGGAATCCGTGAGCCGGAAGCGGACAAGGATCCATCGTCGCGCGCAGCGGCCAACTGCTTCGTGAAATAGGGATTCGCCATCAGGTCGGTGCCGTAATGGCCGGGACTGGACAAGTCGGGCTCGATGTACGCGACGATCAGGTAGGACGGGCGCTCGCCCGGCGGCGAGATGTTGATCGGGGTTTGCGGACCAACATAGTCCAGCAACTCCTTTCGCAGCTTGTCGACAAAGACCTTGCTGTTGCTGTTCGGGACATACAGCGCCAGATTGATGGAATCGACTGCGGGATAGTTCTTGCTCAACTCCACGCCACTTACGAAGCCGTGAAGGTGGTCATGGGTAATTTCTGCGCTCTGCAACAAACTGCCGGTCGCCCGCAACAGGTCGGTATACGATTTGATCCGCACGCCGATGACGCTTTGTGCATATTTGGCGTGATTGAGGAAGCGTTCCTGCGCATCCGACTCGATCGTGCGCATCGTGTTCACATAGAGCAGGCCGCCCACCATGGCTGACGCCAGTGTGCCTGTCCAGAATGAAATCCGGGTAACCGAAAAAGCGTCTTTCAGTACCGTCACCATGCCAGCTCCCCGATGCTTTGCCCAGCCTCATGCCGGCTTTTGCGTTTTATCAGAGCAACTTACTTATTTCGCATCGACAGCGAACCTAGCAGGTTTGAGAGTTGTCTGTTTGGCTGGCATAAAAAAAGACCGGCAAAGGCGCCGGTCTTTCGATCGAGGAAGCGCTGCGAGCCCTTACTTGCCCCAGCTATCCTTCAGCGTGGTCACACGGTTGAACACCGGCTTGCCCGGCTGCGAATCGACGCGGTCGGCCACGAAATAGCCGTGGCGCTCGAACTGGAAGCGCTGGTCGGGCTCGGCCGCCTTCAGGCCCGGCTCGAGGAAGGCGGTGACGGTTTCCAGCGCGTTCGGATTCAGCAGTTCCTTGAAGTCGCGACCGCCGGCGTCCGGGTTCGGGTCGCTGAACAGGCGGTCGTACAGGCGCACCTCGGCGGCAAAGCCGTGCGAGGCGCTGACCCAGGTGATGTTGCCCTTGACCTTGTAGTTGTCGGCGCCCGGGGTGCCCGATTTCGAGTCTTCGAAATAGTTCACGTGGACCGCGGTCACCTTGCCGTCGGCGTCCTTGTCATAGCCCGTGCACTCGACCACGAAGCCGTACTTCAGGCGCACGCGCGCACCCGGCTTGCCGTCGACAGGCGGCGTGAAGCGGTGGTAGCCCTTGGTCGGGGTTTCCATGAAGTCTTCCTGCTCGATCCACAGTTCTTTCGTGAACGGGAAGGAGCGGGCGCCCATCTCCGGGTGGTGCGGATGGACCGGGGCGCTGCATTCCACCAGTCCGCCTTCCGGGAAATTGTCGACGATCAGCTTCAGCGGACGCAGCACCGCGATCGCGCGCGGGGCCTTCGGGTCGAGGTCGTCGCGCAGCGCGCCTTCCAGCGTGCTCATGTCGATCCAGCCGTCGGCCTTGCTGACGCCGATGCGTTCGCAGAACAGCTGGATCGATTCCGGCGTGTAGCCGCGGCGGCGCAGGCCGACGATGGTGGGCATGCGCGGGTCGTCCCAGCCGCTGACGATGTTCTCGTCGACCAGCTGGCGCAGCTTGCGCTTGGACATCACCACATAGGTCAGGTTCAGGCGCGAGAATTCGTACTGGCGCGGCACCGGACGCTGGAAGAAGCCGCCTTCGGCCAGGGTATCGACCAGCCAGTCGTAGAACGGGCGGTGATCCTGGAATTCCAGCGTGCACAGCGAATGGGTAATGTTTTCCAGCGCATCCGAGATCGGGTGCGTGTAGTCGTACATCGGGTAGATGCACCATGCGTCGCCGGTGCGGTGGTGGTGCGCGTGGCGGATGCGGTACAGGGCCGGGTCGCGGTTGGTCATGATGGGCGAGGACATCGCATCCTCGCTCATCTTGGCGCGCAGCACGTGTTCGCCGTCCTTGTACTTGCCGGCCTTCATGTCACGCAAGATTTGCAGCGATTCTTCGACCGGGCGGTTGCGGAACGGCGAGTTGGTGCCCGGCGTACCGAAGTTGCCGCGATTGCGCGACATGTCCTCGGCGCTCTGGCTGTCGACGTAGGCCTTGCCCTCCTTGATCAGGTACTCGGCCATCTCGTACAGCTTGTCGAAGTAGTCGCTGGCGTAGTGCAGGTGCTCCTGGCCGCCTTGCTCCCAGGAGAAGCCCAGCCACTTGACGCTGTCCATGATGGTGTCGACGTATTCCTGGTCTTCCTTTTCCGGATTGGTATCGTCGAAGCGCAGGTTGCAGCGGCCCTGGTAGTCGCGCGCCAGGCCGAAGTTCAGGCAGATCGACTTCGCATGGCCCACATGCAGGTAGCCGTTCGGCTCCGGCGGGAAGCGGGTGATCACCGAAGGCAGGCCTTCGCGCTGGTGGGCGCCCGATGCAAGGTCGGATTCGACGATCGCGCGCACAAAATTCGACGACGGCGCAGGCGTTGCTGCCGCCGCGGAGTTCTTTTCGTTGCTCATGAAGATGTGTTCTGGATGGGTAAGATTGCAGGCATTTTACCGTAGCTATGTGGTCAAGCGCACGGTTTGACGAGGAGGGCCTTGGGCATACTGGGAGATATTGCCTCGCTGGCCTGCCTGTCAAGATGGCGGTTTCTATAGGATAATCTCGGTTTGCATTTTTTCGGGCACCCGCCGGAGAGTTCCAAAGTGGAAAATTTATACGCGATCCTCGGCGTCGCGCCGAATGCGACGGACGACGACATCAAGAAAGTCTATCGCTCGCTGGCGATGCGCTACCACCCGGACCGCAACCAGGCTCCGGGCGCCGAAGCGCGCTTCAAGGCCGTCTCCAAGGCCTACGAGGTCCTGTCGGACCCGGTCAAGCGCGCCGAATATAACCAGAGCGTCAACCACCGCATCGTGCTGGATGCCGAAGGCGAGGCCTTCGAGCTGTGGCGCTCGGTGTTCGCGCTGAACGGCGTGAACTTGCCGCATTAATTTACAGATTGAAGCAACCATGAAAAAAGTACACCCGGAATTCGCCTTCCAGTCGCGCGAACTGGAAGGGCAGATCGAAGGCACGCTGGGCGATCCGCCGAATCGCAAGAATTACAACATGATGGTGCAGGCGCTGGTGTCGGAGTACGCCAACGGCGATGGCCTGGACGACGTCAACATGATGGCCTTCGCCCTGGTCGACCGCATCCGCTTCAGCGACCCGAAGGGCCTGATCCGCGAAGCCATGGATTATGAAAGCGACGACCCGGCCAAGGTCTTCGCGATGGCGAACTGCGACGGCGCCGATGGTAACGATGAGGAAGGCAAGGCGATGTACGCCGCGGTCTGCGAGAATCACCCGGAACTGGCGCGCCAGGCGATCGTCACCGCGTTCCTGTACAAGAACCAGGCGCGCTGGGAAGACGACGACCAGTCGCTCGACCAGCTGGCGCGCGACGACGAGGGCGACGACGATGAACTCGACGAAACCGCGGCCGGCGATGACTTCATGCAGATCTTCGACCAGGAAGGGGGTGACCGCGAATGAGCGACGATACCAAATCGAACCTGCCCGCACTGACCCGGCAGGTCAATGAACTCGTGCTGGCCGGCTCGCTGCAGCATGCCGAAGAGGCCCTGTCGAAAGCCGCCGACGAGCACGGCGACTATGCCGTGGCCGAGGTGCTGTCGACCCTGCCGCCGCAGGTGACGGCCCTGCACCTGGCCGGCTTCGACGGCGCCAAGACCTCGCTGGCGACGCTGCTGGTGCCGCCCAAGGCCTGGGCCGAAAGCCTGGCCTACCTGGCCGCCACTTGGCCGGACGACATGATCGAGGACGATCCCGAACGGATCGCCGAGAACCTGTTCAACCACATCCACGGCGTGGTCTACGCCACCGACGACGAAGACCGCCGCCACGAGCTGCTGAGCGAGGCGTCGAGCTCCGACTGGGGCGCGACCGCCTTCGCCATCGTCTGGTCGCTGGCGCCGAAGGAGATCCTCGAAGTGGCCGGCGAGATCGCCAGCAAGGGCCGCTACGTGACCGGCCAGACCACCTCCGACAGCGACATCGTGCCGCTGGCGATCGACCTGGCCAGGGCCAGCGAGGATGGCTGGGAGCGTTCGCTGCTGGAGCTGTTCCCGGAATTCCGCAACAGCGCCGACCTGGCCGACGTCCAGCTGCCGGAAGACGAGGACGAAGAAAGCGAGTTCCCGCACCGGACCACCCGCGAACTGCTGTACCGCCTGCGCAAGCAGGTGCCGTCGGTGCGCAGCACGCCCAAGCGCAGCAGCCGCCGCAGCATGGGCACGGACATCTTCTCGTGAGCGGGGGCGCCCCAGCGATGCTGCCTGCGATCGTCATCGAGAAGCTGCCGCGCCTGATCCGCGCGATCAGGCACCTGCCCGGCACGGCCACGCCGGACGAAGCGGTGGGCCTGGCCGACGAACTGGCCGGGATCACCGCGATGGTGGCCGAGAAGTTCACCAACGACCGCACCGCCGAAGGCATCCAGCGCGCGCAGTTGCTGACCATCGGCGGCGTGTCGCTGGGCCTGGAGTACCTGCTCGAGGACGAAACCGACGACGAGGTCGGCGACAAGGCCGCGGCCGGGATCCTGGTCTCGGAAGGTCCGGAACTCGTGTTCCAGCAGGGCTTCCGCCTGATCCGCGAACTGGCCGCGCTGCCGGAAGACACCCTGGTCGGCGAATACGACACCGACCCGGTGTACTCCCAGCGCCGCCTGAAGGAACTGTTCGTCGACATCTGCACCGCCGATCCGGGCGAGACCTGGTCGGGCTACGAACGCTACCTGGGCCAGCTCAAGCAGCGCCAGGGCGTGCAGGCGATCGTGCGCGCGGCCCAGTGGCTGCGCCGCCATCACGTCGAGGGCCCGGTCCAGGATCCGGACCTGAACGCCGAGGGCGTGATCGCGCTGGCGATCGTGTTCGCGATCGAAGGGGGAGGGCGGATCGTGGCGCGCACCGGCCACAAGGAGTTCGAGCGCTTCGTGAAGGCGGTGCGCAAGAACAAGCCGAACCATGAGACCGGCTGGGCCGAGCTGCTGGAGAACATCCCGGCGCCGCACCATGCCATCATCGCCGAGCGCATCGCCACCTATCGCAACAGCATGCTGCTGGAGCACATCGGCGGGAGCATGCCGCTCAAGCAGCTGTTCGTCGAGCTGGAAAACTTTGCGGGTTCGGAGATCGACGCCGAGTATCCGTAGCGTGGGCACGTCCCATCCCCCGATCGCCGCCGGCAGCCCCGAATTCAGGCGCATCAACCGCGCCATGGTGTTCGGCGGCTTCTCGACTTTCGCTCTCCTGTACTGCGTGCAGCCGCTGATGCCGCTGCTGGCCCGCGATTTCAGGCTCACGCCGGCGCAGAGCAGCCTGGCGGTGTCGATGGCCACCGGCGCGCTCGCGGTATCGCTGCTGGCGTCCAGCGTGTTGTCGGAGCGTTATGGCCGCAAGCCGCTGATGGCCGGCTCGATGTTCTGCGGCGGCGTGCTGACCCTGCTGGCGGCGTTCGCCCACGGCTATGGCCAGCTGCTGGTCCTGCGTGCGCTGCTCGGGCTGCTGCTGGGCGGGATGCCGGCGCTGGCCATGGCCTACCTGAGCGAGGAGATCGCCGCTCCCTCGCTGGGCCACTCGATGGGCCTGTACATCGGCGGCAGCGCCTTCGGCGGCATGAGCGGACGGGTGCTGGCCTCCGTGATCAGCGACTTCTACGACTGGCGCATCGCGCTCGGGATCATGGGCGCGGCGGGGCTGTACGCGGCCTGGGAGTTCAAGCGCAGCCTGCCGGCTTCCCGAAACTTCCGCGGCGGCCAAGGGGGCTGGCGCGCGCTGTTCAGCGGCACGGCCAGACACATGGGCGATGCCGGGCTGCCCTGGCTGTTCTCGCTCGCCTTCCTGCTGATGGGCGCCTTCATCAGCATGTACAACTACATCGGCTACCGCCTGCTGGCGCCAGCCTACGGCCTGAGCCAGAGCGCGGTCGGGGCGCTGTCGATCCTGTACCTGCTGGGCATCTTCAGCTCGGTCTGGGCCGGCAAGCTGGCCGACCGCCTGGGCCGGCGCAACGTCCTGTGGCTGGTCATGCTGGTGATGCTCGGCGGCCTGCTGCTGACCCTGGCCGGTCCGGTGCTGCTCATCGTGCTCGGCATGGGACTGTTCACCTTCGGCTTCTTCGCCTCGCATTCCGTGTGCAGCAGCTGGGTCGGACGGCGCGCGCGGCCGCCGCAGGCGCTGGCGTCGGCGCTCTACCTGTTCTTTTATTACCTGGGGTCGAGCGTGGTCGGCTGGCTGTCGGGCATCGTCCTCGCCCACGCCGGCTGGCCGGGCTTCGTCGGCACGCTCGGCGCGATCCTGCTGGCGGCGCTGGCGGTGGCCTTGAAGCTGCGCGGCCTGGCGCCGCTGGAACCGGCCCGCGCTGCCTGAGCTGCTCCGCTCGTTCGCAATCGGCCAGAAACAAAAAGCCCCGGGCCATTGCGGCGCCGGGGATCGGGGTCACCCGGCAGCGGCTGCCGGGAACGTCTTCAGGTTTTAACCGTGCACCGGGACAGGGGTGCCCACCACTGCGACGGTGGCAGCCGTCGCCAGCGTGATCGTTCCGGTGGTCGGATCGACATGCAGCACCGGCGCGGTCGTGCCAAAATTTTCCACCACGATGCTGTTGTTTGCGGCAATCTGGGCACGCCAAGCTATTGCTCGGTACTCGCGTATGGGTTCCCGATTCCATTCCTTGCCGATAGTCAGGCTACCTCGCCAGTCGGCTCAGTGGCCAGAGACCTTCTTTCGATAGCGATAGGTATGGATGAGCTCCTGTGGCCACGACTTGGTCTTGCGGTCTTGCTCTGGATGGTCGCGGTATCAATCAGCGCATCGGCGTGGCGGCGTTGGACGCGCGGACGAAAAAGCGCTACCAGTACGTCGTAGGGGAGATAAATAATGGGGCGGGCCACGCAGGACAGACTACGAGACAGCGTCTCGCTCAGCGCGATCCGACTGTCATCGACGCAGCGCTCATTGCATCGATGGGCAAGTCGATTCCAAAGATGGTACACGAGCGTCGAGGGCGGCGTCGCTCAAAGGCCCTGCTCGGGAGCGCTGCCAGCAGTGAGAGGAGGCCACACGATGACAACGAAGATGGCGCGCTGTCGTAAGCGAAGCCGCTCTTGCGCGACCTCTTCTCCGACAGCCCTAGCGCAAACAGGAAGATCAAAGCCGAGGCAGATCGTACCAGGTATTCGTGAATGCCGGTCTGCCGCGTGGCTTCGTCTTGCTGCGGATTCGGCGCTATTGCGCTGCCGTGAGCTTGAGTCCGGACCGCAGTGCCTGAGAAGCTTCCTGTTGGCGTTTGCGCTGGTCAGATACCTGCTCGATTCCCTTCTTTGTCACTTCTTCCAGGAAAGCGATACGAGCCCGGTAGTAATCTGCACGTAACTGCATTTCCATTAGATGTTGCTCGGACTGATACAACTCCATGCGCAGGTCGTTGAGCGACCGTTTTGCGTGTTTCTCAGGCGTAGGAGCGTTATGAGAAATCAAGTTTGCAACCCACCGTAGCATGATGAAGCCCTCCTGTCGTCAGGTGCTCTGCTGCTGGTATCAAACGGAAATCACGCCACTGCCACACAAGGGCACAATCCGATTTCCAGCTAGACACAGTCTATCAAACATATGTGCAACACCTCTGCACGGTTCGCAATATGTTGTTAAAAAGACACTCGAACCCTGTCCGCCCTCGATTTTTCACGGGCCACCGGCTTTAAGGAGGGGATGATGCGATTGCTGCGCAACGGCAGCATGCGGCCGGGCGCGGACCTGTCTTACTGCGTTTCGGTGCTGTCCCGGGAAGTCCAGCGACGGATCAGCTGCTCGGCAGGGCCGTAGCGGTCGGCAAGCGAAATAATGCCCTTTGCCAGCGACAAGACGATGAGAATGCCGGTCGTGTCGCCAACGATCATCGCCGTCAGTCCAGTCCAGTCCACACGCCCGGTCAACACCCACAGGAACGTGTGGTGAAAGACAGGACTCATGAACCCGCACAGCACGCCGGTGAAGAGCAGCCGGTGTGCGGTCAGGCCCTTGAGCCGCGGCTCCAGGACGAACCAGTGCTTGACCAGCAGGGATGCGAGATACGGCCCCAGTGAGCCCGACAAGGCTCCGCTCCATATGCGAAAGTCGCTATGGAACGCGAAGTGGAAGTTGTTGAGATAGATGCCTGCCAGGAGCAGGCCTTCGAAACCGGCGAGCCCGAAAAACATCGTTGAAAGCAGGCGGATACCGGCCGGAATAAACACCCAGGTGATCCCGACGCTCTGGTCGATCTGGGAAAATACCAGTTCATTGATCCAGTTGAGGCCAAGGAAAGCAAACAGTGTGATGCCGACTTTTCCAAGATGCCTTGCCGGCGCTGTTTCCAATATCTTCATCTTGCTGGGTGAACGGCTTATATTTCGTAATGACACCGATATTGTAACCGTGCGCCCGTCGCTCGCAGTCGGACGACAGCTGAAATGCCTTGCGATGACAACGGTATGGCGCTGCCGCGCGCTTGTTTTTCGTCCCTTTGCGAAGATGCCTGAATTCGGTAAATTTTTTCTTTGAAAACAGCGCCGTAGAGTCTATAAATACACAAATCCGTCATATTTCATGGCCGGGTTTGCCAACTCAGCCGTCCCGTTCGTGCGCCATGGCCCGGTCATCAGGGCTACCATGCAGGTCCTGTTCCAACAACTGCAAGGAGTACGTCATGTTGCAAGCACGCGAAATCCAGCAGCGCTTTTCCCACATCCAGCAAACCATTCAACAGGCCGAGCAGGCCTGCCGTTCGCATGACGCGCCGGACGACCTGAAGAACTGTATCGAGAAGATGGCCCGCGAATCCCAGCAGGCCCAGCAGGTCATGCAGTCGAGCGACCAGCAGCGCATGGTCGAATGCGTCGACAACCTGGAGTCGATGGGCGACGAAGCCAAGCGCATCAGCCGCTCGGCTTCGAGCATGTCGCCGGAGCTGGAAACGGCGGTGACCAAGGTCCACGCCGAACTCTCCAACCTGAAGCACCAGCTACACTGATAAGGGCCTCGTAAACCTACTGCGCGTTGCAGTGGCGGTCTGCGATGCTGCGCTTCTCGACCGCCACTGCGGCCGCTCGCTACGGTTTCCGAGACCCTCGATACGCTAAAGGATCTTCTTTACTTTCAAGGCGGCGATTTCTTCGCTGCTCTTGCCCAGGATCTCGGCCAGCACCTCGTCGGTATGCTGGCCGAGCAGCGGCGGCGCCTTGTCGCTCGTGGCCGGCGTCGCCGACATCCGCATCGGGCTGCGCACCAGCTTCACCTCGCCGGCGGTCGGGTGGGGCAGGGCGATCTCGATGCCGCGCGCCTTGACCTGCTCGTTCGCGAACACCTCGTCCAGGTTGTTGATCGGCCCGCAGGGCACGCCCACGTCTTCCAGCATCGCGATCCACTCGTCGCGTCCACGTTCCCGCACCATCCCGGCCAGCAGCGGCACCAGCACCTCGCGGTTCTTCACGCGCAGCGGGTTGGTGGCGAAGCGCTCGTCTTCCGCCAGCTCGGGACGGCCGCCCGCTTCCACGAATTTCCGGTACTGGCCGTCGTTGCCGGCGGCGACGATGATGTGGCCGTCCGCGCAGGCGAAGGTCTGGTAGGGCACGATGTTGGCGTGCGCATTGCCCCAGCGTTTAGGCCGCTTGCCGCTGTTCAGGTAGTTGCTGCCGACGTTCGCCAGCATCGCCACCTGGGTGTCGAGCAGGGACATGTCGATGTACTGGCCTTCGCCCGTACGGTCGCGGTGGGTCAGCGCGGCCAGCACGGCGATGCTCGCGTACATCCCGGTCATCAGGTCGGTCAGGGCCACGCCGGCCTTCTGCGGGCCGCCGCCCGGCAGCTCGTCGCGTTCGCCCGTGACCGACATCAGGCCGCCCATGCCCTGGATCAGGAAGTCGTAGCCGGCGCGGTGCGCATAAGGGCCGTCCTGGCCGAAGCCGGTGATCGAGCAGTACACGATGTCCGGCTTGACGGCCTTCAGGGACTCGTAATCCAGGCCGTAGCGTTTCAGCTGGCCAACCTTGAAGTTCTCCAGCACGACGTCGCAGTGGCGCGCCAGTTCGCGCAGCAGCGCCTGGCCGTCCGGGCTGGCGATATCGACCGTGACCGAGCGCTTGCCGCGGTTCGCCGACAGGTAATAGGCCGATTCGCCGGTCGCCTTGCCCTCGGCATCCGGCGCGTAGGGCGGACCCCAGGCGCGGGTATCGTCGCCGCTGTCGGGGCGCTCGATCTTGATCACGTCGGCGCCGAGGTCGGCCAGGTTCTGCGAGCACCAGGGCCCGGCCAGCACGCGCGAGAGGTCGAGCACGCGGATATGACTCAGTGATGCCATCTTGTCTCCATGGATGTTTGTTATCGACCGGATTATATCCAGCAAACTACGGGCTGACGCCCGGCGCCGTCAGCGCCTGCGCAAACTGGTCGCGCTCGCGGTCGACGATGTTGTCGACCAGGCGCTCGTCCAGGCCCATCGATTCCAGCACGAAGGCCGACAACTGCAGGCTGGCCTCCAGCGTCTCCGGCACCACCACGCTGGCGCCGGCCAGCTTCAGGGCGCGCGCATGCTTCTCGTCGCGCGAGCGCGCGAACAGGCGCGCGTGCGGGAACTCGCGCCGGATCCCGCGCACCGCCTGCAGGGCCGAGGACGGGTGGTCCATGGTCAGCACGATGACGGGGGCCTCGTCGGCGTGCACGCGGCGCAGCAGCTCCGGGCGCGAGGCATTGCCGAAGTAAACGGGGATACCCTCGGCATGCAGCTTCGACACCAGCTTGGCGTCGTTCTCGAAGGCGACGTAGGGGATGCCCTGGCTTGCGAGCAGCTTGGCCAGTTGCTGGCCGACGCGGCCGAAGCCGGCGATGATCACGCGTCCGCGCGCGTCTTCGAGCTCGGCCTGCGCCTGCTGCGTTTCCTGTTCGCGCGCCTGGCTTTCGGCACGCTCGCCGATCGTGCGCCCGATCCGCGCCAGCAGCGGCGTCAGGAACAGCGACAGGCCGACCGCCAGCATGACGCGTCCGCCCAGGCCAGGATCGAGCAGCTTCGAGCCGACCGCATAGCCGATCACGATGAAGGCGAATTCGCCGCCCTGGCCCAGCAGCAGCGCGCCCTCGACGGCGCGACCCCAGGGCAGGCCGCCCAGGCGCAGCACCGGCGCGATCACGAGCGCCTTGAGCAGCACCAGCAGGGCGACCGCGCAGGCCAGCCACAGCGGCGCGTGGACGATCTGCAGCGGGTCCATGCCCATCCCGACCGTCATGAAGAACAGGCCCATCAGCAGGCCCTTGAAGGGCTCGACCATCAGCTCGACCTCATGCTTGAACTCGGTCTCGGCCAGCAGCAGGCCGGCGATCAGGGCGCCCAGCGCCATCGACAATCCGGCCATTTGCGACAGGCTGGCGATGCCGAAGGTCGACAGCAGGATCAGGGCCATGAACACGTCCGGCTGGCGGTGCCGGGCGAAGGCGCGGAACAGCGGATGGACCACGCGTCCGCCGACCAGGTAGATCAGGGCGATCGCCAGCGCCGCCTTGCCCATCGCCAGCAGCGCGATGAGGGCCACGTTCCCGCCGCCGCCGCTTCCGTTCCCACCCAGGGCGCCGATCAGGATCAGGATCGGCACCACGGCCAGGTCTTGCAGCATCAGCACCGCGAACGCCGCCTGGCCCAGCGGCGTGCCGGTGGTCTGGCGCTCGCTCAGGAGCTGCATCACGACCGCGGTGGAAGACAGCGACAGCACCAGGCCCAGCACCATCGACGCCGCCATCGACTGCCCCAGCAGCAGGAACACCGCGCCGCCGATCAGCAGCGCGCACAGCGCCACCGACGCCGAGCCGGCGCCGAACACCCAGCGCCGCATCGCCCACAGGCGTGCCGCCGACAGCTCCAGGCCGATCATGAACATCAGGAACAGCACCCCGAGTTCGGCCAGCATGGCGACGTCTTCGTTGTTGGGGAAGGTCAGCCAGGCCAGTATCGGCACGTCCCGCGCCATGCGCCCCAGGCCGAAGGGCCCGAACAGCGTGCCGACCGCCAGGAAGCCCAGCACCTGGTTGATGCGCAGGCGCTGCAAGGTCGGAATCAGGATCCCGGCGAGGCTGAGGAACAGCAGGATTTCGCGCAGAAAGGGGAAGGGGTGTTGCTCTTGCACGGGATACGGCCTTTCATGGAAGACAATCCGGACGATTGTATAACGTGCATCGGCGTGACCGGAACAAGCCTTGCCTGCCGTGCTGGCGATGGTCGTCGGGCGCTGAACCGGGCAGTCGAAGGCAGCGGCTTGTGAACCGCTTCCAGCTTCAGCGTCGGTATGCGATTTCCGAGAGTCGTTTGACGGCGCCGTCGATGCTCTCGGCCGGCACCTGGCTGTAGCCAAGCAGAAGACCATTCCACCCGGTCTTTCGCAAGCCGGTTTCATGCCTGGTCATGCAATGCACGGCGATGCCGGCAGCATGGGCAGCGTCGCTGATCCGGTCGTCGCGCCAGTCCGGATCGGCAAACCGGAGCGACAAGTGCATGCCCGTGCCCGCGCCGTGGACGGTCGCCGCGTCGCCGAAGTGCCGGCCCAGCGCATCGACCAGGGCATCGCGCCGCTCGCGGTACAGGCGCCGCATCCGGCGCAGGTGCTGTACGAACTGCCCATCGCCCAGGAAGGCCGCCAGCGCGCGCTGTTCCGGGACACGCCCATGCATGGGCAGGCGGGCCAGCGCCGGACGCGCGGCCTCGGCCAGGCCGGGCGGCAGCACCATGAATCCGGTGCGCATGGCCGGGAACATGGTCTTGCTGAAGGTCCCGAGATAAATCACCGGCGCGGATGGGATGAGGCCTTGCATTGCCGGCAGCGGCGGGCCGTCGTGCCTGAACTCGCTGTCGTAATCGTCTTCGATGATCAGGGCGCCGGCGCGGACCGCACTGTCCAGGAGCGCAAGCCGGCGGCGCATGCCCAGCACCCCGCCGCTCGGGTACTGGTGCGACGGGCAGGCATAGATGAGCCGGGGCGGGGTGCGTCGCCAGTCGTCGGCGTTCGGGGCGATACCCTCGTCGTCCACCGCAATGCCCACCGTGCGCAACTGGCCGCCGCGGAACGCCGACAAGGCCCCGAGGTAGCCGGGATTCTCGATCCATGCCGTGTCGCCGGCATCGGTGAACAGCTGGACGCACAACTCCAGGCTCGCCTGGGTGCCATTCGTGACCACGACTTGCGCGGCGTCGCAGCGCACGCCGCGCGCAGCCTGCAGGTAGTCCGCGATCGCCTTGCGCAGGACCGGCAGGCCGGCAGGGTCGCAGTAATCGAACTCGAATGGACCGGTATCGCGCCAGGCGCGGTCCAGCGCGCGGCGCCAGGCCGCCATCGGAAAGGCGTCCAGCGCCGGCACGCCGAGGGCGAAGGCGCTGGCCAGCACGCCGGGCAGCGCCATGCCGCTCAGGGCCTGCGCGCGGCGGGACAGGATCGACGACCGCCGGTCGGCGCTGCTGTCATTGGGCGCGGCGACAGCCACCTGCGCCACCACCGTGCCGCCCCTGGACGTGAACAGGAAGCCTTCCGCCATCAGTTGTTCATAGGCGTACAGGACCGTGTTGCGGGCGATCCCCAGCTCGCGCGCCAAGGCCCTCGTGGACAGCAGGCGGTGGCCGGCCGCCAGGCGTCCACCGAGGATGGCCGCGCGGAGGCTGGCATGGACCGTGCGCTGGCGCGGCCAGCCACTGACGTCATGGTGGCGCTCGAAATCGGCGATCAGCAGACGATAGTCCACATGTAGTCCTATCAAATGAGCATCGGCTGGCTCTTACGTGGTGCCAGTACGCTGATTATAGTCTGCCAATACCACCTGGAGCAGACATGAAAATGAAACCTGGTCGCCGAGTCCTGGCACTATCCGCCATGCTGGCGGCACAAGCGCCGAATGCCGCGGCAGCGCCGCCGGCGTCCGCATGCTGCCCGGTGCTCGAGCTGCGCCAATACGTCACCTATCCCGGCACCCGCGACACGCTGATCCACCTGTTCGAAGAGCGCTTCATCGAGTCGCAGGAGGCGGTCGGCATCAAGGTGGTCGGCCAGTTCCGCGACGTGAACGATCCGGACCACTTCACGTGGGTGCGCGGTTTCACGGGAATGGAGGCGCGCAGGAAGGCCCTCGGCGACTTCTATTACGGCGCCTTGTGGGGCGCCAACCGCGATGCCGCGAATGCCACGCTGTATGACAACGACAATGTCCTGCTGTTGCGGCCGGCCGCGCCAGGCGCGGGTTTCGGCTACGACCCGGGCCGGCGGCCAGCCCTCGACGCCAGGGCGCCCGACAGTTTCATCGTCGCCCAGATCTACTATTTCAAGGACCAGGTCACGCCTGACTTCACGCGCTTCTTCGACCGCGATCTCATGCCGATGTTCGAGCGCCATGGCGCCCGGGTGCTGGCGCGACTGGTGTCGGAAAAGAGCGTCAACACCTTCGAGCGTCTGCCGGTGCGGGAAGATGTCAACGTATTCGTCTGGTTCGCCGGCTTTCCCGACCGCGCCGCCTACGACAGCTATCTCGGCAGCCTGGGCCAGGATGCGCGCTGGCGCGGCGAATGGTTCGCTCGGTTGCGCAAGTCCCTCGCGCGGCCGCCCGAGCTGCTGATGCTGGCGCCGACGAGCAGGTCCTTGCTGCGCTGAGGCGTACCTGATTTTTCATGGCATGTCGAAATCCGTTTCCTCGTTCGTCGATAAGGAATCGAGCCACTCACCGGCTTACCCCATCATCCGACAGGACTATGAAAACGCAGATTGCAGCAATATTGCTTGGGCTTGGCCTGCATGGGGCCGCGAACGCGGGTTTCGCCGAAGGTGCGCGGGCCTATCGCGACCACGATTACGCCTTGACCCTGAAGGAAATCACGCCGCTTGCCTCAGCCGGCAACGCGGAGGCGGAGCATTTGCTGGGCCTGATGTACTACATGGGCCGCGGCGTGCAGCGCGATGTCAAGCTGGCCTTCGAATGGCACCACAAGGCGGCGCTCCAGGGCTTGCCTGCCGCCGAGTACGTGATCGCTGCGATGTACTACACAGGCAATGCCGTGCCCCGGGACGAGAAGCTGGCGGTGTCGTGGTTCCGCAAGGCCGCCGGGCATGGCCAGCCGGATGCCCAGTACGCTCTTGGCCTCATGTATCGCTACCATGTCGCCGGGGTGCCGGAAGATGCGGTCATCGCTTACATGCTGTGGAATCTTGCCGCCGCCAGCGGCCAGCGCAACGCCGCCGAGCAGCGCGACGACCTGGCGCTGCGGATGAGCGGGCGGCAAATCCAGGAGGCACAAGAACTGTCCCGCAATTGGCGACCGGGCATGCCCTTGCCATGACGCGGCATTCCAACGCATTTCCCACTTCGCCAGCGAGCGCACATGAGCTTATTCAGAACTAAGAACCTCGACCATTTGATGGCCACGAGCCGCAAGCCGGGAGGCCTGAAGAAGGTGCTGGGTCCATTCGACCTGATACTGATGGGGATCGGCGCGGTGATCGGGACCGGCATCTTCGTCCTGACGGGAACCGGCGCCGTCACGGCCGGGCCCGCACTGACGCTGTCCTTCGTCATCGCCGGCATCTGTTGCGGACTGGCGGCCCTGTGCTATGCGGAGTTCGCCTCCACCGTCCCGGTGGCGGGATCGATCTATACCTACAGCTATGTCACGATGGGCGAACTGGTCGCCTGGATCATCGGCTGGGACCTGTTGCTCGAATACGGCCTGGCAACGTCCGCGGTGGCGGTGGGTTGGTCCGGCTATTTCCAGTCCCTCATGACGAGCTTCGGCTGGTCCTTGCCGGAAGCGCTGCGCGGCGCGCCCGGGGCGGTGCCGGGGCTGCAGACCTGGTTCAACCTGCCTGCCTTCTGCATCATGATGGTGCTCACGGCGATGCTGTCGCTGGGAGTGCGGGAATCTGCGCGCGTGAACAACATCATGGTGATCATCAAACTGGGCGTCGTCCTGCTGTTCATTGCCGTTGGCGCCCGCCATGTCCAGCCGTCGAACTGGCATCCCTTCATGCCCCATGGTGCGGGCGGCACCCTGAGCGCCGCCGCACTCATGTTTTTTGCCTTCATCGGCTTCGACTCGGTCACCTCGGCCGCCGAGGAGGTGAAGCGTCCCGAGCGGGACCTCCCGATTGGCCTCATCGGCACGCTGGCGACGTGCACGATCATGTATATCGTCGTGACCGCCATCATGACCGGCATCGTTCCTTACGCAAAATTCCTCGGTATCGACCACCCGGTATCGCTGGCGCTGCAATACGCGAACGAGACCTGGTTCGCGGCCTTCGTGGACCTCGGCGCCATCCTCGGCATGACGACCGTGATCCTGGTGATGGCCTACGGCCAGACCCGCATCCTGTTCGCCATGTCGCGCGACGGCTTGCTGCCGCATAAGCTGTCCGAGATCCACCCGCGATTCGGCACGCCTTTCTTCGCCACCTGGATCGTCGGGATCATTTTCGGTTTGTTGAGCGCAGTCGTACCGCTTGGCGTACTCGGCGAACTGGTCAACATGGGGACGCTTGCGGCATTCTGCCTGGTATCGGTGGCCGTCATCGTGCTGCGCAAAAAGCGCCCCGACCTGCACCGCGCCTTCCGCTGTCCTGGCGTGCCTCTGGTGCCGGTGCTCGCGATCGTATTCTGCGCCGTGCTGATGGCCTTCCTGAGCAAGACCACCTGGGCTGCATTCCTGGCCTGGCTGGCGCTTGGCCTGGTAGTGTATTTTACGTATGCGCGACCGCGCTCTTTGTTGAACCAACCCGGCAACCAGGCGAGAAATTGAAAACGATATGAAAGTCACCGTCTCGATCGACGTGCCGTCCATTGAAGAAGGCCTGAAGTTTTTCGGCGACGTTTTTGGCTTTGTCGAAACCTCCCGGCCCCATCCCGGCTATGCGATGCTCAACGCCGGCGAATCGACGCTCGGCCTCCTCGCCAAGCCGGCGGGAACCCATCCTGCGAAAGGAAGCAGCGAGGTGCGCAGATACGAGCGGCACTGGACACCGGTGCATATCGATTTTCGTGTCGAGGATTTCGAGGCAACGCTCGCCAAAGCCCTGGCCGCCGGCGCGATATCCGAACAGGTGCACCGCGTGCCCGGCTATCCGCCTGTCGCCTTCTGCAGCGACCCGTTCGGGCATGGTTTCTGTATCGTCGGGCTTCGAAAGCTGGATGTCCCTCAATAATCAAGGAGATAGAATGTCCGAATTAAAAGTAAGAAGCTTTGCCGTGTCGCTCGATGGCTTTGGCGCGGGTCCGAACCAGAGCCTGGAGAATCCCATGGGGGAGGGCGGCGGCGGGCTGCACCAGTGGTTTCGCGGCACCCGTACTTTCCAGCGAATGATAGGCAACGAAGGAAAAGGCGAGGATGGTCCGGACGACGACTTTGCCGCCCGCGGCTTCGAGAACGTCGGGGCCTGGATCCTGGGCAGGAACATGTTTGGCCCGGTTCGCGGGGCATGGCTGGACGACGAGTGGAAAGGCTGGTGGGGCGATGAGCCCCCGTACCACGTTCCGGTCTTCGTGTTGACCCACCATCCCCGTCCGCCATTGGAGATGAAGGGCGGCACGACCTTCCATTTCGTCACCGACGGCATCGAGTCCGCGTACGAGCAAGCGCACCACGCCGCCAAGGGCAAGGACATGCGCCTGGGCGGCGGCGTCGCAACCGTGCGCGAATACCTGCAGGCCGGCCTGGTCGACGAGATGCATCTGGCGATCGCACCGGTGCTGCTGGGATCCGGCGAAAACCTGTTCACGGGCCTCGACCTTCGGGCCCTGGGTTTCCGCTGTGTCGAGCATGTGCCGACGCAAGCCGCGACGCATATCGTGCTGCGCAAGGACTGAGCCTTCCGCCAGCGGCGCATGGCATATTCATGGCATAGACGAGGCGAAAGGTGTTATGGGACTCCTGACTTTCAGTATCAACGTCAGCTTGGACGGCTGTATCGACCATGAAGTGGGCATCGCCGACGACGAGACCCACGCCTTCTTTACCCACCTCATGGACGAAGCCGGGGCGATGCTATGGGGCCGCCTTACTTACGAAATGATGGAGCGTTACTGGCCAGCGGTCGCCTGCGGCGCCGTGGACGCGCCGCCGGCAATGCGGGAGTGGGCCGTCAAGCTGGAGGCCAAGCCAAAGTACGTGGTGTCGTCGACACGAACGGACTTCCCATGGACCAACAGCCACCACATCGCCGGCGATTTACGCTCGGGCGTCCAAAAGCTCAAGGACGCAACCCCGAACGGCGTGCTGCTCGGCAGCGGCAAACTGGCGACCGCATTGGAGCGGCTGGATTTGATTGACGAGTACCGGTTTCTCGTCCACCCCAGGCTTGCCGGCCACGGCCCGACCCTGTACGGGAGCGGACTGCCCGGCACGCGACGGCTCGCGTTGATCTCCGCGCAGCCGCTCCACAATGGCACGGTCGCCATGCACTACCGGCGCGCACCCTGAGGGCTGTTTTGATCGGAGCGCTTCCAACCCGGGCCGGTCATTAGCCTATGCCATCGCCTACAAGGATATCGTCGACTTGCTTGCTGCAAAGCTGTCGCAAGAACAGCTTGAATGGGCTAAGGCCTCTGCAGCCGCTATCGTTGCGGCGAGGGCGAAGAAAATGGCATCGAGCAGTCGATAAGAATAGGGCCCCGAACATGTTTTCCTGATCGGATCGGTGGCACTCGCTTAGGTAAGTCAGCAGCCCGCCAAGAGCATACGTTCGTGCTTCCGCTCGCCTACCAGGCGATCCACGCGCGGTTTGGCGTGGATGATGGGCGTGATAATCCACGTATTTTGACCGGGTTGCGTTGCTGTATTCTGGGCAGGATAAACTCGACTACGGCTTTGGAAAGGAAACGAAATGGGTGCTCGCGGCGCGGTGATCATGGCCTTCTTCGGTGCGGTGTTCGCTGCGCTGACAATGCGATTGCAGTGGCAGCTCGGGGCCACCATGCTGGCTTTGCCTTTCATCGTCTTCCTGACCATCGGGGCGGCCGCCATCCATGCAATGGGCCTTCAGGGCAATGGCATCGTCCTTTCCGAGCGAACCAAAAAGGCGCTGATGTGGAGCAGCATTGGTGAGGGAATCGGCATCTTTCTCGCATCGAACATCGTCACCAACATGCATCGTCCCGACCTGCTGCTGCCAGCCATTGCGCTTGTCGTCGGCCTGCATTTCCTCCCGATCGCCCACGCTGCATCGTTTCGCGCTTTTTATTTGCTCGGCGCATTCCTGCTGCTGTCCGCTGCCATCGGCTTCCTGGTGGCCGCGCCGGCGGGCGGCGGCATTGCCGGCATCGCGGCAGCCCTGGGCCTGTGGTTCGCGTCGACCGCAGCCATCAGTCGAGAACGGCAGGCGAAACGTGCGTCGGTGGTATGCGGTTAATGCACCGCAGTCGAAATTGAACTAGTTCGGCAGCTTGTTTACGGCCAGAAGAGCAGACGTTCGACCTAAACCGTTGCCGACATACTGTGCGGCTAACCTGAACAACGATCGTGACTCGAGTGACTCAATACGCTACTCATGAGGAATATGCTCGGTCAGTACGCCTACAGGTCGTTTCAACAGCACAGGCGATGCTCGACGGACAGTTGAGCTTTCTGATCGGTTCACGACGCCTGGCTGCTCTGCGTTATGAAGCTGATGCAGCTGCCGACGACGCAGACTTTATGATTTTCGTTGCTATCGACTCAGAAACCGATGCGTTACCGCTTGGTGCCGTTCGAGAGCACTGGGATCAAGATGCCTTAGCCCGGCTTGAGCCGGAGATTGAAGAGGCTGAACACTGGGCCGCTACTGCCGGTGCCGATGCGTGCAGATCGCTGATTACGAGGTTTGGCGAGCAAGACCCGAATTGGCGAGCAAGACCCGAACACATGAACGTCTGCTGCGAGTCGAGTCCTGACGTTCAGCAACCGGCGCCATCCAGGCAAGAATGATCATTGCTCCCACCATGTTTTCCTGATGGCGCTTCACGCGCCGTAGAATGCTGGTTTGCTCTACAAATATGGAGTTTTACCATGGAAACAATCGACCAGCGTTACCTCGTCCAGCAAAACAAGCGAACTGGCGATGGCAAGACGGCGCCCGTCTTTGCCAGAGTCATGCGCAGCAAGGAAGGGAAGTTCGAAGGCGTGTCATTTATTAAAAATAAAGAGAAAGCAACTGTCATGACCGCCGCTGAAGCTCAGGAAGTGGTCACGTGGGCCGCAAAGAAAAAAGAAAATGCCCACCAGTATGAAACTAAAGTTATTTGTGTGGGCCAGTAGTGGCATGTAGATTCTTGTTGGGTCTGAGCGTTCATGGTCGGCCGGGTTCGGCCAAAAGCAGACCTGAGCGCGAGTCCCTTTTCTACCTGGAATGCAAATCGTGAAGCAGATTCTCCCCTACATCAGCGTTGGGCTAGACGACGAAAACCGGTGCATTGTCGTTGTTGAAGACTACGAGCTTTTTGACTTCCTTGACGACTTTCTTGGCGATGAATGCGATTTGCAGTATGAGTTTCTAGGGAGAAAAGAACGACAAGGGGGCCAAATTATCACCATGTACTTCCCGCTTTCTGTCACACCTGAGGTCATTGAACGAAACTTGTTGAAGCTGTCCCCTGAAGAGATCGAGCGAATCTACAGGCTCAACAATTAAGACGCTCGCACAGCCGTGCCTACTGCCGCTTCGGTCAGTTGCAGCCGTTCGTAACACTGCTGACTTTCTCATCGTGACAAGCGGCTATTCTCAGCCGACCGAGCAGCAGGACGCTTCCCATAGAACCTTGTCCCATTGAACCGGCATTAACTAGGGAACATTTATTGTTCTCGGTAGCGCCATTGGCGGCGCGCCGGCAGCTGGGATGGAGGTTCAACATGCGTACGACAATGGCATTAACGCTGGTCCTGCTCGTGGGCGGCTGTACAACGCAAGCGGAGCGGGCGGCGCAGCAAGAGCGCGAAGTGGACGACATGATCGCAGTGTACGGCCCGGCATGCGAACGTTTGGGAAATACGCGGGACTCGGAACAGTGGCGCTCGTGTATCCTTTCCATGGACACCAAGAACGCGATCGAGCGCTATCGGACTTCGCCAACGACAACGACCTGCTTCGGCCATCGCGGTTTCTTCAACTGTTCTACCTTCTGAAGGCGGCTATATTCCATCGATGCAAAGCCCATCCCGACTTCTTTTCCTCCCTGGCGCCCTCGGCCGTACGGAATTCTGGCGCCCCGCTGCCGACCTGCTGAGCTGCCCGGCCCAGAAAGAGCATGTCGCCTGGCCCGGCTTCGGCGGCATCCCGCCCGATCCGGCCATCCAGAACCTCGACGACCTGGCCGAAAGGCTGGTGACCGCCATCGACCGGCCCGTCGCCCTGATCGCCCAGTCGATGGGCGGGGTGGTCGCCATGCTGGCGGCGCTGCGCAAGCCGGAGCTGGTCACGCACCTGGTGCTGTCGGCGACATCGGGCGGGATGCGCATGGACGACCTCGATGCGGAAGACTGGCGGCCGGCCGTCCGGGCGGAGCATCCCGGCTTGCCGGACTGGTTCATCCGGCATCGGGAAGACCTGACGCCGAAGTGTTCTGCGCTGCGCATCCCGACGCTGCTGCTGTGGGGCGACGCGGACCCGATCAGCCCCGTGAAGGCCGGCCGGCGCCTGGCGGCCGTGCTGCCGCGGGCGGCATTGCACGTCATCCCGGGCGGCGGGCACGATGTCGCCTGTGCTTTCGCGAGCCGGGTGGCGCCGCTCATCGATCGGCACCTCAGCGATCGGCACCTCAGCGACCGCCAGCTGTCCGCGCACTGATCAGAAGCGCTGTACCTGGAAGGCCTCCGCCGGCGTTTCTTCCATCTGGCGCTGTTCGCCGGCCAGCGGCTGGCGCGTTTCCATCGACTTGATCAGCTCTTCCATCTCCGGATCGCCCTGCTTGCGCAGCTCGAGGTAGCGGGCCAGGGCGTTGTCCAGCGCCGGCAGCAGGATGCTGCGCTCGCTGCTCAGGGCCGCGCAAGCCGGGCGCGCCGCCGTGAAGCCGCAGCCTGCTGCCGGTTTCGCCTCCAGGCGGCTGGCGTCGATGCCGGCTGCCTCGGCGGCCTTGCGCGCCAGCTCCGCCCAGCTCACGCTGCCGGCGTTGTTCAGGTGCCAGATGCCGGACTCGCCGTCGATGGCGAGGTCGAGGCAGGCGTGCACCAGGTCCGGCACATAGGTCGGCGAGACCCTCAGGTCGCTGGCCGCCGTGAACGCCTCGCCGCGTTCGAGCGCCTGCAGGGCGAGCGTCACGAAGTTGTGCTTGTCCCAGGGGCCGAAGAAGGCGCTGGTGCGCACTACCAGCGCACCGGGATGCTTGTCCAGCACGCGCTGCTCGGCTTCCGCCTTGCTGCGGCCGTACACGTTCAGCGGCGCGACGGCGCTGCTCTCGACATACGGGCTGTGCTGCGCGCCGTCGAACACCAGGTCGCTGGAGAAGGTCGTCAGGTGGACGCCGTGGCGGGCGCAGGCGGCGGCCAGGATCGCCGGGCCGATCGCGTTCTCGCGCATGCAGCGCTCGACGTCGTTCTCGGCCTCGTCCACGCGCACGTAGCCGGCGGTATTGATCACCGCCCAGGGCTTGTGCTGCGCCAGCGCGCGCTCGACCGAGTCGGCGTCGGTGATGTCCATCTCCCGGCGCGACAGCAGGCGGAAGGCCAGGTGGCGCTTGCGGCACAGGTGGGCGAAGGCGCGGCCCAGGGTGCCGCTGGCGCCCGTGATCAGGATCGGGCGGCTGGCGGTGCCGACCAGGGTGTGGCCGTCGGCCGTGATCGAGGTGACGGCGGCGGGCGTCGCCACCGGCGGGCACAGGAAGCGCCCCGGACGGCGCCACCAGCCCTGGCCGCGCAGCACCGGATGCGACAGCGGGCTGCCCGACGAGAGCTCGCGCATCATGCGCGCCAGCGCGGTCGGGCGCGGCTCGGGCGCACGCACGTCGAAGGGGCCGGGCTCGTAGTAGCCGCGGTTCTGGGTCACCAGGCTGTTCCAGTCGAAGGAGCCGAGCAGCGACCACACCGTGACCGCGCGCAGGTCGACCCCGTTGCTGCGCACTTCCTTGGCCGCTTCCCAGATCTCCAGCAGCCAGCGCAGCTGGTCTTCGCGGTTGGCGTCGATGTGGGCTTCGGTGACGGCCAGCGGAATGCGGTAGCGTTCCCAGACTTCGGACAGCAGCGGGGCGATGCCGGCGGTCGGCGTCGCCAGCGCGCGCGAGGCTTCGATGTCGGCGCAGGGAATGCCGTCGGCCGTGCCGCGATGGTGCGGCGGGTAGCGGTCCGGGCGGTGATCGAGCCAGCGCTCGCTGGTCACGTAGTAGTTGACGCCGATGATGTCGGGCGGGCAGGGGTTGTCGCGGAACCACAGGAACTCGTCGTCGGCGATGCCGGTGCCGGTCAGGTAGCTCCACAGCGGGTGCTCGGGGCCGACCATGCCGCACAGCAGGTCCCAGGCCAGCCAGCGGCGCTCGTTGTAGAACTCGGCGACATGGGCCAGTTCCGGCGTGCTGTAGGTCTTGCCGAGGTCGTCCGTCTGCACCAGCTTGGCGTCCGGGTTGACGGCGCGGATCGCGCGCATCGACAGCACCACCGCGCGGCACTGGTTCAGCAGGGCCTGGATGAAGGTGCGGTCGTCGCGTCCATGCGGATACCAGACGCCGTACAGGCCGGCGAAGCGGGCCGTGGTGCAGGGTTCGTTGACCGGCGTGTAGTACTCGAGCCAGGGGTAGCGGGCGGCCACGGCGCCGGCATACTCGGCCAGCTGGTCGGCAAAGGCCGGATCGACCAGGCTGGTGTGGCGCGGACCGCTGCCGTGGTGGATCAGGCCGGCGATCGGGGTGACGCCGGCCTCGCGCAGGGCGTTCAGGCGCTCGTCGGACCAGGTCCAGTCGGCGCGCTCGATGCCGTCCGGGGCGGTGCGCTCCCAGATCACGGGGTAGCGGATCGCGCGGATGCCGAGCGAAGCAAAACGGTCGATGTCGGCCGGGCGGGTCGCGTGGCCGTTGCGATCGAGCTGGTGGAAATAGTCATCGCGGACGCGATTGACGGTGCATTCGAGACCGCCCCAGAGTTCAAGTGGTCGGTGTTGGCTGTTCGTGCTCTTCGTAGAATCCATAATTCACCAATCTATTAATTTTATGACAACAAAAAATTCATGGCGGTCCCTGCCAGTCCATATGTCGGGGAGCATCGGCGTGTGTTCGCGGTTGACAGCGATGCGGCAACCTGCAACCATGCCATCCATGAATTTTTCGAATACACATTTCATCCTCGTTTCCTGGTGGCGCCGCTAGCAGCGCGCGGCCGGAGAGTTGAATGTGAATCACTAAGCGCCGCCTCGATTCAGGCGGCGTTTTTGTTGGCGCGGCAGGATCGGGGCAAGGATAAAAAAGGAATCCCATGAGCCTGCAAACCCCCGTCAGTACCGCTTCGCCTGCCAACGCCGTCATCCTGACCGGCGACCGTCCTACCGGACCGCTGCACCTCGGCCACTTCGTCGGTAGCCTGCGCAATCGGGTAACTTATCAGGATCAATATCGCCAGTTCATCATGCTCGCGGACGCCCAGGCGCTCACCGACAACATGGATGACATAGGTAAGGTACACCGGAACGTCATCGAGGTGGCGCTCGATTACCTTGCCGTAGGGATTGATCCGGCCAAGTCGACCATCCTGATCCAGTCGCAGATCCCGGAACTGGCCGAGCTGACCTTCTATTACCTGAACCTGGTGACGGTCGCGCGCCTGGAGCGCAACCCGACGGTGAAGGCGGAAATCGTGCAGCGCGGCTTTGAGCGCGACATCCCGGCCGGCTTCCTGACCTATCCCGCCAGCCAGGCCGCCGACATCACCGCCTTCAAGGCCGGCATCGTGCCGGTCGGCGACGACCAGATCCCGATGATCGAGCAGTGCAACGAGATCGTGCGCAAGTTCAACCGCACCTACGGCGGGGACAAGGACATCCTGGTCGAGTGCAAGGCGATCGTGCCGAAAGTGGGCCGCCTGCCGGGCATCGACGGCCGCGCCAAGATGAGCAAGTCGCTGGGCAACACCATCAACCTGGGCGCCAGCGCCGACGAGATCCGCGCCGCCGTCAAGCAGGTCTACACCGACCCGCTGCACCTGAAGGTGTCCGATCCCGGCCACCTGGAAGGCAACGTCGCCTTCATCTACCTCGACGCCTTCGACACCGACAAGGAAGGCCTGGCCGAGATGAAGGCCCACTACGTGCGCGGCGGCCTGGGCGACTCGGTCGTCAAGAAGCGCCTGGAAGGCATCCTGCAGGAGATGCTGGCGCCGATCCGCGCGCGCCGCGAGGAATTCGCCAAGGACCGCGGCCAGGTCCTGCAGATCCTGAAGGAAGGCACCGGCAAGGCGCGCGAAGTGGCGGCCCAGACGATGGACGAGGTGCGCAAGGCGCTGGGTCTCAGTTACTTCTGATCCGCTTCCGGGCGCCAGGCGGTAGCGCGATCCGCTACCCCCGGTAGCGCCGGGCGGTCGGCCCGGCTTTGTCCTGGCACACATTCTCCGCCGATGGCAATCTGCATTGGTCGCCATCAAGGCAAAGGAGATCCTGCCATGAACAAGGGTGTGCGCTTGACCGAAACCTGGATGCACCGCGCGCTGTGGCTGGTCGCGCTCATCTTCGCCGGTTTCTTGATCGGTCTCGGCGGAAAGGTGATCGACAGCCTCGGCGGACTCGATCCGGCGCCGACTGCACTGGCCATGATCGATCCGGACGCCGCCGCGCAATACCGCGCCGAGATGGCGCGCGCCAGCAAGGCGGCGCAGGAGGCCGACGAGGCGCTCGAACAGGCCCGGCACCGGCACGAGGCGGCCCAGGCCAACACGCGCAGCGCGCGCGCAAGTTTCGACAACTGGATCGCGACCCGCCAGGCCACCGTGCGTCCCGAGCAGGATGCCGAGCTGGTCGCGCGTACCCGCGCGCTCGACGGCCTGGCGCGCGAAGAACGCGCCGCGCTGGCCGCGGTGGAGGCGCAGCAGCAGGCCCGGCTGGATGCCGACCAGGCCGCGCAGAAGGCGCAGCGGGATCATGCGGCGCTGCTGGTGCCGGCGCAGGGCCAGGCCGAGGAGGCCGCGCGCCGCGCCGAACTGCACGTGTTCCTGTACCGGCTGGCGCTGACCCTGCCGCTGCTGGCAGGCGCGGGCTGCTTGTTCAAGTACAAGCGTAACGGCGCCTACTGGCCCTTCGCCTGGGGTTTCATCCTCTTTGCGCTGGTCGCCTTCTTCTTCGAGCTGCTGCCCTACCTGCCCAGCTACGGCGGCTATGTGCGCTACGTGGTCGGCATCGTGCTGACGGTGCTGTGCGGACGCTGGGCGATCCTGTGGCTGCAGGCTTACCTGGCGCGCCAGAAAACCATCGAGACGCTGCCGGAACCGCAGCGCAAGACCGGGATGCGCTACGACCTCGTGCTGGCGCGCATCGGCAAGGGCGTGTGTCCGTCCTGCGAGCGCGGCACCAACTACCAGGACGCGACCCTGTCCCATTGCCCGCACTGCGGCTTCTGCCTGTTCGACCGCTGTCCGGCCTGCTCGGTGCGCAAGAACGCGCTGATGCGCTTCTGCTTCTCCTGCGGCACGCCTGCCAACGTCAGCTTGGCGGATTGAATGCGCGCCCGTCGATCGGGATGTCGATGGTAAAGGTAGTGCCGGACTGGGCCGAGCTGTCGAGCACCACGGTGCCGCCGTGGCGCTTCGCGACTTCCTGAACGAAGGGCAGGCCGATGCCCCAGCCGATCTTGTCGGTGTGCTGGCCGCGGTTCAGGTATTCGAAGATGTTCTTGCGCTGCTCGTCCGGGATCGGATTGCCGCAGTTGTGGACCGATAGGATCACGCGGCCGTGGGTCTGGGCCACGTTCAGGCGGACCTGCTGTCCGTCGCCGTACTTGGCCGCGTTCGAGGCCAGGTTCTCGAGGGCGCGCCGCAGCGCGCTTTCGTCCCACCAGCCGACCACGGACTCGCCGCCGGCTTCGCAATGGGCCGGCGTCGTGTCGTTCACGTGCTCGGCGACTTCGCGCGCCAGCTGCAAGGCGTCCAGCGACACCATGGCCAGGGGCGGGCTCTGCGCCGCCGGCTTGCTGATGGCGTCGAGCTGTTCCTGGATCATCTGTTCCAGGCGCAGGCCGTTTTCCAGGATCTTCTGGAGGATCTTTGTCGACTTGCCCGGATCGGTCGCCAGCAGCAGTTCCGCCCCCGAAACGATCACCGACAGGGGACTGCGCATATCGTGCGTGAGCGAGGCGGCGACGCGTTGGCGGAAGGCCCGCTGCAGGGCGGTGAATTCTTCGATGGCGTCGCGGATCGCCTGGTCGAAGGACGAGCCGATGATGCCGGCTTCCTCGGCCGTGAAGCGGATGCCGTGGCGCCCGGCGACGTGCAGCAGGGCGTCGCGCAGCAACTGGTATTCGTAGACGATTTCGACGGCCTTGTATTCCGTCGTGCGCGCGCGTTCGCTGCCATGGCCGGTGGCGGCGGTCGAATCGCTGGCCGCGTTTTCCCTGTCGAATCCCGGGCTCAGCGCTTCCGCGATATTCCCGTAGAACAAGGGTAGGGTATCGAGCAGGACCGGATGGCTGACCTCATCCGCACCCGGAATCAGGCTGCGGACACGTTTTTCCCATTCTGCAAAAACTTCGTCGCGGATGGACAGCACTTTCCTGGATTGTTCGGATAGGTCCTTGGTGCTGGATTGTTGGTTTGTCGAAAGCATCATCACTTTGTGCGGCGGGCCGATGTCTCGATCTTAACAAAATTGCTTCATGCGGGGCGTGCCGTTGCCATCCCGGCGTGGCGACGCGCCCCCTAGCGCCCGGGCGCCGCTCAATCCTGCAGGTCGGCCGGCACCTTGCCGCCGTTCTGGGCCAGCTTGGTCATCACCTGCTTGTGCAGCCAGATGTTCATGCTGGCCGAATCGTTGGTGTCGCCGGTGTAGTGCAGCTCGGCCGCCAGGTCCTTGCGCGCCTGCAGGCTGCTGTCCAGGTTCAGCAGCTTCAGCAGGTCGACGATCGAGGTGCGCCAGTTCAGCTGCTGGCCCGACTGCTTCTGCATGTTCGTCAGGACCTCTTCGACGTCGACCTGCTGGTTCAGGGTGGCGGCGGGAGCGGCGGCGGCGCCGGCCGTGCCCGTCGTCCCGGCGGAGGGCGCCGGCGCCTGTGGGGCAGCAGCCGGCGCCTGGGCCGGGGCTTGCGGCGCGGGCGTGGCCTGCGCTTGCGTATTGGCCGGATGATGGCCTGGGAAGATCTTGTGGAAAATGTCGCCGAGGATACCCATATCGTTCTCCTTGTTAGTTGTTACGTTGCATGCCCTGCGCCATATGGCCCAGCGCGATCGCGAGCGCGGCGCCGCCCAGGGCTTTCACCAGGGTCGGATGCTGCGAATAGAAATTGCCCATCTGGTCGACGACGCCCGGGTTCTGCTGTTCCGCGTGGGCGGCGATCTCGCGCACCTGGTCGGGCGACACCTGCGATGCCTGTTCCGGCGTCACGCGGTTCTGGCCGCCGCCGAGGATGTTGCCGAGGGCGCCGCCGGCCACCGAGGACAGCAGTTGCGGGCCGAGGCTGGCGATCAGCTGGTTGAGCATGCCGGCGCGCTGGTCCGGGTTGCTGTTGCCGAACAGATTGGCTGCCATCTGCGGGAACGGCGGGGTCTGGTCCGAGCGCAGCGCCTGGGTCACGCCACGCGCCACCTCTTCACGCGGCGCCTGTTGCGCCACCCGGTCGAAGTCGTCCTCCGCCTGTGCATGGTTGGCGTTGGCGCCGCCCAGGTATTGCTGCAGCAGGTTGCCTAAATCGAAACCCATGATTTCCTCCGATGTTGGGACAGTCGAAGGACGAGCGTAGGCCCTTCGGCCGGATTCCTCCGTACGTTCATTAACGGACAGTGCGGACAGTCCGGACAGCAGGGGGGCTTCGCCGGCATGCTGATCCTCTCTATAATTACGTAATTACAACAACAAAGAGACCCGAGAGATGATGCGTTCCAGCCTGATCCTGGCAGCGGCCCTGATGGCCGGCGCCTGCCTTCCCGCCGCCCGTGCGGCTTCCCTGCAGCCCGGCGAGCACCAGGCCGTGGTCAACGGCGTGCGCCTCTGGTACAAGGTCGCCGGGCAGGCGCCCGCCGGCACGCCGCCGCTGCTGTTCCTGCATGGCGGGCCGGGCTACAACAGCTACAGCTTCGAGGCCCAGGCCGGCAAGGCGCTGGAAGGCAAGCTGCAGATGATCTACCTGGACCAGCGCGGCAGCGGTCGTTCCGAGCGTCCGTGGACCGGCGACTACTCGCTGCCGCTCATGGTCGAGGACATCGAAGCGCTGCGCAGGCAGCTCGGGGTGCCGAAGCTGGCGCTGATGGGCCATTCCTTCGGCGGCGCGCTGGCGCTCGAGTATGCCGCCGCCTATCCGCAGCACGTGGCGAAGCTGGTGCTGGTCAGCGCCGCCTCGAGTATCCCGGATGCCTGTGCGGCGCGCGTCGCCTTCCTCGCGCAGCGCTACCCGGCCGAGCTGGCGAAGGCGCGCGCCGCCGCCGTCGAGCGCAAGGAAACCCCCGACGAATGCTTCTTCGCTTTCAATGCCGTGCCCGACGAGATCCGCGAACGCGTCAACGACGAGACCATGTTCCCGGACATGAAGCGGGTCGCGGAACAGCGCGCCGTCGATGCGAAGAGCGGCCTGCGCAATACCGGCGAGCTGGGCGGGACCCTGTGGAACAATGGTTTCCTGTCTTACCGCTTCGGCCGCTTCGAGCGCCTGACGATGCCGGTCCTGGTGCTGGCCGGCGCCGAAGATCATGCGATCGGCCTGCCGGCCCAGCGCGCCCTGGGCCAGGCGCTGCCGAAGGCGAAGCTGGTCGAGTATGCCGGCGCCGGCCATTTTCCCTACCTGGACGCGCCGCAGCGCTTCAGCGCGGACGTGACGGACTTTGTGCGGTCTGCGCGCTGAGGTGCCCGGTCTTCAGATAGACGGTCGCGCCCTGCGGACCGGCGCGTAGGTCCGGACCGTCTCCGGGCGGCAGCCGGATCCAGGCGCCGCGCCCGCAAGCACGCTCGCCGGCGGCGATCCCGCCGTCCAGCACCAGCAGTTCGGCGCCGTCCGCAGCCCCGTCCGGGACGGCCTGGCCCGGGGACAGGCGCTGCAGGCAGACCTGCTCGGCAGGGCTCGAAAACAGCGGACACACCATGCGCTCGCCGCGGCGCTGCCAGGAAGCGGGATCGCGGGTGTCGATCCGCACGGTCCGGTCCTCTCCCTGCGCCATCTGGCGCAGCTTGACGAAGATCAGCGCGCCTTCCTCGCTGGACGGCTGGTGCGAGGAATCCGGCGGGTTGCGCAGATACCAGCCCGCCGGGAAGTCACCGTATTCGTCGGAAAAGGTGCCGGACAGGACCAGGATCTCTTCGCCGTCCGGATGCGCATGGCGCGGGAAGCGCGAATCCGGCGCGTAGCGCACGATGCTGGTCGCGCGCGCCTGCTCCTCGCCGATCCGGTCCAGCATCATCCGTTCGACGCCGCCCTGGGGCGAGGCGACCCAGCGGTACTGGTCGGGCGTGACGATGACGGGCTGCGAGAAATCCGCGTTGATGTGCATGGGCGCTCCTGTTTTCCAAGTGGACACGTATTGCGGCAGGACGTAAGCTGCCGCCATGCTCCCGTACCTGCCGATCCTCCTGTCTTCCATTTTATACGCCGGCGCCACCATCGCCCGGCAGCTGCCGCCGGCGGTCGGCGCAGTCTACCTGCTGCTGAGCGTGCTGTGCTTCGCCAGCTATGCGCTCGACAAATCGGCGGCGCGGCGCGGCGCCCGGCGCACGCCCGAGAGCCGGCTGCTGGTGCTGGGCCTGGTGGGCGGCTGGCCGGGCGCCGTGCTGGCCCAGCAGTGGCTGCGCCACAAGACCGTCAAGCAGCCGTTCAGGAAGCTGTTCTGGCTGACGGTGGCGGCGAACCTGGCGGCGCAGGTGGCGCTTGTCCTGTGGCTGTACCAAGGCAGATAGGAGAGAAGTCGATATGTGGCCCTACCCGAAAGTCCTGGCCCACCGCGGCGGCGGCACCCTGGCGCCGGAAAACACCATGGCCGGCCTGCGCTGCGGCATGCAGGCGGGCTTTCGCGCGATCGAGTACGACGTCATGCTGGCGCGCGACGGCGTGCCGGTCGTGATGCACGATCCCTTCCTGGGCCGCACCGTCGCCGGCTCCGGCCATGTCTACGACTACGACGCGCTGGAGCTGGCCGGAATGGACGCCGGCGGCTGGTTCGGCCGCGCCTTCGAGGGCGAGCCGGTGCCGCTGTTCGTCGAGTTCGCGCAGGTCTGCCGCGCGCATGGAATATGGATGAACATCGAGCTCAAGCCGGCGCCGGGCCATGAGAGCGAAACCGGCCGCGTGGTCGCGCGCATCGCCGCCGCCATGTTCGCCGACGAGATCGCGGCCGGGCGACGGGAAGCGGCGCCGCTGCTGTCCTCGTTCAGCCAGCAGGCGCTCGAAGCCGCGCGCGAGGCGGCGCCGCAACTGCCGCGCGCGTGCCTGATGAGCGAACTGCCGCCCGACTGGGAGCGCCGCGCGCGCGCGGTGGAGGCGGTCGCGATCCACGCCAACCACCGCCACCTGACGCCGCGCCTGGCGGCGCAGGTCAAGGCGGCCGGCTTCGGCCTGTTCTGCTACACCGTCAACGAGCCGGCCCGCGCCCGCGAACTGCTGGGCTGGGGCGTGGACGCTTTCTGCACGGACCGGATCGACCTGATCGGCCCGGATTTCAGCGCTGCCGCTTAAATAAACACCCATCGACCTTCAGATTCGTAAGAGCTTGTCGTTAAGGACAGACTACTGCCCTTCGGCCCACGAGCTCCATGTCCCTGTCGATCAATAACAATTCATTATCGCTGAACGCCCAGCGGCGGCTCGCCGAGCATACGGCCGACGTGTCGCAGGCGATCGCGAAGATGAATTCGGGCGCGCGCATCGACGGCACCAGTTCCACGGTCAAGCTCACGCGCGCCCAGATCCTGCAGCAGGCGGCATCGGCCATGCTGACGCAGGCGAACGGGCAGGCGAGTGCGGTGCTGGCCCTTTTACGCTAATTCGCAATCCCAATTCCTTGCGACAGCTACGCTATAATCATTTTTTTATATAGCATGCTGCCTTCACTCGCCCCTACGACATGAAATCCACCGAAATACGCGAAAAGTTCCTCAAGTTCTTTGAGTCCAAAGGCCACACGATCGTCCGCTCCAGCCCGCTCGTGCCGGGCAATGACCCGACGATGTTGTTGACCAACAGCGGCATGGTGCAGTTCAAGGACGTGTTCCTGGGGCTGGATACGCGCCCGTACAAGCGCGCCACCACCGTGCAGCGCTGCGTGCGCGCCGGCGGCAAGCACAACGACCTGGAAAACGTCGGCTACACCGCGCGCCACCATACCTTCTTCGAGATGCTGGGTAACTTCAGCTTCGGCGACTACTTCAAGCGCGACGCCATCCACTTCGCCTGGGAGCTGCTGACCAAGGTCTACGCGCTGCCCGCCGAGAAGCTGACCATCACCGTCTACTTCGAAGACGACGAAGCCTACGACATCTGGGCCAACGAGATCGGCGTGCCGAAAGAGCGCATCATCCGCATCGGCGACAACAAGGGCGCCCGCTACGCCTCCGACAACTTCTGGCAGATGGCCGACACCGGCCCCTGCGGCCCCTGCACCGAGATCTTCTACGACCACGGCGCCGACATCTGGGGCGGTCCTCCGGGATCGAAGGAAGAAGACGGCGACCGCTTCATCGAGATCTGGAACCTGGTGTTCATGCAGTTCAACCGCGATGAGAAGGGTGTCCTGACCCCGCTGCCGAAACCCTCGATCGACACCGGCATGGGCCTCGAGCGCCTGGCCGCGGTGCTGCAGCACGTGCATTCGAACTACGAGATCGACCTGTTCCAGGCACTGATCAAGGCGGCCGCACGCGAGACCGGCGCGACCGACCTCGAGTCGAAGTCGCTGCGCGTGATCGCCGACCACATCCGCGCCGCGTCCTTCCTGATCGTCGACGGCATCATCCCGAGCAGCGAAGGCCACGGCTACGTCCTGCGCCGCATCATCCGCCGCGCGCTGCGCCACGGTCACAAGCTGGGCCAGACCAAACCCTTCTTCTACAAGCTGGTCGAAGACCTCGACATCGAGATGGGCGGCGCCTATCCGGAACTGCGCGAAGCCAAGCAGCGCGTGATGCAGGTGCTGAAGGCCGAGGAAGAGCGTTTCGGCGAGACCCTGGAAAACGGCATGAAGATCCTGGAAGCCCAGCTGGCCAAGGATCCGCAGAACCTGGACGGCGCCACCGCCTTCACCCTGTACGACACCTACGGCTTCCCGCTGGACCTGACCGCGGACATCTGCCGCGAGCGCAACGTCACGCTGGACGAGGCAGGCTTCGCCGCCGCCATGGAGCAGCAGAAGAAGACGGCGCGCGCCGCCGGCAAGTTCAAGATGGCCGCCAACGTCGAGTACGCGGGCGAGAAGAACAAGTTCGTCGGCTACGATTCGCTGGTCCACAACACCCACGTGCTGGCGCTGTACGCCGACGGCGTCTCGGTCCAGGAGCTGAAGGCCGGCCAGGACGGCATCGTGGTGCTGGACACGACCCCGTTCTACGCCGAATCCGGCGGCCAGGTGGGCGACAAGGGCGTGATCAAGGCCGCAGGTGGTAACAAAGCGGGTCTGTTCGAAGTCGAAGACACGCTGAAGATCCAGGCCGACGTGTTCGGCCACCATGGCGTCCTGCAGTCGGGCTCCCTGAAGGTCGGCGACACGGTCGACGCGCAGGTCGACGAAGCCAAGCGCGCGCGCACCATCCGCAACCACTCGGCGACCCACCTGATGCACAAGGCCCTGCGCGAAGTGCTGGGCGGCCACGTGCAGCAGAAGGGCTCGCTGGTCGATCCGGACAAGACCCGCTTCGACTTCGCCCACAACGCGCCCCTGAGCGCCGAGGAAATCGCCCGCGTCGAGCAGATCGTCAACGCCGAGATCCTGCAGAACCACCCGACCAAGGCCCAGCACATGTCGATGGACGACGCCATCAAGCATGGCGCGATGGCCCTGTTCGGCGAGAAGTACGGCGACACCGTGCGCGTGCTGGACATCGGTTCGTCGAAGGAACTGTGCGGCGGCGTGCACGTCACCCGCACCGGCGACATCGGCCTGTTCAAGATCGTCGCGGAAGGCGGCGTCGCTGCCGGCATTCGCCGCATCGAGGCGGTGACGGGCGAGGGCGCGCTGGCATGGGTGCAGGCGACCGCTCGCCGCCTGCAGGAAGCCGCGGCCAGCCTGAAGACCGGCCCGGACGAACTGCCGTCGCGTATCGCCCAGGTCCAGGACCAGGTGAAATCGCTGGAGAAGGAAGTCAACGCCCTGAAATCGAAGCTGGCTGCGGGGCAGGGCGATGAGCTGGCCGGCCAGGCCGTCGACGTGAATGGCGTGAAGGTGCTGGCCGCCACCATGGACGGCGCCGATGTTGCTGCGCTGCGTGAGACGATGGACAAGCTGAAGGACAAGCTGAAGACTGCCGCCATCGTGCTGGCCTCGGTGGCTGACGGCAAGGTCAGCCTGATCGCTGGCGTCACCAAGGATGCCACCGGCAAGGTCAAGGCCGGCGAGCTGGTCAACTTTGTCGCCCAGCAGGTCGGCGGCAAGGGCGGCGGCCGCCCGGACATGGCCCAGGCCGGCGGTACCGATGCCGCCGCGCTGCCGCAGGCGCTGGCCGGTGTGGCTGGCTGGGTCGGCGAGCGCGTGTAAAGGCCTAGGGTAGGGCGGTAAATCAGTCTCCGGACTGATTTACCGTCTACCCGATTTGAGTAGGCATGAATTAATTGCTGTCAACATATTGCTGTTGTTACAACGCAACATGGATACCAAACTTTGGTGCGGCGCGTCATAATCCCGCAATTGGAGTACTATGCGGGCATCTGCCCCTACATCCGCAGGCAAATGATGAGCGAAACCATACTCGATACCGGCACGATCGAAATCCAGAAGGATCTCGATGCGCGAGGCTTGAACTGCCCTCTGCCGATTCTGAAGGCCAAGAAGGCCCTTGCCGAACTGGCGAGCGGCGAAGTGCTGCGCATCGTCGCGACCGACACCGGTTCGGTGCGCGACTTCCAGGCCTTCGCCAAGCAGACCGGCAATGCGCTGCTGGCGCATACCCACATCAACGGCGAATTCACCTTCTGGCTTCGCCGCAAGTAAGACCGACGACACCGATTGCCATGAACGGGGCAGGCAAGAGCAGCCCCGTTTTTTCTCAAGCCGACAAATCAAGCTTTCTTCAGAATTAGTAACTTCCCTCTAAGCTAAAAACGCACGATCGTGCTTTAATTCTGTGTTGAAGCAGTTTTGCTCTTATAATTCGGATCATTTTTAGTCAGTCTCATTCCATTTTCCAAAGGCCCACTATGAAAGTCCTGGTACCCGTCAAACGCGTGGTCGACTACAACGTCAAGGTCCGCGTCAAGTCCGACGGCAGCGGCGTCGATATCGCCAACGTCAAAATGTCGATGAACCCGTTCGATGAGATCGCGCTGGAAGAGGCGACCCGCCTGAAGGAAGCCGGCAAGGTTACCGAGATCGTGGCCGTGACCTGCGGCGTGACCCAGGCCCAGGAAACCCTGCGTACCGGCATGGCGATCGGCGCCGATCGCGGCATCCTGGTCGAGACCGGCGCCGAGATCGAGCCGCTGGGTGTGGCCAAGGTACTGAAGGCCCTGGCCGACAAGGAGCAGCCGCAGCTGATCATCCTGGGCAAGCAGGCGATCGACGACGATTCGAACCAGACCGGCCAGATGCTGGCGGCCCTGCTGGGCTGGCCGCAGGCGACCTTCGCCTCGAAGGTCGTGCTGGAAGACGGCAAGGTCACCGTGACCCGCGAAGTGGACGGCGGCCTGGAAACCGTGGCCCTGAGCCTGCCGGCCATCGTCACCACCGACCTGCGCCTGAACGAACCGCGCTACGTGACGCTGCCGAACATCATGAAGGCCAAGAAGAAGCCGCTCGAGACCATCAAGCCGGAAGAGCTGGGTGTGGACGTGACCCCGCGCCTGAAGACGCTGAAAGTGTCGGAGCCGGCCAAGCGTTCGGCCGGCATCATCGTGCCGGACGTGGCGACCCTGGTGTCGAAACTGCGCACCGAAGCCAAAGTCATCTAATTAAAGGATTATCATGGTCGCACTCGTTATTGCTGAACACGACAACGCCTCGCTGAAGGCCGTCACCCTGAACACCGTCACCGCCGCTTCGCAATGCGGTGGTGAAGTGCACATCCTGGTCGCCGGCGCCGGCGCCGGCTGCGGCGCCGTCGCGGAAGCGGCCGCCAAGGTCGCGGGCGTCTCGAAAGTGCTGGTCGCCGACGCGCCGCAGTTCGCCGATGGCCTGGCCGAGAACGTCGCCGAGCAGATCCTGGCAGTCGCCGCCCCGTACTCGCACATCCTGGCCCCGGCTTCGGCCTTCGGCAAGAACGTGCTGCCGCGCGTGGCCGCCAAGCTGGACGTGGCCCAGATCTCGGAAATCACCAGGGTCGATGCGCCGGACACCTTCGAGCGTCCGATCTACGCGGGTAACGCCATCGCCACCGTGCAGTCGGGCGACAAGGTCAAGGTCATCACCGTGCGCGGCACCGGTTTCGATGCCGCGGCTGCCGAAGGCGGTTCCGCTGCGGTCGAGAGCGTGGCGGCCGTCGCCGATTCGGGCAAGTCGAGCTTCGTGGGCCGCGAGCTGGCCAAGTCGGACCGTCCGGAACTGACCGGCGCCAAGATCGTCGTCTCCGGCGGCCGCGGCATGGGCTCGGGCGACAACTTCAAGATCCTGGAGCCGCTGGCCGACAAGCTGGGCGCCGCCATGGGCGCCTCGCGCGCGGCAGTCGACGCCGGCTACGTGCCGAACGATTGGCAGGTCGGCCAGACCGGCAAGATCGTCGCCCCGACCCTGTACATCGCGGTCGGCATCTCGGGCGCGATCCAGCATCTGGCCGGCATGAAGGACTCGAAGACCATCGTCGCTATCAACAAGGATCCGGAAGCGCCGATCTTCTCGGTGGCCGACTACGGCCTGGTCGGCGACCTGTTCGAAGTCGTGCCGGCGCTGGTGAAAGAGCTGGGCTAAATCTATCGCACCCGCACGGGCGGGAATCCATACCGGGCTTTACCGCCACATGGGTTCTCGCCTTTTTTGCAAGCGACGTTTGACGTTTACGTAAACGAAAGAACTAGGAGACTACGGTGAGCTATAACGCCCCCCTGAAAGACATGCTGTTCGTCGTGAACGAACTGGCCAACCTGGCCGAGATCAACCAGCTGCCCGGCTGCGAAGACGCGACCCCGGACACCGTCGAAGCGGTGCTGGAAGAGAGCGCGAAATTCTGCGGCGGCGTGGTCGCGCCGCTGAACCATGCGGGCGACAAGGAGCCCAGCTTCTGGAAGGACGGCAGCGTCACCACCTCGAAGGGTTTCCGCGAAGCCTTCAACGCCTTCGCCGAAGCCGGCTGGCAGGGCGTGCAGCACCCGGCGGAGTACGGCGGCCAGGGCCTGCCGAAGCTGGTCGCCACGCCCTGCGTGGAGATGCTGCACGGCGCCAACCTGGCGTTCGCGCTGGTCGCCCTGCTGACCGACGGCGCCATCGAGGCGCTGCTGACCGCCGGCACCGAGGAGCAGAAGGCCCGCTTCATCGAGCCGCTCATCAGCGGCAAGTGGACCGGCACCATGAACCTCACCGAGCCGCAGGCCGGCTCCGACCTGGCCGCCGTGCGCACCCGCGCCGTGCCGCAGGGCGACGGCACCTACAAGATCCACGGCACCAAGATCTTCATCACCTACGGCGAGCACGACATGGCCGAGAACATCGTCCACCTGGTCCTGGCGCGTACGCCGGACGCGCCCCCGGGCGTGAAGGGGATCTCGCTGTTCATCGTGCCGAAGTTCCTGGTCAACGCCGATGGCTCGCTGGGCGAGCGGAACGACGTGCACTGCGTCTCGATCGAGCACAAGCTGGGCATCAAGGCCAGCCCCACGGCGGTCCTGCAGTTCGGCGACCACGGCGGTGCGATCGGCACCCTGGTGGGCGAAGAGAACCGCGGCCTCGAATACATGTTCATCATGATGAACGCGGCCCGCTTCGGCGTCGGCATGCAGGGCGTCGGCCTGGCCGAGCATGCCTACCAGCAGGCGGTCGCGTTCGCGAAGGAGCGCGTCCAGTCGCGCGCCGTGGAAGGCTCGAGCGGCCCGGTCGCGATCATCAACCACCCGGACGTGCGCCGCATGCTGATGTCGATGCGTGCGCAGACCGAGGCGGCGCGCGCGCTGGCTTATGTGGGCGCGGCCCACAGCGACCTGGCCCACAGCCATCCCGACGAAGCCACCCGTAAAGCCCAGCTGGCGATCTACGAATACCTGGTCCCGATTATCAAGGGCTGGTCGACCGAGATGTCCGAGAACGTCGCGCGCGACGGCGTGCAGGTGCATGGCGGCATGGGCTTCATCGAGGAAACCGGCGCCGCCCAGCACTACCGCGACGCCAAGATCCTGACCATCTACGAGGGCACGACCGCGATCCAGGCCAACGACCTGGTCGGCCGCAAGACCGTGCGCGACGGCGGCGCGATCGCCAAATCGATCATCGCCCAGGTGCGTGCGACGGAAAGTGCGCTGGCCGAGCAGCAGAGTGCGGCCCATGGCGCCGATTTCGCGGCGATCCGTTCGCAGCTGGCGGCCGGCAGCACGGCGCTGGAGCAGGTGGTGGAGTTCGTGGTCGCCAACACCAGGAGCGATCCGCGCGCCGTGTTCGCCGGCAGCGTGCCCTACCTGAAGCTGGCCGGCATCGTGCTGGGCGGCTGGCAAATGGCGCGCGCGGCCCTGGTGGCGCAGCGCAAGCTGGATGCGGGCGAGGGCGACGCCGCCTTCTACCGCGCCAAGATCGCCACCTCGCGCTTCTTCGCCGACCATATCCTGTCGCAGGCTACCGGCCTGCGCCATGCGATCGTCGAAGGCAGCGCCGGCGTGCTGGCGCTGGAGATCGAGCAGTTCTGAACGCTGCGTCCGGCGCATGCGTTCACACGGGCGGCCCATCGGGCCGCTTTTTCATTTCCAGACGCCGCGCCGCGGCTTTCACCTATCGATTCTCGTCAAAATTGTTGTGCTGCGCAGACCCTCATGCGCGTATCCCGCAGCACTTGAGCCTTCTTAAACTTCCGGTTGATGCACGCCGCATAAAATCGTCCAGTCCGTACCGATTCTACGTTTCCCACGCATGGCCTAACAACGAAGGAGTGACCATGTTCACCATGAAGCCAGGAAGAGTGTTACAGATGACGATCAGCCTTGCGCTGCTGTCCGCGCTGGGCGCCTGCGGTGGCGGCAGCGGCGACACATCCCATTCGCCCCCGCCCGTGGCCCAGGATCCGCCGCCCACCACGACCCCCGCACCGCCGACCACACCGCCGGCCGATCCTTCGCCGCCGCCGCCGCCGCCGACCGACCCGGCGCCGCCCGAGCTGCGCCTGGCGGCGGGCTATACCGAGGTCCAGGCGGCCGAGGGACTGAGCACCCCCTACTGGCCGGACTGGAACTATACCGGGACCGATCCGATCGACGGCGTGACCTGCGCCACCAGCGAGGCCTATCACATCCATGCGATGATCTCGATCTACCGGAACGGCACGCGCCTGGCGCTGCCGAAGAACATCGGCCGCAGCGCCTGCAACTACGACCTCCACACCCACGACGGCACCGGCGTGATCCACGTCGAAACCGCCACCCCCAAGGCCTTCACGCTCGGGCAGTTCTTCTCCGTATGGGGGCAGACCCTGAACCCGGGCGAAGTGGCCGGGCTGGTCGGCGCGCCGACCTTCTACGTGGTCCAGAACGAGCAGATCACGAAAATCACGGAGAACCCCGACGACATTCCCCTCGAAGGCCACAAGGAGATCGTGATCGTGGTCGGCACGCCGCCCACCGAGATCCCGCGCTACAACTGGGGCGCCAGCGGGCTGTGACGGCGCCGGCGTGCCGGGTCTTCAGCCGTAGGCGCCGCCCGTGTAGAGCAGGTCGAACAGGCGCGAAATCGTCGCGATCACGGTGGTGGCGCCGACCAGCACGGTCAGCACCAGCAGCACCGCGAGCACCCAGTTCGAGCGCGACGGGCGGGCGGATGCCGGCTTGAACCTGGCATCCCATTGCTCGTCCGGCGTCAGGCCGATGACCAGCGCCTCGATGAAACCGGCGCTGCAGGAAATCAGGAGCGGCAGCAGCACCCAGAAGGGATTCGGCGCATGGCCCAGGCTGTAGACCAGGCCGGCTGCCGGCAGGCTGCAGACATGCAGCAGGCCGAGCCGGTCGACGCTGCCTTTCAGGTAGAAGCGGTGCACACCGAGGCCGCCGAGCAGGAAGGCGAGGGCGGTGGCGAGGGTCTTGTTCTTGTGGGGCGACATCGAGGCCAAGGCTTGCCGTTGTAAAAAGGAAAGATTGAAGTATCGTCCAAAACGGCTGGCAGCGCCACCAGCGCCTCGGCGGGGATCAGCCGATGGTAGCGCTGGCGGGAAAAATAAGCGATAATGCTGGATTCGGCCGGTCTGCGCGCCGGGTATTTGTTTTTTATACAAACGCTTGCTGAGGCACGGCGCGGCGCGCTATAATCGTCGGCTTTCTCCGTCCAGCACAATTTTTTGGAAATATTATGGTCGTTATTCGTTTAGCTCGTGGTGGTGCCAAGAAGCGCCCGTTCTACAACATCGTTGCAACCGATTCGCGCAACCGTCGCGATGGCCGTTTCATCGAGCGCATCGGCTTCTACAATCCGATGGCTTCGGGCAAAGAAGTCGGCCTGAACATCACCGCTGACCGTCTGGCCTACTGGCAAGGCGTTGGCGCGCAACTGTCGCCGACCGTTGCTCGTCTGGTCGCTGGCCAGCAAGTCGCTGCTTAAGTCTCGCGAGTAGCAAAGGTTTTACTGGTTTGACCGATTCGGCAGCAGCAGGGGACCAAGTTCCCGACGACCTGGTTCAGGTCGGACATATCACCGGCGCCTACGGGATCCGGGGCGGCATCCGTGTTTCGCCGTATTCGGCGGATGCCGATGCGCTGCTGAACGTGAAAACCTGGTGGCTCGACAAGCCGGCGCTGCGACCCGTCCAGGTGCGCAGCGCGAAGTACCATAGTGGCGATGTCACTGCCACGCTGGTCGATGTCTCCGACCGCAGCATGGCCGAGGCGCTCAAGGGCGCGGCGGTGCAGGTGTCGCGGGCGGACTTTCCGGAATTACCGGAAGATGAATATTACTGGTCGGACCTGATCGGCCTCGATACCGTGAACCTGCAGGGCGAAGCCCTCGGGAAGGTCGCCGACATGATGAGCAACGGTCCGCAATCGATCCTGCGCATCGTTCCTCCCCTTGACCCGAATGCGCCCGACGCCAAGCCTGACGAACGCCTGATCCCCTTCGTGGACCAGTACGTCAAGAGCGTCGACCTGAAGGCAAGACTGATTACCCTGGACTGGGGCCTGGATTATTGACCCCATCCTACTGAAGCGAGGTCCCGATGCAGTTTGACGTCGTGAGCTTGTTTCCCGAGATGTTTGCCGCACTCACGCAGTCGGGCGTGACCCGGCGTGCGCATGAGCAGGGCTTGTGGAATCTGTCGGTCTGGAATCCGCGCGATTTCACGCAGGACCGCCACCGCACCGTCGACGATCGCCCCTATGGCGGCGGTCCCGGCATGGTGATGCTGGCCAGGCCCCTCGAAGCGACGATCGCTGCGGCCAAGCAGCGCCAGGTGGACCTCGGTCTGCCGGCCCCGCGCGTGGTGTTCATGTCGCCGCAGGGCAAGCCGCTGACGCACGAACGCGTGATGGCGCTGAAGAACGAGCCTGGACTGGTCGTGTTGTGTGGACGCTACGAAGCGGTCGACCAGCGCCTGCTGGACCGCTGCGTCGACGAGGAGATTTCCCTCGGCGATTTCGTGCTGTCCGGCGGCGAGTTGCCGGCGATGGCGCTGATGGATGCCGTGGTGCGGCAGTTGCCGGGCGTGCTGGGCGACGATGCCTCGGCGGTCGAAGACAGCTTCGTCAACGGCTTGCTGGATTCGCCGCATTACACGCGTCCGGAAGTCTATGAAGGCGAGGCGGTGCCGTCGGTGCTGATGGGCGGGAACCACGCCGAGATCATGAAGTGGCGCCGCCAGCGCATGCTGGAAGCGACCGCGAAGAAACGGCCCGATCTGCTGGACAAGGCGCGCAGCGCCGGTCAGCTGAGCAAGGCCGATGAAAAGTTTCTGGCAAGCCTGGAGCGGGCGGCCGACTGAGATTTGCACCATGTTGGTGTAAAGGCGGGGGTAACAGCCCGCATGTTTTAATTCCATCCTCTACTGGGCAATAGTACAGCGCCAGCAAGATGGTCATTGGAGTGTTAAAAATGGATCTGATCCAGCAACTCGAGCAAGAAGAAATTGCGCGCCTCGGCCGCAATATCCCTGATTTCGCACCGGGCGACACCGTTGTCGTCAGCGTCAACGTCGTCGAAGGCAACCGCAAGCGCGCCCAGGCATACGAAGGCGTGGTCATCTCGCGTCGTAACCGCGGCCTGAACTCGAACTTCATCGTTCGTAAGATCTCGTCGGGCGAAGGCGTCGAGCGTACCTTCCAGCTGTACTCGCCGCTGATCGCTTCGATCGAAGTGAAGCGTCGTGGTGATGTGCGCCGTGCGAAGCTGTACTACCTGCGTGAGCGTTCGGGCAAATCGGCACGTATCAAAGAGAAACTGCCGACCCGCAAGACCGCCGCTGCCGCTAAGTAATAGCGCTAGTAGCATGGAAAAGGCATCCGCTTGGATGCCTTTTTCTTTTCTGGAGTCCGTTTTGGTAAAACTGCATCTCGATCCCCAGCGTTTGCCCGTCGATGCGATCGCCGGCGAAGCCGCCTTGCCGCCCGAGCGCCTGCAGGCCGCCTGGCTGCGCCGGCGCCTGGCCCATCCGCCCGCCTGGGAGCCCGAGCTGCCGCAAGACTTGCGCGAGCGCCTGCCAAAGCTGCGCCGCGCCGCGGTGCTGGTGCCGATCGTCCAGCGCCCCGAAGGCCTGACGATCCTGCTGACCCAGCGCACCGCCCACCTGAACAATCACGCCGGCCAGGTCAGCTTCCCCGGCGGCAGCGCCGAAGAGCTGGATTCCTCGGCGATCGAAACCGCCCTCCGTGAAACCGAGGAAGAGATCGGTCTGAACCGCCGCCACGTCGAGATCGTCGGCGTGCTGCCCGACCACATCACCGCATCGAGCTACCTGGTCACGCCGGTGGTCGGCCTGGTTACGCCGCCCTTCGACCTGGTGGCCGAATCGAACGAGGTCGCCGAGATCTTCGAAGTGCCGCTGGCCTTCCTGATGAACGGCTTGCACCACCAGCGCATGTCCTTCGACCTGCCGGAAGGGACAGGGCGGCGCAGCTTCTACGCCATGCCCTACGAGCGCTTCTTCATCTGGGGCGCGACGGCAGGGATGCTGCGAAACCTGTTTCACTTGTTGAGAGCCTAATAATTGAATAAAACGGTCCTCTGCGCTATCGTAGCGGGCAATGAACTGTGGCAACAACAAAGGGCTTCGCAAAACCGTAGCGAGCGGCAGCGATGTTGGCCGAGAAACGCAGCTGTACGGGTAGTACAGCGAGCGTCGCAGGCCGACAGTGCAACGCGCAGCAGGTTTGGCGAAGCCCTACGACAAGGACCGTGAATGACATTCTTTTCCATTCTGTGCGCACTGCTCATCGAGCAGTTGAAACCCCTGCGCGCAGATAACCAGATCTACGCCGAGATCAAGCGCTTCGCCATGCGCATCGAGTCCTGGTTCAATGCGGGCCAGGTGAGCCATGGCCGGCTGGGCTGGTTCCTGATGATGGGCAGCCTGATGCTGCCGACGGCGGTCGTGTACTGGGTGCTGATGTACTACGGTTTCGTGTTCGCGGCCTTTGCCTGGAACATCCTGATCGTCTACCTGACCCTCGGTTTCCGCCATTACAGTCATTACTTCACCTCGATCCAGTTCGCCCTGAACGCCGGCGACGAGGCGACCGCGCGCACCCTGCTGGCCGAGTGGACCAAAACCGACACGATCGGCATGGACGGCACCGAGATCGCCCGCCTGGCGGTCGAGAAATCGCTGATCACCACCCACCGCAACGTCTTCGGCGTGTTCTTCTGGTTCCTGATGCCGCTGGGTCCGGCCTGCGCCGTGATGTATCGCGTGTCCGAATACCTGGCGCGCGCCTGGAACGAGCCGGATCACATGCGCAACGAAGCCTTCGGCCAGTTCGCCGCGCGCGCCTTCTACTGGATCGACTGGATTCCGGTGCGCCTGACGGCGATCGCCTTCGCCGTGGTCGGCAATTTCGAGGATGCGATCTACGCCTGGCGCAACTTCGCCGGCCGCTGGGCCGACGAGTCGAAGGGCATCATCCTGGCGGCCGGCGGCGGCGCCATGGGCGTGCGTCTCGGTTCGCCGCTGGAAACCGCGCCGCGCGTCACGCCGCTGGATGCGGCCACCGCCGACCTTGCCGACAGCGAGGCCGACGTGCTGCCGGGCGAGGAGCCGAATGTGCGCGCACTCCAGAGCACCGTCGGCCTGGTCTGGCGCGCGCTGTTATTATGGATGCTGCTCCTGCTCCTGCTTTCCGGCGCGGTATTGCTGGGTTGATCACTCCCGGAGAAGGACGAGTCGCAGGCTGATCCAGTAAGGGCTCGTCCGCAGGTCTTCTATAAGATATAATACTGGGGTTGTTCTCATCCACGCCTCATGTTTCAGTAAGCAGCACTATGGCCGATTTACCGCAAACCGGGAAAGAACTCGCCGATGAATTCTTCATTCTCGGCCTTACGAGCAAGGGTCGGCAGTTCCGTCCAAGCGACTGGGCCGAGCGTCTGTGCGGAGTCATGTCCTGCTTCCGCCCGGCGGGCAGCGGCGGACCCAACGCCCACCTGAAGTTTTCCCCCTACGTCCACCCGACCGTCGTCAACGGCGTCAAGTCCGTGGTGGTCAACAATGCCCTCAAAAATGTCGAGCCCCTGGCTTACCACTTCGTGGTGAATTTCGCCAAGGACAACGACCTGCAAGTGGTCGACGCCTGCTACGTTCCGCCGCCGGGCGAAAAGAAACCGGTCCCCTGATCTTCCATCGCAGCTTGGCTTGTCTATACTGAAAGCTGCAAATGGAGGACGCCATGGAAGTTGGCAAGCTCAGCACCACGGATACCATCTGCTGCTCCCGCGATGAAAGCGTGCAGGGCGCAGCTTTTCTCATGCGCAAACACCATGTCGGTGACCTGATCGTGGTCGAAGAGCCGGACGGCGAACGCATTCCCGTCGGCATCGTCACCGACCGCGACATCGTGGTGTCCGTCATCGCGCTCGGCCTCGATCCGCTCGGCCTGCAGGTGGGCGACATCATGAGCGACGACCTGCTCACGGCGGGCGAGAACGACGACGTCTACGCCACCATCGAGCGCATGCGCCTGCGCGGCATCCGGCGCGTGCCGGTCGTGTCCGACAGCGGGGCACTGGTCGGCATCGTCAGCGCCGACGATCTCCTGACCTTCCTGGCCGAGGAGATGGAAGAGCTGTCGCGGATCAGTCCCTACCAGCAGAAGCACGAAAGGCGGGCCCGGCAGTAAATCCCGGCGCGGCCGCGCGCATTTCCTATTAATTGCAACTAACCGACATAAGCTTGCAGGTTGACAAGCGGTAAGCCAGCCCTAAGCCAGCCTCTGTTACCATGCTGCGCTATCGTGCAAGTTTGCACGGCAGATACGACAGAATTGGGGTGATATGAGCTCGAGCTTCCTGCAGCGCGGCGCGGCCGCATACGTGATCGTCGGCGGCCTCGCCGCAAGCATGGCCGTCCCGGCCTGGTCCCAGCGGGCGCCGGGCGCGCCGAATGCCCCGGCCGCCTTGCCCAAGGGCGTGGTGCAGGGTCCCGCGGTCGAGGGCATCACCGAATACCGCCTGCCGAACGGTCTCAAAGTGCTGCTGTTCCCGGATTCCTCGCGCCCGACCGTGACCGTCAACGTCACTTACCTGGTCGGCTCGCGCCACGAGAACTACGGCGAGACCGGCATGGCCCACCTGCTCGAACACCTGATGTTCAAGGGCACGCCGAAACATCGCGACATCACCGCCCAGTTCTCCAGCCGCGGCATGCAGTTCAACGGCACCACCGCGCTGGACCGCACCAACTACTACGAGGTGTTCCAGGCCTCGCCGGAAAACCTGCAGTGGGCGCTGGAAATGGAAGCCGACCGCATGACCCACTCCTTCATCGCCCAGAAGGACCTCGATTCCGAGATGACGGTCGTGCGCAACGAGTACGAGGAGGGCGAGAACTCGCCGTCCTCGGTGCTGATGAAGCGCATGCAGAGCGTCGCCTACGACTGGCACGCCTATGGCCGCGCCACGATCGGCAACAAGAGCGACATCGAGAACGTCCGCATCAAGAACCTGCAGGACTTCTATCACACCTACTACCAGCCGGATAATGCCGTGCTGCTGGTGGCCGGCAAGTTCGACCCGGCCCAGACCCTGCGCTCGATCGGCAAGCTGTTCGGCGCGATCCCGAAGCCGAAGCGCAGCCTGCCCGAGTTCTGGACCGTCGAGCCGACCCAGGACGGCGACCGCAGCTTCACGGTGCGGCGCCACGGCGACGTGCAGATCGTGGCGGTGGCCTACCACGTGCCTTCCGGCCTGCACGACGACAGCGACGTGCTGAGCTTTTCCTCGACCATCCTGGGCGACGTGCCGACCGGCCGCCTGCACAAGCTGCTGGTCGAGACCGGCAAGGCCAGCCAGGTCTTCTCCTTCGGCCAGACCGGCTATGCGCCCGGCCTGCAGTACTTCGGGGCGGTGGTCAAGAAGGGCCAGGACATCGAGCCGGTGCGCGCCGCCCTCACCGAGGCGGTCGAGAGCTTCGCCCAGCATCCGCCGACGGCCGAGGAAATGGAGCGCACCCGGCGCAGCTACCTGAACGGCTTCGAGCGCAGCCTGAACGATCCGCAGCAGGTCGGCGTTGCGCTGTCCGACACCATCGCGCTGGGCGACTGGCGCCTGTTCTTTGTCGGGCGCGACAAGGTCGCGAAGATCACGGCGGCGCAGGTTGCCGAAGCGTCGGCCCGCTACTTCAAGCGCGACAACCGCATCACCGGCGTCTTCCTTCCCGACGAGAATCCGCAGCGCGCCGTGGTCCCGCCGGCCCCCAGCGTGGAAAGCCTGCTGAAGGACTTCAAGCCGCAAGCCTCGAACCTGAGCGCCGAGGACTTCGAGCCGACCCAGGCCAACATCATGAAGCGCACCACGCTCACCACGGCGGGCGGCGTCAAGCTGGCCCTGCTGCCGAAGAAGAACCGCGGCCAGACTGTCACGGTCGACCTGCGCCAGCATTTCGGCGATGAGCAGAACCTGTTCGGCAAGGGCGCGGTGCCGGGTCTGACGGCGGCCATGCTGATGCGCGGCGCCGACGGCTACGACCGCGTGCAGCTCGCCGACGCCTTCGACAAGCTGAAGGTGGCCGGCGGCCTGACCCATTTCCAGACCACGCGCGAGAACCTGGCGGAAGCCCTGAAACTGGTCGCCCACGTGCTGAAGGCGCCGAGCTTCCCGGCCGCCGAGTTCGAGCAGCTGCGCCAGCAGTCGCTGGTGGCGCTCGAAGCCAGCCGCGGCGAACCGCCGAACATCGCCTCGCGCGCGCTGAACGAGCATTTCGACATTTATCCGAAAGGCGACATCCGCCACGAGACCACGCTGGACGAGGACATCGCCGACCTGAAGAGCGCGACCCTGGACCAGGTCAAGGCCTTCCACCACGACTACTACGGCAGCAACCCGGCCGAACTGTCCATCGTCGGCGACTTCGACGCCAAGGAAATCGTGCCCCTGGTCGACAATCTGTTCGGTGCTTGGCGCGCGCCGATGCACGTGTCGCCGGTGCTGCGCAAGCATGCGGAGATCGCGCCCATACATGAGATGTTGAACACGCCCGATAAAGAGAACGGGTTCTACACCGCGCGTATGAATCTGGACCTGAACATCGACGACCCGGACTATCCGGCGCTGATGCTGGCCGATTACATCTTCGGCGGCGGCGGCGGCCTGAAGTCGCGCCTGCTCGACCGCATCCGCCAGAAGGAGGGTCTGTCCTATGGCGGCGGCACCCAGCTGGTGGCGGGCGACATGGACCGCGCCGGCATGTTCGCGATCAGCGCCATTGCCGCGCCGCAGAACCTGGCCAAGGTCGACGTCGCCGTGCGCGAGGAACTGGCGCGCGCGCTGAAGGATGGATTCACGGCAGCGGAACTCGCCGGGGCCAAATCCGGTCTCATGCAGCAGAGGATCCAGAACCGCGCCGACGACGGTGCGCTGGCGGCCGGCTGGACCTCCTACCTGTACCGTGGCAAAACCTATGAATGGTCGGCCGAGTTCGAACAACGCCTGATGGCGGTCACGCTGCCGCAGCTGAACGCGGCCTTCCACAAGGCCATCGATCCGGCCAAATTGTCGGTCGTGATGGCCGGCGATCAAGCCAAGGCCAAGGCCCGGATGAAGCCTGCGCCTTGAATGCAACACTCAGCAGTTCATATTTGAAGAAATGGCTGAGAAACTTGGTTAATGCCCGGTGCGGGCGCTATGATGTTGCTTATCGGAAGTATTGCTAAGAAGCAGCAAACATTGCGCTTGGAACTTGTAAAGGAAGCATCATGAAGGGCATGACCAAACCGCAGCCGAGCGGGATTTCCTACGCCGGCAAGGTGGTGCTGGTAACGGGCGCCGCCAGCGGCATCGGGCGCGCGATCGCGTTGGCATTCGGGCGCGCGGGCGCATGCGTGGTCGTCGCCGACACCTCGGTCGACGGCGGGCACATGACGGCCGCGCTGATCGTCGAGGCGGGCGGCAAGGCTTTGTTTGTTAAAACAAATGTAACGGCCGCAAGCGAGGTCGAAGCGCTGATCGACAAGGCGGTCTCGCACTACGGCCGTATCGACGTCGCCGTGAACGGCGCCGGCATCGAGGAAGAATCGTTGCCGCTGGCCGAGGGTGAGGACACGCAGTTCGACCGCATCATGAACGTCAACGTCAAGGGCGTCTGGCTGTGCATGAAGAGCCAGCTGCGCCAGATGCTGAACCAGGAAGGCGGCGGCGTGATCTGCAACGTGGCCGATGCCGGCGGCCTGGTGGCGGCGCCGAACCGCGCCATCTACGCGGCCTCCAAGCATGCCGTGGTCGGCATGACCAAGACCGCGGCCGTGGAATACGCCAAGTCGGGCATCCGCGTGAACAGCCTGTGCCCGGGCGCCGTGAAGACCCCGATGCTGGCCCGCATGCTCGAGCGGGAGCCGGGGCGCGACAAGAAACTGAAGGCCGTCCACCCGATGGGCCGCATCGCCGAACCGGCCGAGGTCGCCAGCGCGGCCCTGTGGCTGTGCTCGGAGCACGCGTCCTTCGTCACCGGCCACCAGCTGGCCATCGACGGCGGCCTTACCGCCATGTAAAGCGCGTGGGCTCTCCGAGCCCACGCGGCATTTACGCCGCGCTGAGCTCGGCCACGAAGTCGTACATATCGCCGCGGAAGTAGGAGCGGCAGAATTCCACCGCCTGCCCATCCGGCAGGAAGCCCAGCCGCTCCACGCACAGCCCGGCATCTCCTTCCTTCGATTGCAGCAGCTTGGCCTGCTCGGCGTTCAGCAGCAGCGCCGACAGCCGCTGCAGCGCCCGCACCGGGCGCTTGCCGGCCGCTTCCAGCGCTTCGTACATCGAGGCGTCGACCGCATCCAGCGAGGGCAGGGCGGACGCCGCGATGGTCGCGTATTCCAGGCACATCGGCATGTCGTCGGCATAGCGGATGCGGTTGAAGCGGTACACCGCCGCGCCCGGCGACAGGCGCAGGCGCAGCGCCTCTTCCGGCGTCACCGTTCCTTCCGAACGCTTGAGCCAGACGCTGCGCGGCGTCCTGCCGCGCGAGCGCATGTCCTCGGAGAAGGAGGTCAGCTTGGCGAAATTCTTTTCGATGCGCCGGTTGATGAAGTTGCCCGAGCCCGGGCGGCGCACGAGGAGCCCTTCCTCGACCAGGCCGTCGATCGCCTTGCGTACCGTGATGCGCGAGATGTCCAGCTCGGACGCCAGCTGGCGCTCGGCCGGCAGGGCTTCGGCGGGGCCGTAGACGCCGCGGTCGATCGCTTCGCGCAGGGCGCGCTGCAACTGCTGGTAGAGCGGCAGGTTGCTGGTGGCGGAGAGGTGATGCATTAACTGCGCGAGAGAAGACATGCGGCGAAGCGCATAACGCTTTAAAGGTGAGTGACCCGCCGATAATACCAAAAAAAGACCGCTTGCCAGGCCGTCTATTTGGGCCGCGGATTGGACAGCCCGCGGTTCGGCTGGATCAGCTTGCCCGAGCGGATATCCCGCACCGCCGCTCCCACCGAGCGCGCCACGTTGCGCACCTCTTCCTGGAAGGCGGTGTCGCGGTCCAGGGTCTCGTGGCTCTGCGCATACGATTCGTAGTAGCCGACGAAGCGGTCGAGTTGCGACGTCGGGCTGGCCGAGATCAGGCCCATCCAGTCCAGCCAGTCGGACAGCGAACGGCGCGTCCCTTCGATGCCGGCCACGTCGCCATGCACCACCAGGCCGTAGGCGCGCCCGGCCAGGTGCTTCGGGTAGCTCCAGTCCTGTTCCAGCGCCTTGGCTTCTTCGGCTTGCTTGCCGTGGGTCGAGCTGGGGTCGGGGTTGCCGCCGTCGGCGCAGACCAGGCGGTCGATCATCAGCTTGAGCACGGCCGGCGCCTGGTACCAGTAGACCGGGGTGAGGATGATGACCGCGTGCGCCGACACCCACTTCTCGTAGATCTCGTTCATCCAATCATTGTTCTGGTGCAGCGAATGGTTCGGATAGCAGCTGCAGGGCCAGTGGCACAGCGGCATCGCGGTCGACACGCAAGCCTTGCAGGGGTGGATGTGGCGGTCGAAATCCGAAATGATGCGGGAGAGGTCGAGCAGGTCGGTGTCGAAGCCTTCTTCAAGCAGGACTTCCTCGCATAGCTTGCTCAGGCGCCAGGTCTTGGAAACCTCGCCGGGACAGCTGCCGTCGTTGCGGGCGGCGCCGTTGATCAGGAGGATGCGGCTGAGCGTGGCCGGATCCTTCTGCTTCGCTTCGGCGGCCAGCAGGCGGTCGCGCGCTTCCTTCCACTCGACGGACAGGTCGTAGTCCGGGTCGGCGAATCCGGGCCCGGCCTTCACCGTCACCGGCGCCTTGTGCGAGCCGACATAGGCCTGCCAGGCTATTTCCTCGACGGAAGCCAGTTCATGGCCGACGTTCTCGTAGAGCGGGTCGAAGAAATTGCGGGAGAAGCGCAGGCGGAATTCGTCGCGGTTGAGCTTGGCGGGCGCCTGGCCCTTGCGTACGGTAGTCATAGCGGCCTTTTCGGAGGATGTGCCGCCCGATTATGGAGCGGCAATCGCACGGGGCCGGTACGCCAGCTAACAAAGCCATGAAAAAGGCGGTGCGGCCCAGGGGACCGCACCGCCTTTGGCAATGCAATAGCGTCGCGACGCGCTTACTTGGCGCTGGAGCCGCCCGGATTCGGGTGGTTGGCCAGCACGATGAAGTACTTGGCGATGTCGGACAGGCCGCCGCCCGCTTTCACGGACTGGAAGGTGGCGATCGCCTTGTCCTTCTGGCCGGCGCGAAGGTAAGCCATGCCCAGGCGCAGCCTGGCTTCGTCGGGCGCCTTCAGGCCGCCCTTGGCGATACCCTGGTCGATGAAGCCGATGCCCTTGTCGAACTGGTCCATGGTCACGTAAGCCCAGCCCAGGTTGACCAGGCCGGCGCCGGTCTTCGACTTGGCGGCCGAGGCTTCGCCGGACGCGATGTTCTTGGCGTCGTTGGCGGCTTCCTTGGTGGCGCGGTCGCGCAGCTGGCGGTGCTGGGCGGCCGAGCTGCCGGTGCCCAGTGCGCCGGCGGCAAAGCCGGCGTCCACGACCTTCTTGGCTTCGGTCGGGAAGCCATCCTTCAGCGCCAGTTCGGCCAGCTCGGTGTACATCTCCGGGGTCATGACCTTCACGGCTGCGAATTCGAGGCGCAGCACGTCGTTGATGTTGGCTTCCTGGAAGCCCGGCTTGCGCACGATGCCGCGGTTGATCGTGTCCATCCAGTAATCGTCGTTCGGATAGTAGGTGATCAGCTGCTCGAGGCCGTACAGGTAGGCGTTGTCATCCTTGACGCGGTTGGCGGCCGAGGCGAACAGGCGCAGGTCTTCCAGCGCCGGGGTCTTGCCGGCCTTTTGCGCGGCTTCCAGTTGCGGACGCAGCAGCTTCAATGCGTTCGCGAAATCGTTGCTCAGGTAGTAGGAGCGCACCAGCGGGCCGTTGGCGGCGTCCGAATTCGGATTCTCGGCCTGGAAGCGCTTGAACCATTCGATCGCCTTCGGATAGTTCTTGGCGTTGTAGTACATGCCGGCCAGGGCCTGGGTGAATTGCGGCTTGTCGGCTTCCGGCAGCTTGCCCGAGGCCAGGATCGCTTCCAGGGCGGCGATCGAGTTCTGTTCGTTGCCGCTCGCGGTGGCCAGCGACAGCTTCATGCGGTTCAGCACATAGGTTTCATACGGGGTCTTGTCCGGGAAAGCTTCGGCCTGGGTGACGCGGTTCTGCACTTCCGTGTAGTTCTTCGCATCCATCAGCGGCTTGATCTGTGCAGGGTCGAGCAGCTTGAACAATTCCGGGCGGACCGTATCCGGCTTCGGCTGGGCGGCGGCCGGGGCATTCTTGTCTTGCGCGTAGGCGCTGTGCACCAGGGCCGGCGCAGCGTTCAGGCCGATGGCGGCCAGCATCAGGGCAAGGCGGGCAAAACGGAATTGGGACATGAATAATCCTTCTCTTTAATGATTGCTAACTCGGACAAAGCGTGCATTGTCCCACAAACTACAACATCGGGCCGGACAATTGTGCCGCAGTCGAGGCCGTGGGAAACGCGTCGTTACAATGCGTTACTGCACCTGCATTCCAGCAATTTCACGTGATCAAAATCCGGGTACCGGACACCGGCCTTCGGCCTCGATCTCGCCCGCCAGCCAGGCATTCACGGCGTCCAGCGCCGGCGGTGCGAAGCCATACGTCATCAGGGCAGGCGCGGCGAAGTCGAGCGCCTGGTAGGGGTTCCACAGCGCGAGGTGGAGATCGGGCTTCCAGGTGTCGCGCGCATGCGGGCCATAGCGGCGGCGCGAGGTCGAGGCCAGCACCGTGAAGCGGCCGTCCCGGGGCAGCGCGTTCCAGTCGAAGGTTTCGGGATCGGCAAAGGTCACCAGCTCGACCTCGTACAGCCTGCCGAGCGAGGCCGCGATGCGGGCCGCCGGCACGCCCGCTTCCGAGACGCCGTCGCTGACCACGTCCTGGCGCGCCAGCAGGCGGATCTTGCTGCCGGGCGCAGGGCGATGCGGATTGCCGCGCGCGGTGAGGGCGCGGCGCCAGGCGCGCGCCATCAGGGCGCGGTCTTCCTGTTCGGTGGCGTACGGGGTGCCGGCGGCCGGATGCGCCTGCGCCAGCTTGTCCAGGCGCTCGATGCGGGCGTGCACGCCGTCGAGCGGCAGGCTGCCGTCGGCGATCGCGGCGGCGATGGCGTCGAGCGTCGCTTCCTGCGTCTCGCGGCTGCCGATCGCCATCACCATGTCGGCGCCCGCCGCCAGGGCGTTGACGGCCGCTTCGCCCGCGCCGTAGCGGTGCGCGATCGCATGCATGTCCATGCCGTCGGTGATGATCACGCCCTGGTAGCCCATCCGCCCGCGCAGCAGGTCGGTCAGGATCGCGCGCGACATGGTCGCCGGCCTGTCCGGATCGAGCGCGGGGTAGACGATGTGGGCCGTCATCACGGCCGGCGCATGCGGGGCGCAAGCGCGGAAGGGCGCGAACTCGAAGCGTTCCAGCTCGGCCAGGTCTTTGTCGACGGTCGGCAGGTCGCGGTGCGAATCGACGTGGGTGTCGCCGTGGCCGGGGAAGTGCTTGACGCAGCAGGCCACGCCTTCCGCTTCGCTGCCTTCCATCCAGGCCATCGCCAGTTCGGCCGCGCGCACCGGGTCGGCGCCGAAGGAGCGCTCGGCGATGACGGGGTTGCGCGGATTGTTGTTCAGGTCCAGCACCGGCGCGAAGTTCCAGTTGAAGCCCATGGCCTTCACGGCGCGGGCGACGGCGGCGCCGACTTCCTTCGCCAATCCGGTATCGTCGGCCGCGCCCAGGGCCATCGCGGACGGCGGCGGCGGCACCCACAGCGAGCGCACCACGGCGCCGCCTTCCTGGTCGAGCGCGAGCAGCGCCTGCGGGCCCATGGCCTCTGCCAGAGCGTCGGTGAAGCGGGTCAGCTGGGCCGCATCCGTCATGTTCTGGCGGAACAGGCAGGCGCCACGGATGGCGTTCTCGCGGATGAAGGCGGCGGTGCCGGCGTCGAGTTCGGTGCCGAACAGCCGGATCATGATCAGCTGGCCGGCGAGTTTCCGGAATTCGTTCATATGATTTGTTCGCTCAGTTTGCTCGGTTTGCTCAGTTTGTTCTGGTGACCTTGCTGAGGTGGCGCGGCTGGTCCGGATTCAGGCCGCGCGCCTTCGACAGATGCGCGGCCATCACGTAGAAGGCCTGGATCGCGACGATCGGGTCGAGATCGGGCGTGCTTGCCGTCGGCAGGTCGAGGTCGCGGCCCGGCACGTCGCGCGGCGCGGCCAGCAGCACGCGTGCGCCGCGTCCGCGCATCTCGTCGGCCAGCGCCACCAGGCCGGCCTGGGCCGGGCCGCGGGTCGCGAAGATCAGCAGCGGATAGCCTTCCTCGATCAGGGCCATCGGGCCGTGCTTGATCTCGGCGCCGGAGAAGGCTTCCGCCTGCAGGGCCGAGGTCTCCTTGAATTTCAGGGCCGCTTCCAGCGCCACCGGAAAGCTGATGCCGCGCCCGACCACCATGATGTTGCGGGCCGGGGCCAGCACATCGATCGCCTTCGACCAGTCGCATTCGGCAGCGCCTTGCAGCGCATCGGGCAGGGCGCGCAGGCCGTCGCGCAGTTCGTCGCGCATCTTGCCCTCGTCCTGCCACTCGGCCACCAGGCGTGCGCCGGCGGTCAGGCTGGTGATGAAGCTCTTGGTCGCGGCCACGCTCTGCTCCTTGCCGGCGTGCAGGGGCATCGCCCATTCGGCCGCCTGCGCAAGAGGGGACGATACGTCGTTGACCAGCGCGACCGTGGTGGCGCCGCCGTCGCGGAAGTAGCGGATCGGCTCGACCACGTCGGGGCTCTGGCCCGACTGCGAGATCGACACGGCCAGCGTGTCCCGGGTCTGCAGCGGCGACTTGTACAGGGTCACCAGCGACATCGGCAGCGAGGTCACCAGGCGGCCGAGGCGCGCCATGGTCAGATAGGCGAAGTAGCTGGACGCGTGGTCCGAGCTGCCGCGCGCCACCGTCACCACGTTGTTGAAGCTGGCCGCGCGCAATTGGCGGCCGAGTTCCGCATAGCGTTCGACGTCGTTCGACAGTTGCAGCGCGACGCAATGGGCGGCGGACTTGGCTTCTTCCAGCATCAGCGAGGTGGATTCAGAGCTCACACAATTCTCCTTCGATATAGACAGCTTTAATGCATAGGTTGCGGTCGAGGACGACCAGGTCGGCAAAGCTGCCGGGCGCCAGGCGTCCGCGGCGGCTTTCGCCAAGATAATCGGCGGCATTCGTGGACACGCGGCGCGACGCGTCTTCGATCGACAGGCCGATCGAGACGAGATTGCGCAGCGCCTGGTCCATGGTCAGCGTGCTGCCGGCCAGGGTGCCGTCCGCCAGGCGCACGCCGCCCATGCATTTGTGGACCACCTGGCGCCCCAGCATGTACTGGCCGTCCGGCATGCCGGCGGCGGCGGTCGAATCGGTCACGCAGAACAGTTGCGGGATGCTGCGCAGCGCGACCTTGATGGCGCCGGGGTGCACATGCAGCAGGTCGGGGATGATCTCGGCGAACTGCGAGTGGGCCAGCGCGGCGCCGGCCATGCCGGGTTCGCGGTGGTGCAGGCCGGGCATGGCGTTGAACAGGTGGGTGAAGCCGGCCGCGCCGTGCTCCAGCGCCTTCACGCCGTCTTCGTAGGAGCCGTTGGTGTGGCCGATCTGCACGCGGATGCCGGCGTCGGCCATCTGGCGCACCAGGGCCAGGTGGCCGTCGAGTTCGGGCGCCACGGTAATCAAGCGCATCGGCGCCTGGGCATTGAAGCGATTCACTTCCGCCATCGAGGCTTCGCGCGCGAAGGGCGGCTGGGCGCCCAGCTTGCCCGCGTTGATGTAGGGGCCCTCGAGGTGCACGCCGAGGATGCGGGCTTCGTTCTTGCCGCGTTTGCGGCAAGCCGCGCCGATGGCGTCCAGGGCGCGCTCGATGTCCTCGACGGGGGCGGTCATGGTGGTGGCCAGCAGGCTGGTGGTGCCATGCTTCGCGTGCAGGCCCGCGATCACGTGCGGGGCGTCGCCGCCTTCCATCATGTCGCGTCCGGCGCCGCCGTGCACGTGCAGGTCGATGAAGCCGGGCAGGACGTAGTCGTCGCTGTTGGCGGACGGGTCGGCGGGCTGGCCGTCGATGGCGGCGATGGTGTTCGGCTCCGAGTCCGCGAGGCGGATGGCGCCGCGGATCCAGCCGCCGGGAGTGAGGATGTTGCCTTTCATTGGCTGTGGTTCCTTGCAGTGTGAAGCGCGATCATTTGGAGAGCGCCGGCCGCCGAATCGCCCTGCGGCGGCGTGATGCGGGCCAGCAGGCCGGCGGGCAGGAAGTCGCGCAGGGCGGCGCCCAGGCCGCCGCACAGGGCCAGCGGCAGTGCGCCGTCGGGGTCGAGGGCCCGGGCGATGCCGGCAACTTCGTCGCCCGCGTCGAGCAGGATGGCGCGCGCCACCGGATCGTCCGCCTCAGTGCTCCCATGTTGCAGCACCAGCGGCGCCAGGCTGGCGTAGGCGGTCTGGGTGGCGCGGCCGAGCCAGGCCTGGATCGCGTCGCGGCTGGCGTCCCGGTGGCCGCCGCAGGCCTCGATGATGGTATCGGCGAAGGCGCTGCGTTCGCGCCGGCCGTCCAGCACCTGTTCGATGTGCTTGACGGCGCGCAGGCCGATCCAGCCGCCGCTGGCTTCGTCGCCGGCCGGGAAGCCCCAGCCGCCGACTTCGCGCCGGCTGCCGTCCGCGCGCAGCACTTCGCCGACGCTGCCGGTGCCGATCGCGACGATGGCGCCGGGCGCGCCGCCGTGGGCGCCCATCAGGGTCGTGAAGCCGTCGGTTTCCAGCCGGAGCGCGGCATAGCCGGGATTGGCGGCCGTGAATTCCGCAGCCCACTGCTTGTTGTGCACGCCCGCCAGGCCGAGGCCGATGGCCATGCGGCCGAGGGGAGCCTGGGGCGCGCCGCAGGCCGCGAAGGCCGCGGCGACAGCCTGCTGGACGGCGTCCCAGGCGCGGGCGATGCCCAGGCCCAGGCCGGAGGGGCCGCCGGCGCCCTGGGCGATCTGGACGCCGTCGGCGCGCGCGAGACGCACGCGGGTGCCGCTGCCGCCGCCGTCGACGCCGATGAAATAGTCGATCAATGAATCAGTCATGTTGATGCCCGGACCGGAAAGTCAGGGCACTATAGGAGCGGCTGATAAGCCTGTCAACAGGTATTTAATTGGTATTTGAAAGTACCGGTGACGAATCGACTTGCATGTGGCTAAAAGTTCGCTAAGTGACTGATCCATAAGAAAGTCACTGGTATGGAAAGTGGTATTGTCGATGTCTCACTTTTCGTTCATCTTTTCGCTGATCGACTTCATGGACTTGCGCGCCGGTTCCGCATGGAAGAAGCGGCGGGCATCGCCATCCCGATCGCCGAAAAAGCGCATGCGCTGCCCGATGAACTTGCCGACCGCGGCCATGCCGCCCGGGAAGCACGGTCGCGGATGACGCGCCGGCGGCGCTTGAGAGAGCTTGAGAGTGCTCTAAACGTGCGGTACTGAATCCGGCGCCTTGACGGGCGCCGCATGCTCGCCCGCGCGCAGCCAGCCGAACAGGATCGCCATCATGAACGGGCCGACGAAGAGGCCGATCACGCCCATGGTGGAGACGCCGCCGAGCAGGCCGAACAGCACGGCCAGGAAAGGCAGGTTGACGCGGTGGCCGATCAGCTTGGGGCGGATGAACTTGTCGACCATGAACAGCTCGATCGCGCCCCAGCTGAACAGGCCGAGGGCGGCGCCCGAGTGGCCTTGTCCCAGCAGCAGCAGCGACACCAGCGTGAACGACAGCGGGGCGCCGCCCGGCACCAGGGCCATGTAGCCGGTGATCACGCCCAGCAGGGCCGGCGCCGGCGCTCCCGCCAGCGTGTAGGCGATGCCGAGCACCACGCCTTCGAGGACGGCGACCGAGCACAGGCCCAGCGCGGTGCCGCGCACCGACAGCGGGAACACCCAGCGCAGGGTGGGATAGTGGGCGGGCAGCAGGCGCTCGCCGGCGCGGTCGACGTAGCGCACGACGGACGGGCCGTGCACGTAGAGCATGAACAGGGTGAGGAGGGCCAGGAACAGGTACAGGGCATTCGCCAGGATGTTCGAGCCCCAGGTGCGCGCCGCGCCGGTCAGGTGCGGCATGATGTCGCCGACCGTGCTGCGCGCCAGGATGCTGATGCCGCCCGGCTGGGCCAGGTGCTCGTTCCACCACTTGGCCGCCGGCTCGGCGACCAGCGGCAGGCGCTCCAGCCAGGCCGGCACCGGCACGCCTTCCGCGTTCAGGTGGACCAGCAGGTGCTGCACGCCCGCCAGCTCGCTGCTGAGGGAATTGAACAGCAGGATCGACGGTCCGGCGAAAGCCCCCACCAGCAGCGCGACCAGGAAGGCGGCGCTGAGCGGCCGCGGCCAGCCGCGCCGCAGCAGGCGCTCGTGCAGCGGCCAGGTGATCACCGCCAGCAGGCCGGCCCAGGCGAGGGAGCCCAGGAAATGCTGGAGCACGAACGCGAGTCCGATCGCAAACAGCAGGGGCAGCGCGGACTGCGCGAAGGGCGAATACCGCATGTGGTTCCTGGTCTCCTTATCGAGCCCGTCTTACGCGCGCTGCAGGGCTGCGATACGCTCTTCGCAGGACGGGTGGGTGCTGAACAGGGACAGCATACCACCGCCGGCGATACCCGAGGCAGCCATGTTCCGCGGCAGTTCGCCCTGTTCGATGCCGCCGAGGCGGCGCAGGGCCGCGATCATCGGACGCGGGCTGCCCAGGATGCTGGCCGAGCCGCGGTCGGCGCGGAACTCGCGCTGGCGCGAGAACCAGGCCACGATGATGCTGGCCACCAGGCCGAACAGCAGGTCGCAGACCACCGAGGTGATGGTGAAGGCGATGCCCGGGCCGCTGCCCTGTTCGTCGCGGCGCAGGAAGCTGTCGACGAAGTAGGCGACCACGCGCGCCAGGAACACCACGAAGGTATTCACCACGCCCTGGATCAGGGTCAGCGTGACCATGTCGCCGTTGGCGATGTGGGCCACCTCGTGCGCCAGCACGCCTTCGACTTCTTCATGCGTCATCGATTGCAGCAGGCCGGTCGACACCGCCACCAGCGACGCGTTTTTGGTCGCGCCGGTGGCGAAGGCATTCGGCGCGCCCTCGTAGATGGCGACTTCCGGCATCGCGATGCCGGCGCGCTGCGCCTGCGAGGCGACGGTATTCATCAGCCAGGCCTCGGTCGAGTTGGACGGCTGCCGGATCACGCGCGCGCCGGTCGACCATTTGGCGATCGGCTTCGACATCCACAGCGAGATGAAGGCGCCGCCGAAGCCCATCAGGGCCGCGAAGCCGAGCAGGGCGCCCAGGTTCAGGCCATTGGCGCTCAGGTAGCGGTTGACGCCCAGCAGGCTGGCCGAGACGCCCAGCACCAGCATGATTGCCACGTTCGTGGCGAGAAAAAGGAAGATGCGTTTCATGATTGCTTACCCCATGGAGGTTATGTTTCCAGGGCGTAAGCATACGGCAGGCGGGTGCTCGAAAAAAGCGCAGTTTATGGAATGATGACTTCGAAAAAATCGAAGGAAATCGATTACTGCGCCCAGTAGTCCAGCACCAGCGAGCGCTCCAGGCAGGCGCCCAGGGTGTCGACGAAAGCCTGGTGCGCCGCATGCAGCAGGTAGGCGTTGCGGTCTTCTTCGCTGCTGAAGCTCAGCGTGAAGCAGTGCGTGAATCCCTGGTTCAGGCCTTCCGGACTCACGTTGGTGCCCCATTCGTAGCTGGTGATGCCGGGAATCAGGTGCTTCAGCCTGCCGAAGGCGGCGACGATGTCGTCGATCTGTTCGACGGTGGCATTTTCCTTGAACGCAAACAGGACGACGTGGCGCAGGGTGGTGGAGGTAGGCAGGCTCATGGTTCGGTCGTGGCAAGGGACAGTTATCTTATTTATCTTACACGCGCTGAAAAAATCCTGAGACACGTCATGCCTTTGTCGCGCCTGGCTTACAAAAAGTTGATGCGCACAATTGACAGTTTGTTTGACACATCATAATCGTTGAGCAAGACTGGCACGATGCGTCAAGTGGAGGTGAGTCGATGGATGTTCGCCGAGACAGCAATGGATTTCTCCAGACAAACGCCGCACACACGATTGCCTACCGACCGGATATCGACGGCCTGCGCGCCGTCGCCGTCGGCCTGGTGGTCCTGTTCCACGCCTGGCCCAAGTGGCTGCGCTCCGGCTTCATCGGGGTCGACGTCTTCTTCGTCATCTCCGGTTTCCTGATCACCTCGATCATCCTGAAGGACCTGCGGCAGCGCCAGTTCAGCATCCGCGGCTTCTACGTACGCCGGATCCGGCGGATCTTCCCGGCCCTGATCACCGTCGTGCTCGCGGTGCTGGCCTTCGGCTGGTACGTGCTGCTGCAGCAGGAGTTCGCCCAGCTCGGCAAGCACGTCGCGGCGGCGGCGGCCTTCCTGTCCAATCTGGTGCTGTGGAGCGAGGCCGGCTACTGGGACAACGAATCCGTCACCAAGCCGCTGCTGCATCTGTGGTCGCTGGGCGTCGAAGAGCAGTTCTACCTGGTCTGGCCGATCATGCTGGCGCTGTGCTTCCGCGTGCGCTTCGGCATCCTGGCCTTCCTGGCGCTGACCCTGGCCGGCTCCTTCCTGTATGGCCTCTACGCCACCTTCAACCATCCGGCCGAAGCCTATTTTTCGCCGGTGACGCGGTTCTGGGAACTGGCTTCCGGCGGCCTGGTGGCGTATGCGATGAGCAAGCGGAACCCGCTGCTTCCCAAGCCCTTATTGGTATCGGCGCTCGGCCTGGCGCTGCTGGTGCTGGGCGCGGTCCTGATCAAGGGGCAGGCCGATTTTCCCGGCGCCTGGGCCCTGCTGCCGGTACTGGGGACCTGCGCCCTGATCGCCGCCGGCAACGAGTCCTTCATCAACCGCCGCCTGCTCGGCAACCGGCTGATGGTGAAGATCGGCCTGGTGAGCTATCCCTTCTACCTGTGGCACTGGCCGATGCTGTCCTTCGGCTACATCATCGAAGGCGAGAAGCCGCAGCCGGCCATGAAGGCGGCGCTGGTGCTGGCGGCGCTGGCGCTGGCCTTCCTGACTTACCACCTGGTCGAACGGCCGGTGCAGAAGGCGCCCAACAAGCGCCGCGCGATCCAGGGCCTGGTGACGGCGATGGCCTGCTTCGGCGTGCTCGGCATCATGGTCCGGGGCGGCGTGCTGCACGAGCGCATGCAGTCCGACGGCGTGGCCCGCTACATGGCCGCGTTGAATGATCTCGGCTTTCCGGATCCGGCGATGAAGCCGCTGCGCTATAACGGTTCGCTGTTCCAGCAGCTCATCGGGCATGGCAGCGGCACCACGGTGCTGATCGGCGACTCGGTGATGGAGCAGTACGCGCCGCTGGTCTCGGAAGGCTTGCGCGAGGCCCGCTTCGACCGCAGGAAGGTGATCTTCGCCACCCAGGGCGGCTGCATGCCGGTCGAGGGCGCGGTGCGCCTGCCGCGCCTGCGCTATCCGACCTGCACCACCTCGGTCGGCGACGCCTACCGGCTGGCCGCCGCGAAGGAGGTCGACACGGTCGTGATCGCGGCCTCGTGGTACGGCTATTTCGCGGACTGGCAGATCGACGTCCAGATGCCGGTCGGCGGCCAGCTGCAGACCTTCCCCGCGAAATCCGCGCATGAAGCGGCCTACGTCACGCTGCAGCAGTCGATCGCGCGCCTGGCCGGCGCCGGCAAGCGCGTGTTCCTGATCCTGCAGCCGCCATCCGGCAACCTGTTCGACCCGCGCTCGATGATCAGCGGCTCGCGCTTCGGCGAGATGAAGCCGCGCACCGACATGGAGCCCTTCAGCGTCGAGCGCTTCTACCGCGACAACGCGGAACCGCGCCAGCGCCTGCTGGCGATCGCCCGGGCCACCGGCGCCACGCCCATCGACCCGGTCGACACCATCTGCAAGAACGGCATCTGCCCGACCGTGAACACGGCGGGCGAACCGATCTACACCGACCCGGTCCACATGCGGCCCTTCTATGTGCGGAGCAAGGTCCACTACCTGGATCCGGCGCTGAACGGCACGGAAAAGAGCATTGCGCTGCGCTAGGGCGTACGGATGTCCGCCGGCGGCGTGTCCCGGCTAATTGCCCCAGTTATCGTTGCGGCCGTCGAGATAACTGAGCGGCGCGGCCGCCAGCACCTCCGCCGCCACGTCGTCGAGGCAGGCCACGCTGACCGCCACGTAGGATCCCCAGCGCGGCGATGCGCCCTTGCCGAAAGTGCGCACGCCGCAGGTCGCGCAGAAGAAGTGCTGCTCCGTGCGCGTATTGCAGCGGTACTCGGACAGCGCGGCTTCGCCCTGCAGCAGGCGGAACGCGCTGCCCGGCACGATCGCCGCCCAGTTGCGCTGCTTGGTGCAGAGCGTGCAATTGCAGCGGATCGTGCCCTGCGACAGGTCGATGTCGGCCTCGAAGCGCACCGCGCCGCAATGGCAGCTGCCGTGGTAGCGCGCGGGGCCGGCCATGCTCAGCGCGCCGTCGCGGCAGGCGTTTCCACGACCGGCAGCTCGACGAAGCTGCTGTGGTACACCCGCTGCGTCGCCTTTTTGTAGTCTTCCGGTCTGGCGAAGAAGATGTTCTCGACGTAGGTCTGCGGATTGCGGTCGTACAGCGGGAACCAGCTCGACTGCACCTGCACCATGATGCGGTGGCCCGGCAGGAAGACGTGGTTGGCGGTCGGCAGGCCGAAGCGGTAGGACAGCGGCTTGTTGGCGGCCAGGGCTTTCGGCTTGTCGTAGCCTTCGCGGTAGCGGCCGCGGAAGATGTCGCCCGAGATCATCAGCTGGTAGCCGCCCATCGCCGGCTGGCTGCCGACCTGGTCAGGGTAGACGTCGATCAGCTTCACCACCCAGTCCGAATCGGTGCCGCTGGTCGAGGCGACCAGGTTGGCGACCGGCTCGCCGCTGATCCTGACCGGGGCGGTGAGCACATCCGAGACGAAGGTCGCGACGTCGGTGCGGCCCGAGGCTTCGCGCTGGTCGTCGACCATCCAGCGCGGCCAGCTCTGGCCCTTGGCTTCGTCGTAGCCGTAGGGCGGAATCGGGCGCTGGCGGAAGGGCACCGGTTTCGCGGGATCGGAGACGTATTCGTCGTAGGCCTTCGGCTCCGCGGCGCCGCCCAGCACGGCTTTCTGATTGGCCGCCAGGCGCAGCGCCACCGGCCGCGCCGCGCGCGGCCAGGCGTCGAGATTGCGCCACTGGTTGGTGCCGGTTTCAAACGCCGTCACGGTCGGGATGTCGGGCGTGGCTTCGTTGCCCTTCAGGTAGCGGTCGAGGAAGGGCCGCAGCACCGCCTGGCGCCAGTACAGGGCGGTGTCGCTGCCGAACTTCAGGGCGCCCAGGGAGCTGCCGTCGCCGATCGCGCCGCCGTGGTTCCAGGGGCCCAGCGACAGGTGCACCAGGTTGTTCCTGTCGTTCGGCTTGATCGCCTTGTAGACGGCGACCGGGCCGTAGATGTCCTCGGCGTCCCACAGGCTGTGCACCAGCAGGGTCGGCACCGTGACCGGCTGCTTCGCCAGGATCTTGTCCATCGCCTGTTCCTGCCAGAAGGCGTCGTAGGCCGGATGCTGCACCAGCTTGCGCCAGAAGCCGCTCTGTTCCAGGCCGCGCTGGCGCCCCAGTTCACCGGCGGAGCCCGCGCGCATGTACATGTCGTAGTCGTCGTAATTGGTGGAGTACCACTTGGCGGTGTTCCCGCGCGTGACCACCTGCTCCAGGATGTAGGAGAGATTGATTTGGCGGAACGCGCCGTGGTGGAACCAGTCGTCGCCCATCCAGCCGTCGACCATCGGGTTCATCGGCACCGCGGCCTTCAGCGCCGGATGCGGGTTCACCAGCGCCATCAGGGGCAGGAAGCCGTCATACGAGATGCCGATGATGCCAACCCGGCCGTTGGTCTCGGGGATGTTCTTGACCAGCCACTCGATGGTGTCCCAGGTGTCGGTCGAGTGGTCGACCGGGGTCGGGTTCAGCGGGCCGTGCAGCGGGCGGTTCATCACGTAGTCGCCTTCCGAGCCGTACTTGCCGCGCACGTCCTGGACCACGCGGATATAGCCGCCCTGGACGATCACGTCGGCGGCGTTGTCGTAGCCGGTCAGGATGGATTCCAGGTCCGAGCTCTCGGCGTGGCTGGTCAGGCTGGCCGCGTCGTAGGGCGTGCGGGTCAGCAGGATCGGCGCCTTGTTTCCTCCACTCGTCGCGCCTTTCGGCACGATGATGACGGTGTTCAGGCGGGTGCCGTCGCGCATCGGGATCATCACGCTGCGCTTGACGTAGTTGAACCCTGCGTTAGGGGCCGTGAATTCGGCCGGGGTCTCCGAAGGCAGGGCGGGATATTGCCGGGCCGGCGCCGGCGCCGGCGCGGTCTGGGCGTGCGCCAGGCCGGCGACGGCCAGCGCACAGGCGAGGGCGAGGCGGGTGCTTGGTGACTGCATGGCTATCCTTGTTCTTGTCATGACTTATCACATTAGCACAAGGATTTTGCTTCGCCCGCAGTTTGCTTCAGTTTGCTTTCTGGTACGAGCCGCTGCGGTCGACCAGCAACAGCTGGCCGCGCGCGATGGCGCCGTCCTTGCCGACCACGTTGACCGCCGCGCTGCCCGGTCCGTACACCGAGATGTCGGTCTGGTCCGCGCTCAGGCGGCGGCCTTCGAGGCTGCCGGAACCGCTGATGCGGGCGCTCACCTGGGCCACGCTGCCGTCGATGCGGGCGTTGCCGGGGCCGTCCAGCTTGAGCAGCAGGCGCTTGCCGGACATGCTGGCCTGCAACCCGCCGGAGCCGTGCAGTTCGGCGTCGAGGGTGTCGGCGACGTTCTGCAGCCTGACGCCGCCCGGGCCATGGCTGCGCACGACGGCCTTGTTCACTTTCAGGCTGCCGCCGTTCAGGTCGCCCGAACCGTTCACTTCCAGAGTCAGCTCGCCGATGCTGCCGGACAGGTCGGCGTTGCCGGGGCCGTCCAGGCGCAGCTGCGTGCTGGCCGTCTGCAGGCCGCGCGCGCTCAGGTCGCCGGAGCCGTGGACTTCGGCGTCGAACTTGCGCAGGTTCCCGGCAATGCAGGCATTGCCCGGCCCGCGCTGCACGCTGCGCGCGCCTTCGACCAGCAGGTCGCAGCCTTCGAAGTCGCCCGAGCCGCTGCTTTCCAGGTTCAGTTCGCGGCTGGTGCCGGACAGTTTCAGGTCGCCGGGGCCGCGCATCCGCACCGTCACGCGCGCCGTGCGCAGGCCGTCCGCGCTCAGGTCGCCCGAGCCGTCCATCTGCGCGGCCAGCTGGCCGGACAGGGCGGCCAGGCGGACGTCGCCGGGGCCGTGCATGTTGACGTCGGCGTCGGCGGACTGCAGACGGCGCAGGTCGAGGTCGCCGCTGCCGCTGCTTTCGATTGCCAGCTGGCGCACCGCGCCGCTTGCGTGCAGGTCGCCGGGACCGGTGCTGGACAGGGCCAGGCGCTCGCCGCCGGCCTGGTCGAGCTCGACGTCGCCGCTGCCGCTCATCCGCAGGCTCTTCAGGCCGGCGGCGCCGATGGTGACGGTGGGGAGCTCACGCTCCTTGTGAAAGTGGAAGCCGAAGCTGAAGCTGAAGCCGTTCCTCTGCCGCGGGCGCACGCTCAAGGTGCTGCCGCGCACCACGACTTCCAGCTCGTCGAGTTGCTTGCGCTCGCCCGAGACCTGCACCGCCTGCCGCGCCTGGGCGTCGATCACGACGTGGTAGGGGCCGGCCAGCTCGATCGCGTCGAAGGCGCCGACCTGGCGCTGTTCGGTGACGACATTCGCGCCCTGGGCCTGTTGTTGCGGCTGGGCGAAGCTGGCGCGGCTGGCGATCGTGGCGCAGGCGAGGGCGGCGGCGAGGGCGGTGAGCCTGATGGCGGTCTTCATGGTGTCCTTGTTCTCGTTGTTGTCGCTATGGAGCCTGAACGATAGGGCAAGCCCGGCGTGTCTGCATGCGGAAACCGACGGACATGCGAAAACGCGGGATCAAGTGCAAAAGACGGGGGGCGAACGGTCGAGGCGGGTGTATATTGACAGCATGTCCACGCTGACCGTCCGCAAGCCGAACGTCGACCTCTCCAGGGGCTTCGCGCGCCACTGGCTGGACGGCGACGTGTATCGCACCGCCTTCATGAACGCGCTGTCGATGAGCTTTCCGCTCGGCGAACAGATGTTCATCGACAGCGTGCGCGCGGCGCCGCCGGAAGCGATCCGCGACCCCCTGCTGAGCGCCGAGGTGAAGGACTTCGTCGGCCAGGAAGCCAGCCACCGCTTCGTCCACCAGCAATACAACGCCGAACTGGCGCGCCAGGGTTTCGACTACACGCTGGAGCCGGAGATCCGCGGCCGCATCGAACTGGTCGCGCGGCTGCCGGCGCTCGACCGCCTGGCCATCACCTGCGCCTTCGAGCACTATACGGCGATGCTGGCCGATTACCTGCTGCGCCACCCGGAATGGCTGGACGGCGCCGACCCGCAGATGCGCACCCTGTGGTCCTGGCACGCGGCCGAGGAAACCGAACACAAGGCGGTCGCCTTCGACGTCTACCGGGCCGCCGGCGGCGGCTACTGGAAGCGGGTGCTCTGGTACCTGCATGTCAGCCTGGTCTTTTTCTGGGACAGCGGCCGCCAGACCATCCACAACCTGCGGCGCGACCGCGCGCTCTGGCGCGGGCGCACCTGGGCCGGCGCGGCGCGCGCCTGGTTCGGACGCAGGGGCCTGGCCTGGCATCTCTTGAAGCCCGGCCTGGACTACCTGTCGCCGCGCTTCCACCCCTGGCAGCACGACAATCGCGCCCTCCTGCAGATGTGGCTGGAGCGCAATGGCGATGCCGTCCGCGAGATCGGCAGCACGCCGGCCTGAAAATGTCATAATGGACGGCTCGTGCAAGGAGAAAAATCGTGATTCGCTATCTGGGCACTCGCAAGAATGCGGAAGGTGCCGCCGTTTATGTATTCATCGTCAACGGCATGGAAAAGGAAGTGCGCGAGCACGCCCTCAAGCAGCATCCCGGCTGCTACGACGCGCTGCCGGCGTCGGTGAAGGCGAAGATCGCCGCCAACCGCGCATGGCTGTCGAAGCTGTGACGGCGCCGCGCAGGCGCGCGCCATTGCGCGCCTGGCTGCCGGCGCTGATCCTGGCATCCGCCTGCGGCGCGGCCTGCGCCCAGGCCCAGGACAAGCAGCCCTCCACCTTCGGCGCCGTGATCGGCAGCGCGCTGCTGTGCCGCGACCAGATCGACAACAAGTACTTCCATTCCTGGCTGTCGACCCATTTCGGCGCGCCCTACAAGCACGAGGGCGGGGCGTTCTGGTTCCGCACCGGCGAGGCCACGCTGTGGGGCGCGCCCGTCACCGAGGTGATGGTCAGCGACGACACCAGTGAACTCGTGTTCCTGGCCGCGGTGGCCGAGGTGCCGCCGGACCAGCTCGAGCAGTCGATCCGCAGTGCGGTGGGGGTGCGCTACCCGGCGGCCGACGCCTCGCCCTATCCATTGCGCATATCCGCACCCGGCAGCACGATCGCCTACTACAATAGCAAAAGCAAAATATACTGCGCGAAGTTCAAACCGCCGCCGCAGCGCCGCTAGGGTATCTCTTGGTATGTACACCGATTACTTCAACCTGAAGCAACAGCCGTTCTCGATCGCGCCCGACCCGCGCTACCTCTTCATGAGCGAGCGCCACCGCGAGGCGCTGGCCCACCTGCTGTACGGGATCGGCAGCGGCGGCGGCTTCGTGCTGCTGACCGGCGAGATCGGCGCCGGCAAGACCACCGTGTGCCGCTGCTTCATCGAACAGGTCCCCGACAACTGCCGCCTGGCCTATATCTTCAATCCCAAGCTGACCGTCGAGGAACTGCTGCTGACGATCTGCGACGAATTCCGCGTCAAGCTGCCGCCTGCCTCCGCCGGCACGCTGGGCGTCAAGGGCTATGTCGACGCCATCAACGGCTATCTGCTGGACAGCCACGCCCAGGGCAACAACAACGTGCTGGTGATCGACGAGGCGCAGAACCTGTCGCCCCAGGTGCTGGAGCAGCTGCGCCTGCTGACCAACCTGGAGACCAGCGAGCGCAAGCTGCTGCAGATCATCCTGATCGGCCAGCCCGAGCTGCGCGCCATGCTGGCCCAGCCCGAGCTGGAGCAGCTGGCCCAGCGCGTGATCGCGCGCTACCACCTGGGCCCACTGTCCGCATCCGAGACCGGCGCCTACGTCGCGCACCGCCTGACGGTGGCGGGCGCGCATCCGGGCAACCCGATCCCGGGTTCGCTGGCGCCGCTGATCCACCGTCTCACGAACGGGGTACCGCGCCGCATCAACCTGCTGTGCGACCGCGCGCTGCTCGGCGCCTATGTCGAGAACAGCCGCGAGGTGACGCCGAAGATCCTGCGCCGCGCGGCCCAGGAAGTGTTCGCCGGCGAGGGACCGGCGCCAGGCGGACGCGCCGCGGCGCCGCTGCGCTGGCCGCTGGTGGCGGGCGGCGTGCTGGCCGGGGCCGCGATCAGCGCCGCGGCCTGGCAGGTGGTGCCGCATGCATCGGCGCCAGGGCCTGCCGTCGCGGTGACCGCCGCCGGCCCCCGTACGCAGCCGGCGGCTGCGCCATCGAAGCCGGCCGCGCCCGCAGCGGCGCCCGCCAAACCCCTGCTGCTGGCAACCCAGACCGAAGCCCTGCGCGAGCTCGGCACGCTGTGGGGGCAGCAGTTGCCGACCCAGGAACCCTGCCAGGGTGCGCCGAAGCTTAATTTGCGCTGCTACCAGGGCCGTGGCGGCCTGTACGAACTGCGCCTGCTCGACCGTCCGGCCATCGTCGCCCTGCACGACGGCCAGAAGCTCGGCTACGCGGTGCTCACCGCGGTCGACGAGAACAGCGCGACGCTGAGCGTCAACGGCCAGCGCCAGAAGGTCAGCCTGGGCGCGCTGGCGGCCCGCTTCGACGGCGAATACACGACCCTGTGGAAGGTGCCGCGCGCCTTCCGCGAGGAAGTCCATCCCGGCGACACCGGCGCGGACGTCGACTGGATCGCCGGCCGCCTGGCGGAATTGAACAAGCGGGAGGCGCCGCCCATCGCACAGCCGCTCGACGACGCCACGCGCCGCCTGCTGCGCGCCTTCCAGTCGAACCAGAACCTGAAGGCGGACGGCGTGGCCGGACCGCGCACCTACATGCGCCTGAACCAGCTGAGCGGGGTCGACGAACCGCGCCTGCTCGCCGCCAACGGGACGGGAAAATAAATGTCATACATCCTCGAAGCCCTCAAGAAAGCGCAGGCCGAACGCCAGCTGGGCAACGCGCCCACCATCCACGCGCCGCAGCCGGCGCAGGCAGCCGCACCGGGCGTCGCCGCCAGCCGCAAGCCGCTGCTGATCGGCCTGGGCGCGGGCGCACTGGTGGTCGCGGCCGGCGCGTTGTTCGTGTGGCAGCGCGGGCCGTCGCCGGCCGCGCCGGCAAGCGCGCAGCCGGCCAATGCGGCGCTCGTACCGGCCGCGCCGGCCGCCGGTCCGGCCGGGGTGCCCGCGTCGCCGGCGCGCGCCACCTCGCCGGGCGCCACCTCGCCGGGCGCCGCAGGCGCCGCGTCGACGACGCTGGAAGTGAGCGCGCCGCCAGCCCCGCCGCCGCCAGCACCGCATCCTGCCCAGGTGGCCGGCGCGCCCGCGCATCCCGCAGCCGCCGCAACTGGCAGGGCAGGGGCCGATGCCCTCGCTTCCGCCGCGCCGCCGCGTGCGCCGGCCACCGCACCGGCAATGCCGGCAGCGCCCGCGGCGGCGCGCGCGCCGGTGGCTGCTCCGGCCCCGGAAGACAGCCTGCCTTTCCTGCAGCAACTGCCGGACGCGGTCCAGCGCGAAGTGCCGCGCGTCAGCTTCGGCGGCTATATGTATTCGGCCAACCCGGCCGACCGCCTGCTGCTGATCGACAAGGCGCTGCGCCACGAAGGCGAGGAGGTCGCGCCCGGACTGTTCCTGGAAAAGCTGCTGCCGAAGGCGGCCGTGATGAATTACCGCGGGGTGCGCTATCGTGTCGCCTACTGACGCGGGCGGCGCGGTGCGCAGGCCGGCGCAGGGCCAGGTGCTGGGCGTGATCGGCTGGTCCGGCAGCGGCAAGACCACGCTGCTGGAATACCTGGTCGGCCAGCTCGCGGCGGACGGACTGCGCGTCAACATCATCAAGCACAGTCACCACGACATCGTGCTCGAACCGCCCCACAAGGACAGCGCGCGCCTGCGCACGGCCGGCGCGGGCGAGGTCTTGATCGCCTCTCCCTACCGCTTCGCGATCCAGCACGAGCTGCGCGGCGCGCCGGAGCCGACGCTCGAGGAGCACCTGGCGCGCCTGGCGCCGGCGGACCTGACCCTGGTCGAGGGCTATAAATGGGCGGCGATTCCCAAGCTCGAAGTGTTCCGTCCGGAACTCGGGCGCGCGCCCTTGTATCCGGACGATGCCTACGTGGCCGCGGTGGCCTCCAGCGTTTCCACACCGCCCGGCCTGGCTGCCGGCCTGGCCTGGCTCGACCTGAACGAGCCGGCGGCGGTTTTGCGGTGGATCAAGCGTCGCCTGGCGGACACGTCCTCAAGTTCCGGCCAGGCTTGCCGTTAAAACGGGATAAGCCGCATCAGGCCCTCACACAGGAGATCGTCATGGACGTCATGGGAATTGCCAAACTCGCCACCAGCATCGCCGACACCGGAATCCGGCAAGACGTCGGCATCGCCATGCTCAAGAAGGCACAGGACCTCCAGGCCGCAACCGCCACCCAGCTGCTGGACGCGGTGCCGCCGGCCCAGAACCTGCCGGCGCACCTGGGCAAGAACGTCAACACCACCGCCTGACACCCGCCCGGCCAGGGCGCCGTCAAAAAAACTGGCGAGCACGTCAACAGAATCGCTGTGCGGCGCGTTATCAAGTCCACGTACCCGGCGCGAGGGCAGGCCCATACAAAAGACCCGCTCTTGCCGCCACCATCGCTGCCACGCGCAGCCGCACAAGGCCGTCCCCGCCGGCGTACGCATTTCGAAGGAGATCCCACCAATGAATAAACGACAGGCACTCGTTGCCGCCGCGCTCGCGAGCGTGTGCGCCGCAAATGCATCGGCCCATGGCCAGATGGACATGCAAGCCAAGGGCGAGCAGGAAAAATGCTATGGCGTGGCGAAAGCCGGCCAGAACGATTGCGGCACCGCCACCCACGGCTGCGCCGGCCAGGCTGCGGTCGACAACGACCCGGCCGAATGGCGCAATGTTGCCAAAGGCAGCTGCGAAAAAGCCGGCGGCAAGCTGGACGCGCGGCAGCAGCAGCAGCAGCAGCAGGACAAGCAGGCTCGGCAGACTCGGCAGACCCAGCAGGCCAAACAGGGCAAGTAAGACCGTGGCGCAGGCGCATCCGGCATATCCGGTGCAAGGCGTCGGCATCGGCCTGCGCGTACCCCACTACCGCCAGCTGCTGGAGCAGCGCCCCGCGCTCGGCTGGCTTGAAGTCCACACCGAAAATTACCTGGCCCGTTCGGGCTGGGACTGGCATGTGCTGACATCGCTGCGGCGCGACTATCCGCTCAGCCTGCACGGCGTCGGCCTGGGCCTGGGCTCGGTCCACGGCTTTTCGGAGGCGCACCTGGCGCGCGTGCGCGAGCTGGCCGCGGCGATCGAACCGGCGCTCGTGTCCGAGCACCTGAGCTGGGGTGCGCTGCGCGACCGCCAGCTGAGCGACCTGCTGCCGCTACAGCTGGACGCGGCCAGCCTCGGCCTGGTCGCGGCCCGCGTCGAGCGGGTGCAGGACGTGCTGAAGCGCCGCATCCTGGTCGAAAACGTCTCCACTTACCTGCGCTTTGCCAGCGACGCCATGAGCGAAGCCGAATTCCTGGCCGCGCTGGCGCGCCGCACCGGCTGCGGCATCCTGCTCGACGTCAACAATCTCTACGTCAACCAATGCAACCACGGCGAGGATGCGATCGCAGCCCTCGACGCGCTGGCGGGCCTGCCGCCGGGGACGGTCGGCGAGCTGCACCTGGGCGGCCATCTCGTCACCGATCTTGCCGTCATCGACCACCACGGCGACCGCATCGCACCGCCCGTGTGGGCGCTGTACCGCGAGGCGCTGGTGCGCTTCGGCGCGGTGCCGGCGCTGGTCGAGTGGGATACCGATGTGCCGGCGCTCGATGTGCTGCTGGGCGAGGCGAGGGAAGCGCAAGGCATCGCGGCGGCAGTGGCGCCGGTTGGCATGCCGGCGCCGCCGGCTGCCATGCCGGCCTTGCAGCCGCTGGACACCCGCGCGCTGGACGAGCTTCAGCAGGCTTTCGGCGCGGCCCTGGCGGACCCCGCCCGGGATGCGCTGCTGGCGCCCGGGCTCAGGGGCGATGCCGGCCGCCTTGGCATCTACCGCGGCAACCTCGCGAGCGCCTCGCGGCGCGCGCTGGCGTCGGCGTATCCGGTGCTGCGCGCTCTGCTGGGCGACAGCCTGTTCGATGCGCTGGCGCGCGCCTACGGACGCGCCCATCCGGCCCGGGATCCGGACCTGAACCGCTTCGGCGACGGCTTCGCGGACTTCCTCCCGGACGAGGCCGGGCGCCCATGGCTGCCGGATCTCGCGCGGCTCGAATGGGCTGTCCACACTGCCTGGTATGCACCCGATGCGCCGGCATCGCTGGACGGCGGCCTGCTGGCCGTGCTGGCCCGCCTGAGCCCGCAGCAGTTCGAGGCCAGCCGCGCCGTCCTGCATCCTTCGCTGCGCCTGCTGGCCTCAGGCTGGGCCGTGGCGGCGCTGTGGCTGTCGCGCCAGCCGGACGGGCCGGCGGCGCCGCCGGCGATGCGGCAGGATAGTCACGCCCTGGTGCTGCGTGCGCGCTGGCAGGCGAGCGTGCGCGAGATCGGCCCGGCGGAATACGCGGCGCTGCTGCGGCTGGGGCAGGGAGAAGGTTTCGGCGCCGCCTTCGATGCGGCTTTCGACGTGGATGAGGAGGCGCCGATCGCGGCCTGGCTGGACGACTGGCTGAAGCGTGGCGTGGTGACGGGAATAGTCGAGGACACCGGCCCGCCTGCAGCATGAGGCAGGGCCGGCGCGGACCCCTCAGTGATAGCGGAAGGCGCGCAGGAGGCGTTCTTCGCCGGTCTGGTCGTGGTGCAGTTCGTTGGCGGCCCGGGTCGCTTCGATCATCCGGGATAGTTGTTCCTCCTCGAAACGGGCCAGTTCTTCATTGGCCGCATTCAGCGCCATGGCCAGCTTGGCGCGTGCACTCTGGTACACCACACCGGTGTAATGGTCGGTGTTCTTGAGCAGTTCTTCCGCGTTTTCGATAACGAGACGCAGGTCGCCGATGAGCCGCTGCTGCGTCACGGAGCTTGGGTCTGGGGTATCCATCTTCCTCACCTTTAGCCGTAGTACGTCTTCAATATAGAGAAGGAGGACTGCCCAAGTTTGTCTGCGCGCAAACGTCACCCCTACAGCCGGGGACGGCTAATCCGGTGCGCCCGGCAGGCGCGCCCAGCAGGACGCGCCGTTTATTCATGAGCTGGCAGGAACTTTTTTAGCGGACATTGATCCGCACATCGCCCACGCTCACGACCTGGCCGGCACGGATCTTCGCAGTCTTGCGCAGTTCCTTCTTGCCGTCGACCGACACCGCACCGCTGGCGACCATGATCTTGCCGGCGCCGCCGCTGTCGACAAAGCCGACGAGCTTGAGCAGTTGGTTGAGTTCGATGAACTCCGATGTCAGTTCAAAAGTTGTTGTTTGCATTCTATCCTCGGTTAAAAATGGGCGGCGTACTGTTGAGCCCGCTCCCTGAATGTGTCGCCCCGCCCTAAAGCGTCGCCCCCGCCCTAAAGCGTCGTCCCCGCGCAGGCGGGGACCCAAGTGCTGCATGCGTCACGTCGGCGCCGGCAAACTTGGATCCCCGCCTGCGCGGGGACGACGGGTACTGCCTGGTCTCAGCCCGGATCCGGCCGCGTCATTTCGATCGGCACGATCCACTGGTCGAATTGTTCCTCGTTGACGAAGCCGGACTGCAGCGCCGCCTGGCGCAGGGTCAAGCCTTCGTGCTGGGCAGTCTTGGCGATCTGCGCGGCGCGATCATACCCGATATGCGGGGCCAGGGCGGTCACCAGCATCAGCGACTGTTCCATCAGCTCGCCGATGCGCTTGCGGTTCGGCTCGATGCCCCGGGCGCAGTGCTCGTCGAAGGAACGCATACCGTCGGCCAGCAGGCGCGCGCTCTGCAGGAAGTTATGGGCAATCATCGGCTTGAACACGTTCAGCTCGAAATTGCCCTGCGAGCCGCCGACGGTGAGGGCGACGTCGTTGCCGAACACCTGGCAGCACAGCATCGTCATCGCCTCGCACTGGGTCGGATTGACCTTGCCCGGCATGATCGAGCTGCCCGGCTCGTTCTCGGGAATGGTGATCTCGCCGAGGCCGGAGCGCGGGCCGGAGGCCATCCAGCGCACATCGTTGGCGATCTTCATCAGGGCCGTCGCCAGGGTCTTGAAGACGCCGTGCGCCAGCACCATGGCGTCGTGGCCGGCCAGGGCCATGAACTTGTTCGGCGCACTCTTGAACTGCAGTCCGGTACGTGAGGAAATCTCGGCCGCGATCCGGTTCGCGAATTCCGGGTGCGCATTCAGGCCGGTGCCGACCGCGGTGCCGCCGGCCGCCAGCAGCAGCAGGCCGGGCAGGGCGGCCTTGAGCGCCTGCTCGGCGAATTCGAGCTGGGCGACATAGCCGGAGAATTCCTGGCCGAGCGTCAGCGGGGTCGCGTCCTGCAGGTGGGTGCGGCCGATCTTGACGATGCCGGCGAAATCGCGCGACTTCAGCTCCAGCGTGCCGCGCAACTTGGCCAGCGCCGGCAGCACGTCCTTGGCGACGGCGATGGCGGCCGCCACGTGCATCGCGGTCGGGAACATGTCGTTCGAGGACTGGCCCATGTTGACGTGGTCGTTCGGGTGCAGCAGGCGGCCTTCGCCGCGCTCGCCGCCCATCAGCTCGGAACCGCGGTTGGCCAGCACCTCGTTCATGTTCATATTGCTTTGCGTGCCGGAACCGGTCTGCCAGACCGACAGCGGGAATTCGCCGGGATGCCGTCCCTCCAGCACCTCGTCGGCGGCGCGCATGATGGCGTCGGCCTTGTCCTGCGGCAGCTTGCCGAGCGAGCGGTTGACGGCGGCGGCGGCGCGCTTCACCTGGGCCAGCGCGGCAACCAGCTCCGGCGCCATCTTCTCGGTCGAAATGTGGAAGTGATGCAGCGAGCGCTGGGTCTGCGCGCCCCACAACTGGGCACTCGGCACGTCGATCGGGCCGAAGCTGTCCTTCTCGATCCTGTTTTCCATAGACAGTCCTGACTTTTTGTTAGTAGGGAAACATCAAAGAGCGGCTAACAAAAGTTCCAGGGCAAGGCGTACTGTCGAAGACAGTACGCTGCTACGGCGAGACGGTGCAACGCAGCCATGGGGCTTTTGTTAGGTGCTCTTCTAAAGAGTGTACCGCAATGGCCGTTAATGACGTTCAGGCTTCGAATTCCTCACGCTTATGCTCCGCTCCTCCCGCCATCTGCTGTCCATGCTGCTCCTTTCCAGTGCCCTTGGCGCCGTCCATGCCGCCGAACTGGGCGAGGCGCGGGTGGCGTCCCACATCGGGCAGCCGCTCGTGGCCGACATCGAGCTGGTGATGATCGACGACCCGGCAAGCAGGGTGTCCGCGCGCGTGGCCAGCCGCGAGGTCTACAATGGCGCCGGCATCGCCGTGCCGCCGGCGCTGGCGGGCGCGAACCTGTCGGTGATGCAGCGCGACGGCCGCCAGTTCCTGCACGTGACCTCGCTGCGGCCGGTCGACGCCGACCACCTGCACCTGTACCTGGAACTCATCGACAAGGGCCAGCGGACGGTACGCCTGGCAACCCTGTGGCTGACGCCGGATCCGAATCCGGCGCCGGCGCCTGTCCCGGCGCCGCCCCTGGTGACGCAGGCCGAGCCGCCACCGGCGCCTGTCCAGGCCGCAGCGCCCGTGCCGCCACCCAAGGCCATCGTCGTACCGGCGCCGCGGCCGCCCGCGGAACGCAAGGCCGAGGCTGTCCACGCGGAACCGCACACCACCAGGGCCGCGCCTGCGCCCCGGCCCCTGCCCATCCGCGCGCCACAAGCCGGCGCGCCGGCGGCCTGCGCGCTGCAGGCCGAGCAGGCCAAGGTCTGCGCCGCCCTCGACGGCAAGAACGCCGCGCTCAAGGCGCAGATCGGCGTGCTGGAATGGAAAGTCAAATCGCTGCAGACGGCCCTGGGCGCAGCGCCGGGCGTGCCTGCTCCCGCGCCTGGCCCGGCGGCCCAGGCGACCCAGGCGGCCCAGGCGACCCAGGCATCCCCGCTGGCCCCGGCTGCCGAGCCCGCCCACGAGCCGCCCAAGCCAAAACCCATCAGCGCCATCAAGCCGCTGGTGCCGCACAAGCCGAAGGCGCCGCCCGAGCCGGAGGCCGGTGCGCCCTGGGGCTGGATCGGCGCCGGGGCGGCAGTGCTGCTGGCGCTGTCGGGCGCCTTCCTGCTGCTGCGCCGCCGCGCGCGGACCGTGCGGAATGTCGACATCCCGCCCGCGCCGCGCCTGGTCGACAGTCTGCGCCGGCGCTTCGCCGCCCGCTCGAAACCGGCTGCCGCGGACGCGCCGGAAGCGGCCGAGCCGACGCTCGAATAGTCGCGCACAAACTCGTCTACACAAGTTCAGGAATTGCGTTATACTGACTCGCATGTGATCTAAATGATCACGAAAACGGCTCAGGATCCGGCGCAGCCACCACCGATAGCGTGGCGCGAAAACCGGATGATCGTTGAGGAAACGCCTGTACCCGGAAGCGGTTTTCCTGCCTGCAGTGGCAGGTGAACGCCGGATGCAACCGGCAAGAGGCGACGCCAGGGGATGCCTGGTGCTCGCTCTCTGCAATACCCCGAAACCCGCCCGGATTTTCCGTAGCGGGTTTTTTCTTGCCTGCGCACGCTTAGACAGGCGAACGGCCGGGTTCGTTCATATGGCTTAGGATGTCATTATTGGCAAGGAGAGATAATGAACAACGTCCCCCCAGGCCACGCGCTGCGTGGCGACGTGTTTTCCGAAAGCTGCCCTTCGCGCGAGGTGCTCAAGCATGTGACCAGCCGCTGGGGCATGTTGCTGCTGGTGGCCCTCGGCGACGGCGCCCAGCGCTTCGGCGAACTGCGCCGCAAGGTCGGCGGCATCAGCGAAAAGATGCTGGCCCAGACCCTGGTCTGGCTGGAGCAGGACGGCTTCGTACAGCGCATCGCCCACCCGATGGCGCCGCCACGGGTCGAGTACCGCTTGACGCCGCTGGGAGAAGAGATCAGCGGCAAGATGCGCGATCTGGCGGAGTGGCTCGAAGAAAACCTGGGGCCGGTGCTGGCAGCGCAGCGCAGGCCCCTGGCCGGCTGAGCGGCCGGTCGGGGTATCGGCTAGAATAGCCGCAGAAGGACGACCTTCCCCCTGTCGGGAACACATGCGGGACGGCCCGGCTTGTTGGAGAAGCCGCCATGGCCTGGATCCTGCTGATTGTTGCCGGTCTGTTCGAAATCGTGTGGGCGTATGCGATGAAGCGCTCGGACGGGTTCACCCATCTCACGTATTCCCTGATTACCATCGTCACGATGATGGCGAGCTTCGGCTTGCTGTCCCTGGCGATGCGATCCCTGCCTTTGGGCACCGCCTATACCATCTGGACCGGGATCGGCGCCGTTGGCGCCTTTGTCGTCGGCATCGCCTTCCTGGGCGAGCAGTTCAGCCTGCTTCGCCTGTGCGCCGCCGTCCTGATCGTCGGCGGGCTGGTGCTGATGAAGCTGTCGAGCCCTTAAGCCGGATGCGCGTCAAGGAATCTGATGAGTGCGTAACGTGCACCGCCAGGCGGGAAATCGGCGATCCGGCTCGCCACCGTATAGCCGAGTTTCTCGTAGAACGGAAGGGCCTGAAAACTCAGGGTTTCGAGAAACACCCTTGGGCATTGGCGACGCAATGCCTCTTCTTCGGCGCGGCGCATCAAGACGGTGCCGTAGCCTCGTCCCCGAAGCGCCTCGGCCATCCACAGGGCCTGCACCTGCAGCCAGCCAAGATAGGTGGCGCCGACCAGTCCCCCGACGACCTGCTGTTCCTTGTCGCGGACGATCAGGACGAGGTAGTTCGGCGTATCGCCATTTGCTTTCGACTCGTTGTACTCAGTCAGTCCCTTGATGACCGCGCCCATGTCGCCGTGCTTCAGTTCGGTCTGGAGTTCGATCGCGAATTCGTCGTGCATCACATGCTCCTTGGCAACAAAAAACCCCTGGAACGCGAGTTGCAGGGGTTTTCATGGGGAAGGGGAGGGCTCAGTGCGCGCTCATCGCCCGTTCGAGCTGGCCGTGCCACGGCTCGGTCACGTCGCGCACGGCGCGATCGTTGGCCATGATCTGCTTGAGCAGGTCGATCTTGCGCAGGCGCTGCGCGCCTTCCAGGGCCGGCACGCCCGACTTGGTGGCGCTTGCCTGCAGGGCGCATTGCGTTTCCAGGCGGGCCACACCATCGAAGTCGCCGTCACGGGCGGCAACCGCCATGCGGCCGCTGAGGGCGGCGATGTTTTCGTACATGGCGAGGACTTCGTTAGGCGTCATAGTGCACCAGCGCATATAAATTCCGGCCGAATTGCCGGGTATCTGGGTCGTTATCGGCGCCGCTTTTAGGAACTTTAGGGTTTTCAAAAGATTTTTTTCAAAATTTTTTCGATGACAAGATTCTGCCCGTTTCCTGTTTGACGCAGCGCACGGAGCAGATGGCCCAAACACGACCTATTCCCCGGATAGTGCAATCCAGCCCGGCTTTTTGCACCCTGTCGCAATCCTGTCATATTTGCCATCCCGGCCGCTTATAGTGCAGGCTGGATCGGTGCGCCACAGCAGCGCCGACGATAACAAGACAGAGAGAAGGGAGAAAAGTCCATGAGACGATTCCAGGCGCTCGGCGCAAGCGCGCTTGCCATTGCCGCCATCGGCGTTCATGCCGAGGCACCATATTCTTTTGACAAGACGCCGGGCAAGCTGCCCAAGGACGTCATTCCGGTCGAGTACCAGGCCCACCTGGCGCCGGACCTCGACGCGAATACCTTCCGCGGCGACGAGACGATCGAGATCGAGGTCCTAAAGCCGACCTCGACCATTATGCTGAACGCGGCCGCGCTCGAGATCGACAGCGCCAGCCTGACGGGGAAGGGCATCAAGGCGCTCAAGCTGGCGCCGGTCCTGGACGACCGGCAGGAAACCCTGCGCTTCACCCTGCCGACCCAGCTGGCGCCGGGCCGCTACCGTCTCGCGCTGGTTTTTCGCGGCCGGATCAACCGCGAAGGGCGCGGCCTGTTCTACGTAAACTACCAAGCGGGCAAGGCCGACAAGAAGCTGATCGCCACCACGATGGAGCCGACCGACGCCCGCCGCATGTTGCCGACCTGGGACGAGCCGTCCTTCCGCGCGAAGTTCCGCCTGTCGGTGGACCTGCCGGCCGGCCTCAAGGCTTACTCGAATACCCCGGTCGACAGCCTGGCGCTGCTTGCCGGCGGCAAGCAGCGCATCAGCTTCAAGCCGACCCCGAAGATGCCGAGCTACCTGGTGGTGCTGGCGGCCGGCGAGTTCGAGCGCATCAGCACGAAGCAGGACGGGGTCGAGATCGGCGTCGTCACCACCGAGGGCAAGAAGGAGAAGGGCGCCTTCGCCCTGAGCGCCAGCCGCGAGCTGCTGCACTTCTATAACAATTACTTCGGCGTTTCCTACCCGCTCGCCAAGCTCGACCAGATCGCGATCCCGAACGGCTTCAACGGCGCGATGGAGAACTGGGGCGGCATCGTCTACAACGAAACGGCCCTGCTGTACGATCCGAAGACCAGCCCGGAGCACGTCAGGCAGATGACCTTCTCGGTGAACGCCCACGAGATGGCGCACCAGTGGTTCGGCAACCTGGTGACCATGGCCTGGTGGGACAACCTGTGGCTGAACGAGGGTTTCGCTTCCTGGATGGCGTCCAAGGCCACCGACCACTTCCATCCGGAGTGGCGGCCCTACCTGGCCAACATCGGCGACCGCGAGCGCGTGATGAACCTCGACGCGCGCAAGACCACGCACCCGATCCAGACCCCGGTCGAGACCGAAGCCCAGGCCGCCGACGCCTTCGACGACATCACCTACGAAAAGGGCCAGGCCTTCCTGCGCATGCTCGAGGCCTACCTCGGCGAGGACGCCTTCCGCAAGGGCATCCGCGCCTACATGGCGAAGCACCAGTATTCGAACACCACATCGAGCGACCTGTGGACGGCGCTCGAGCAGGCGTCCGGCAAGCCGGTCGGCAAGCTGGCCTCGGACTGGACCACCCAGCCGGGCTTCCCGCTCATCAAGGTCGAGCAGGCCTGCGAGGACGGCAAGCGCCGGGTGACCCTCAGCCAGCAGCAGTTCCGCCTGGACGAGCCGGCCCTTGATAAGCGGCTGTGGAACGTGCCGCTGCAGGTCGGCATCGTGAACGGCAAGGCGCTGACCACGCTGCTGAGCGGCGCCTCTGCCCGCGTGACGCTGCCCGGCTGCGAAGGCACGCTGGTGGTCGACCCGCACAGCGTCGGCTACTTCCGCATCCAGTACGACCGCGCCAGCTTCGACGCCCTGGCCGGCCAGGCCGCGCGCCTGCCGGACGCCACCCGCCTGAAGCTGCTGAACGACACCTGGACCCTGGTCACGGCCGGCAGCATGCCGCTCGACGCCTGGCTGAAGCTGGCCGGCGGCCTGCGCGACGAGCCGCGCCTGGCGGTCTGGGAAGCGATCCTGTCCGACCTGAACTTCCTGGACTCGCTGGCGCGCGGCGAACCGGAGCGCCCGCAGCTGCGCCGCTTCATCGCCGGCTTCGCCAGGCCGAAACTTGCCAGCCTCGGCTGGGAGGAGAAAGCCGCTGAAAGCGCCGAGGACGCCCAGCTGCGTGCGCTGCTGGCCGGTTTCATGGCGCGCAATGGCGACGACGAGGCGATCGCCCAGGCGCGCCGCCGCTTCCAGCGCTGGATGACGGATCCTGCCGCGGTCAGTCCGGCGATGATCGGCTTCGTGACCTCGGCGGCCGGCCGCTACGCCGACGCCCCGACCTTCGCCGCCATCGCCCAGCGCCTGGCCGCGACCCAGGACAACGAGGAGCGCTCGCGCCTGACCGGCGCCCTGGTCCAGGTGCAGGATCCGGCGCTGGCCGGCAAGGTCCTGCAGATGGCGCTGGCGCCATCCACGCCGCCGACCATGGTCGCGCGCATCGTGCAGGGCGTGGGCCGCGAGCACCCCGACCAGGCCTGGAACTTCGCCGTCGCCAACCGCGAACAGCTGATGAAGACCCAGGATTCGGTCAACCGCAACCGCGCCTTCCCGGGCATCGTCGCCGCCTCGTCGAACGCCCAGGACGCCCAGCGCATGGAAGACTTCGTCCGCCAGAACTTCGAAGCCGACGCGCAGGTCGAAGCGCAGCGGGTCGCCAGCGGCATCCGTGTGCGCGCGGCCCAGAAGGCGCGCCTGCTGCCGCAGGTGCGCGAGGCGCTCAAATGAACACCAGGTACTACAATAAGACGATCACTCACCAAGAAGGGAAATCATGAAGACCAGCTGGACCCCAATAAAGACTGCGATCGTGCTCGCCCTGTGCGGCGCCACCCTCATGTCGATGCCGAGCCAGGCGCAGCAGGCGACCGCGCCGAAGGCAGAATCCCAGGCCGCGGCCAGCGCCGCCCTGCGCCCCGGCGACGATTTCTTCGCCTACGCCAACGGCGACTGGCTGTCGAAGACCGAGATCCCGGCCGACCGCAGCTCCTGGGGCGCAATGGGCGCGCTGGCGGAAGAGACCAACCAGCGCATCGTCAAGATGATCGAGGACCTGGCCGGCGAGAAGAACCTGAGCGTTGAAGCGCGCAAGGTGTCGGACTACTACCGTACCTACATGAACGAGGCCGCCATCGAAGGCAAGGGCGTCACCCCGATCAAGCCGATGCTGGCGAAGATCGACGCCATCAAGGACAAGGCCGGCCTCGTGCGCGCGCTGGGCGAATCGATCCGCGCCGACGTCGACCCGCTGAACAACACCAATTTCTTTACCGAGAACGTGTTCGGCCTGTGGGTCGCGCAGGGCCTGCACGACACCAGCCGCCACATGCCCTACCTCCTGCAGGGCGGCCTGGGCATGCCGGACCGCGCCTACTACCTGGACAGCAGCGAACGCATGGCCGGCCTGCGCACCAAGTACCAGCAGCACATCGCGACGATGCTGAAACTCGCCGGCTACAACGATGCCGAGGCGCGCGCCGCCAAGGTGTTCGCGCTCGAAGTCGACATCGCGAATACCCACGCTACCCGCGCCGACTCGGCCGACGTGCTGAAGGCCGACAATACCTGGACCGTGAAGGACTTCGCCAGCAAGGCCCCGGGCATGGACTGGAACGCCTTCTTCAAGGCCGCGCGCCTGGGCGACCAGCAGAAGTTCATTGTCTGGCATCCGTCGGCGGTGGTGGGCGAGGCGGCGCTGGTGCAGAAGACCGACCTGGCCACCTGGAAGGATTACCTGGCCTTCCACCGCATCAACCAGATGGCCAACGTGCTGCCGAAGGCCTTCGCCGACCAGCGCTTCGACTTCTACGGCAAGTCGCTGAGCGGCACCCCGCAGCAGTCGGTGCGCTGGAAGCGCGCGCTGGGCGCGACCAACGGGGCGATGGACGAGGCGGTCGGCAAGATCTACGTGGCCAAGTACTTCCCGGCCGAGAACAAGGCGCGCCTGCAGCAGATGGTCGGCAATATCGTGGACGCCTTCGGCAAGCGCGTCGACAAGCTGGACTGGATGGCGCCGGCCACCCGCGCCCAGGCCAAGGAAAAGCTGCGCACCCTGTACGTGGGCGTGGGCTATCCGGACAAGTGGAAGTCCTACGAGGGCCTGAAGGTCGTGCCTGATGATGCCTTCGGCAATGCCGTGCGCGCCGACGAGTTCCACACCGCCCAGCAGATCGCCAAGCTGCACCGCAAGCCGGACCGCACCGAATGGTCGATGCCGCCGCAGCTGGTCAACGCCGTCAACCTGCCGCTGCAGAACGCGCTGAACTTCCCGGCCGCGATCCTGCAGCCGCCGTTCTTCGATCCGAAGGCCTCGGACGCCACCAACTACGGCGCGATCGGCGCCATCATCGGCCACGAGATCAGCCACAGCTTCGACGACCAGGGCTCGCAGTTCGACGCCCAGGGCCGCCTGCGCGACTGGTGGACCAAGCAGGACATGGAGCACTTCAAGCAGGCGTCTGGCAAGCTGGTGGCGCAGTACAACGAGTACAAGCCTTTCCCGGATCTCGCCGTCAACGGCCAGCTGACCCTGTCGGAAAACCTGGCCGACCTGGCCGGCCTGGCCGCGTCCTACGATGCCTACAAGGCTGCCGGCGGCACCAAGGCGGGCGAGGAGGGCGACCGCCAGTTCTTCATGGGCTATGCGCACAGCTGGCGCAACAAGGCGCGCGAGGCGGCCGAACGCCGCGGCATCCTGACCGACGGCCACGCGCCGCCGCAGTACCGCACCGCCACCGTGCGCAACCTGGACGCCTGGTACAAGGCCTTCGATGTGCAGCCGGGCCAGAAGCTCTACCTGGCGCCGGAAGACCGTGTACGCGTGTGGTAAGGGCGTGGTAAAAGTTTGTAGAAGGTAAGGGACACCGGTGCTAAGGATGTCAGGCCTAGAATCAATGGCCTGGCATTACTTACCGCAGGTGCTCATGAAGCAGGAATATCTCGACATCAGGCGGCGCATCGTGCGCCGGCATCCGTATATGGGACAGGACTTCGAATTCCGCGAAATAGCGGAGCGTACGCTTCATCACTACGACGTTAACGCGCCGCGCTTCTTCGCCGGCACCATCGACCACGACGTCAGCCAGAACATCGCCGCGCTGCTGGAGGCGATCGAGGCCGAGCCGCCCTTCACCATCCTCGACCTCGGCTGCGGCCCCGGACGCGACCTGAAGACCTTCAGGAACATGGGCCACCGCGCCATCGGCCTGGACGGCAGCGCGAAATTCGTGGAAATGGCGGCCAGCTACAGCGGCTGCGAAGTGTGGCTGCAGAACTTCCTCGACCTCGAACTGCCGGACGGCCTGTTCGACGGTATCTACGCCAACGCCTCGCTGTTCCACGTGCCGCGCAGCCTGCTGCCCAAGGTGCTGGGCGAACTTCACGAGGCCCTCAAGCCGGGCGGCGTGCTGTTCAGTTCCAATCCGCGCGGCAACAACGAAGAGGGCTGGAATGGCCCGCGCTGGGGCAGCTTCCACGATTATCCGGCCTGGGAAGGCTTTCTGGTCGAGGCCGGTTTCATGCCGATCCGCCACTATTATCGCCCCGAGGGCCTGCCGCGCGAGCAACAGCCGTGGCTGGCCAGTGTTTGGCGAAAATGATTCCGCTACGTTAATCGGCGAACAGAGTGAGGCTCATAATCGGCCCAAGATGGAACTGTGCCGCTCGACAACCGAGTGGTATCGACGGGACCTCGACACCGCCACCAGTCTCGGCGGTCCACCGGATGGGATGCGCAGCGGGTCGAGGGTTCGTTAACCTATTGAAAGGAGGTGTCCATGAACGAGGACCAGATCAAAGGCAAGGCCAAAGACATTGGCGGCAAGATTCAAGAAGGTGTCGGCAAAGCCGTTGGCAGCAGCGAGCAACAAGCCAAAGGCCTGAACAAACAGGTTGAAGGCAAGGTGCAGGAAAAGGTCGGCGACGCGAAAGATATCGTCGGCAAGGGTAACCGCTGATCTGCATTGCCTAGGCGTTTATCCTCCAAAACAGCCGCCTCCGGGCGGCTGTTTTCTTTTGGCAGGCCAGGCGCTATATTGGTGTCGTTACTATGAAGAATGCTCGGTCAATGAACACATTACAAAAACGGATACTCGCCGCGGCGGCGCTTGTCGTCGCCGCAGGCGTCGCGGCCTATTGGTACTGGTCGCCGTATCTGGTCGTGCGCGAACTGCGCGATGCCGCGATGGCGGCCGACGCCGGGCGCTTCAACGCCCATGTCGATTTCCCGAAACTGCGCGAAAGCCTGAAAGGGCAATTCTCGGCGCGCATCGACAAGGGCGTCGGCGCCGAGGGCGCGGTGAATGCCTTCGGCGGCATGCTGGCGCATGTGCTGGTGGACAAGATGATCGATGTCGCGGTGCGTCCCGAAACCATCATGTTCGCCATGCGGGAAGGAAGGTTCAAGATCGAACGCAGCGGCGAGCAGGACGGCGAAGAGCGCCAGGAAGCGACGCATGAGAAGACCGTCTGGCGTACCGAGCGCAAGGGCGTCGACACCGTGCTCTTCCACGTCCAGGACGCGGACAGCGGCGCCGGCAAGGACAGGATGGCGCTAGTGATGCAGCGCCAGGGCTTCGCCAACTGGAAGCTCACCGATATCCGGCTGCCCGACTGAAGAGCGCCTGGCGCGCCTGTATCATTCCTGCTGCGTCGACAGCGCCACGATCGCCGCGCCCGCGGCGACGATCAGCGCATCTTCGATCAGTCCGCTGCGGGTCTGGCCGATCCGCGCCATGGCCTGCTTGCGGGCCGCCAGCGTCAGGTAGGCCAGCGGCACGGCGGTGGCGACCGCCACCGCTGCACCGGTCTTTTCCTGTCCGCGCGGCGCCAGCGCGGCGCCGGCGATCCCGGCGCTCATCACGCGCGCCAGCAGCCCCAGGAAGACGGTGCGGTCGGGCGCGCTCTTCATCTTGTCCCCGAACAGTTCTCCGGCCCCCATGGCGAGCGCGCCGTATTTGAACACCGGGCGATCCAGCAGGAAGAGCTCGCCCGGCGTATGGCGGTCCGCGAGGCGCGCCGTCGCGATGGTGGCCATGGGCGTCATCGATCGTGCGCTGGCGACGGCGCCGATCAGGGCGGAAGGGAGGAAGCTGCGAATATTCATTGGTCTGGTCCTTATCGAGATTGTCCTGCTAGCCGCTTGGCGCCGCGCCCTCTTTCTCCGTGGGACGGTCGCCGAGAATATCTTGCACGTACAGCATCTTCACCAGCAGGATCAGGCTCGCCGTCAGCGGCGTCGCCAGTGCGATGCCGGCGAAGCCGAAGATGGTGCCGAAGACGAGCTGCATCACGATGATCAGGGCCGGCGGCAGCGATACCGCCCAGGAATCGATCATCGGCTGCATGACGTAGCCGTGCACCATCTGGATGCCGAGGAAGAGCAGGATCGTGTACAGGCCGAGTTGCGGATCGACCGAGAAGGCGACCAGCACCGCCGGCACGCCTGCCATGATGGGGCCGAGGTAGGGAATGAAGTCGAGCAGGCCGGCGATGATGCCGAGGATCAGCGCCAGCGGCACGCCGAGCAGGCTCAGCCCGATCGAGGTCGCGACGCCGGCGATCAGCATCGAGCACGAGGTGCCGAGCAGCCAGCGCGCCAGCGTGCTGCCGATCTCGTGCAGCACCTGGCCGGCGCGTTCGCGCTTGCGCGGCGGCACCAGCGTGATGAAGCCGTCGATATAGCGGCGCGGCGACATCGCGAAATAGATGCCGACGAACAGGATGATGGCGACGTTGCCGATCGCACCGAGCACGCCGCCGAAGAACAGGCCGGCGTCCGGCACCATCCTGCCGAGGTAGTGCAAGAGTTGCTTGGGCTGCGGCAATTCGCTGGCGAGGCGCCTGAGCAGGGGATGCTGCGCCACCATCTGCTGCAGGCGCTGCAGCGAGGCCGGGATCTCCTTCGCCAGCTGGCTCGACTGTTCGGATATCTGCGGCGCCATCGCCCAGCCGCCCAGCCCGATCACGAGCAGCAGCACGACGACGACAATGGCCAGGCCCAGCTTGCGGTTGATGTGGAAGCGGCGGCACAGGATGGCGCTCAGCTCATACAGCAGGATGGAAAACAGTATGCAGGCGAACACCAGCAGCAGGGCATTGGCCGCATAGTAAATGCCGGCAAGCAGGGCAAGGAACAGGGCGGCGATCCCGTCGACCAGGGCGAAGCGGCGCATCAGGCGACGATGTGCGGGCGTCGGCGGGGCGGCGTCAACGGGCGGCGGGGCGGACTCTTTTTCGGTCATGGCAATGCTAGCCTAGCCGTGTCGCGTTCGGACCGGCGCGCGGCTGAGCTATGTGCGTGCGCGAACGGAGCCCCTAGTCAAGCTTTCTTATCATTGAGTCACAGTCAACGAAAGGAGAGCACCATGAACTCGAATCAAGTCGAAGGCAAACTGCAAGACATCGGTGGCAAGATCCAGGAAGAAGCTGGCAAGCTGGTCGGCAGCAATGAGCAGCAGGTCAAGGGCCTGAAGAACCAGGTCGAAGGCAAGACCCAGGAAAAGCTGGGCGATGCACAGCAAAAGCTGAACGACGCGACCGAATAAGTAGGGTGGGCACAAGCTGCCCACGCGAATGTTCACCAAACAAAAACAGCCGCTTTCGAGCGGCTGTTTTTGTTGAAGGTGGGCACGGAGTGCCCACCTACCTTACTTGGCGCTGGCCCCGCCGAGGTTCTTCTTGAAGAAGGCCTCGATCATCCCGTACACGTGGCGCTGGCCCGCGCGCGAGGAGATGCCGTGCTTGGCGCCCGGGTAGGTCATCAGTTCGAAGCGCACGTTGCGGTTCACCAGGGCGTCGATCAGGCGGGTCGAGTTGGTGAACAGGACGTTGTCGTCGGCCATGCCGTGCACCAGCAGCAGCGGCGACTTCAGGCCGTCCAGGTGGGCGAACACGCCGCTCTGCTGGTAGCCTTCCGGATTCTGCTTCGGACCGCCGCCCAGGAACTGCTCGGTGTAGTGGGTGTCGTACAGCGACCAGTCGGTCACCGGCGCCACCGACACGCCCATCGCGATCTTGTCCGAGCCAGCTTCCAGCAGGCGCAGGGTCATGTAGCCGCCGTAGCTCCAGCCGAACACGCCGACGCGCTTCGGATCGATGAACTTCTGCTTGGCCAGCCAGTCGATGCCGGTCAGCTGGTCTTCGACTTCGTGCTTGCCGAGTTCGCCGTAGATGACGTCAGTAAAGGCGCGCTCGCGGCGCGAGGAGCCGCGGTTATCCAGCGTGAACACGACGAAGCCCTGCTGCGCCATGTACTGCTTGAACAGGTTGCCCCAGCCGCGGGTGACCTGCTGCGAATGCGGGCCGCCGTACACGAACAGGAAGACCGGATAGCGCTTGGCCGGATTGAAATTGGCCGGCTTGATCATCGAATACGCCATCGTCTGGCCGTCGTGGGCCTTGATGCTGCCGAATTCGGTCGGCAGGTGGCTGCTGACGTACTTGGCGTACGGATGATCCTTGTTCAGCTCGTTATGCTCGAGCCACTCGACCATCGAACCGTCGGCATTGCGGATCGACACTTGCGGCGGGGTCTTCGGATCGGAGAACGTGTCGACGAAGATCTTGCCGTTCTTGGCGAAGGTGTCGTTGTGCCAGCCATCGGTCTTGGTGATGCGCACCGGCGTGTCGGCATTGCTGCCGTCCAGGTTCAGCGCGTAAGTCTGCTTGTCGATCACCGCATCCTTGTTCGAAGCGATGTAAACCTTGCCTGCGTCTTCGTCGACGGCCAGGATCTCGTCGACGCCCCATTCGCCCTTCGAGATCGGGTGCAACTCCTTGCCGTTCATGTCGAACAGGTAGAGGTGGTTGCGGCCGCTGCGCTCGGAGGCCCAGATGAAGGCCGGGCGGTTCTTCAGGAAGGTCAGGTCGTCGTGGATGCTGACCCAGGTCTTCGAGGTTTCGGTCAGCAGGGTGCGCTGCGCCAGGCTGGCGGCGTCGACGGCGACCAGGTCGAGGCGCTTCTGGTCGCGCGACTGGCGCTGGTAGACCAGGGTCTTGCCGTCCGCGGCCCAGTCGGCGCGGACCAGGTAGATGTCCTTGTCGGCGCCGAGGTCGACCTTCTTCTGCGCGCCCGAGGCCGGATCGACGATCATCAGGTCGACCAGCACGTTCGGGTCGCCGGCGGCCGGATAGCGCTGGTCGATGACTTCGGTACGGTCGGCGAAGATCTCGAAGCGGCGCGCGACCGGCACCGGGGCTTCGTCGTAGCGTTTGTAGGCGATCGCGGAATCGTCCGGCGCCCAGTAGTAACCGGTGCGCTGGCCCATTTCTTCCTGGGCGACGAATTCGGCTTCGCCGTTGTGGATGGTGCCCTTGCCGTCCGTGGTCAGCTGGCGCTCCTTGCCGGTCGACAGGTCGATGACAACCAGGTTCTGGTCGCGCACGAAGGAGACGTAGCGGCCCTTCGGCGAGATCTTCGGATCGCCGACGTTGCCCGAGGCGACCTTGCGCGCATTGTCCGGATTGGCGACGTCGACCAGGTACAGGTCGCCGGCGATCGGCACCAGGATCTGCTTGCCGCTGGGCGCCCAGCTGTAGCTGATGATGCCGGACAGGCTGGCGGTACGCGCACGTTCGCGGCGTGCCTTTTCTTCCAGCGACAGGTTCTCGGTGGGAACGAGCTTCTTGGAGTCGACCAGGCGGTGCGTGGTCTTGTCCTTCATATTGTATTCCCACAGGTCCAGCTGGAACTGGTTGTCGGCGCGGCCGCGCAGGAAGGTCACGCGTTCGCCATCGGGCGACACACGCACGTTGCGGACGCCAGGACCGGACAACGCCGGGTCGGCGTAGATGCGGTCCAGGGTCAGGCGTTCCGCGGATGCGGGAACGGCCGACAGGGCGGCCAGGAGGCAGAGAAGAAGGCGCATGGATTGTCTCGCGGGTAAAAATTAATTTTATGCAACGGCGAGACGATACCAGAGTCGGGGGTGAAAAGCTGTAATTACTGCTTGAATCCTCAAGAGAATTGGAGAGATTTGGGCGCATATTCCCACAGTAGAATCATCGGACTTGCCATCGGGAACTGGCATCCACTGCGAAGGAGTGATATGAGCAACGCATCGGGATTAAAGAACGAAATTGAAGCGGCGATCGAGGACTGGGAGGAAGAAGCCGACGCCGCTTTGGGAAGGACGACCCTCACCAAGGAACAGGAAATCGAACAGGCAGAGGAGATCTGGCGTAGTCACCGTCAGGACATCGAGGATTATCTCCGCCGCATCAGCCGCGAAACGGCGGACGTAAACGACGACCTGAGCCAGGAAGAAAAGGACGAAATCCTCGCCAAGGTGAAAGATCTACTCGAGCGCTATCGCCACTGAGCAAAGCATGAATTCACCGCACATTCCTATCGAATGGCTGTATATCGGCGCAGCCGGCGAACATTATGTGATGTCCGAATGCTTTCGCCACAATATGGAAGCGTTCAAGCTGCCGATCGACCGCGGCTTCGACCTCGTCGTTACCCATGCCTATCGGCACATGCGCGCGCAATCGACGCAGGCATCGGCCGAGGCAAGCCCTTCCGTCGATATGCCATTCTATATGCAGGTCAAGAGTCGCCAGGTCGTGCTGACGACGCCGGAAAAAGGCGATGCAAGGCCGGCCTGGGAGGGTACGTTCATCATCAAGACAACCGACCTCGAGCTGATCTGCAGAACGCCGAATGCGATGCTGGTGTGCGTACTGTTTATCGAAAATCGCGGCGAAATGCTTTTAAGCCGTACGGCCCTGGCGTGGTGGATGTCGAGTGCCTACGTAGAGACCCTGAAGAGGAAAAAGCATTTTATTCCGTCGAACGACGGTAATTGTGTCGAACTGCCGGTGCGGTATGTGGAACCGGCAGCCAATACCTCGTATAACCAGAACCCGTATGTCACCTTGCGCAGGCAGAACTACTCTACGGACGCGAAGGTCGGTGATCTGGCGAATGGCACCCTGCTCGACAAGGGATTTTTTGACTTGAGACTACTGGGCACGCCGCAGAGCTACGCGCCCTCGTAGCTCAACGCGGCGTCACCGCCTCGCGCACCCGCAGCTTCGCCAGCCTGTTGAGCGACCACGCCAGCAGCACCGCCGCCACGGTCAGCCCTAGCACCAGGCCGATCCAGAAACCGGTGGCCTGCATCGGCGCGCCCGGGGACCACGGGAACCAGCCGGGCGCCAGGCCCAGGATCCAGCCGACCGGCAAGGCCACGCCCCAGAAGGCGATCATCTGGATCACCATCGGCGAGCGCGTGACCTTGTAGCCGCGGATCGCCGAGGCGGCCGCGACCTGGGTCGAGTCGGACAGCTGGAACACCGCCGCGAACAGCAGCAGCATCGCGCAGGTCGCCTGCACCGCGGCGTCCGAGGTGTACATGGCCGCGACCTGCCAGCGGAACAGGGCGATGAAGGCGGCCGACAGCAGGCCGAAGGACATGCACAGGCCGGTGCCGGTCCAGGCCACGAAGCGCGCCCGCACGGGATTGCCTTCGCCGATCGCCTGGCCGACGCGGGTGAGGGTGCCGATCCCGAAGCTGAGCGGCACCATGAACACCAGCGAGATGAAATTCAGCGCGATCTGGTGCGCCGACACCTGCACCACGCCGAAGCGCGCCACCAGCAGGCTGACGACGCCGAAGGCGCTGACCTCGGCGAAATGGGTCACGCCGATCGGCAGGCCGAGGCGCAGCATGCTGCCGATCTCGCTCCAGTTCGGACCTTCCCAGCGCGTGAACGGGTAGGTCGCGCGGTAGGCGGCGGAAACCCTGATCCAGCCGACCATCGCCGCCAGCATCAGCCAGACGCCGCTGGCGGTCGAGACCGCGCAGCCCAGCGCGCCGAGCTTCGGAAAGCCGAACTGCCCGAACACCAGGATCCAGTTGAGCGCCACGTTGTAGGCCAGGCCGCAGATGGCGATGATCATGATCGGCTTGGTCTGGTTGATGCTGGTCGTGTAGCCGTACAGCGCGCGGTAGCAGCCGAAGGCCGGCATGCCCAGGCTGATGATGTGCAGGAAGGTCTTGGCGCGGTCGGCCACCGCCTGTTCCAGGCCGATGTGGTCGAACAGCAGCGCGCAGGCGTTCGCCGCCAGGCAGCCGGCCACGCCGACGATCAGGCCCATCCACAGCGATTCGCGCACCGAATGCGAGATCCTGTCGAAGCGCCCGGCGCCCATTTCGTGGGCGACCACCGAGTTCACCGCCATCATGATGCCCATCACGGTGACGAGGATGATCGACCAGACCGAGGTGCCGAGCGAGACCGCGGCCAGCTCGGCGGCGCTGACGTGGCCCGTCATCGCCACGTCGGCCACGCCCATGCCGACGGTCGCCAGCTGGCCCACCAGCATCGGCCACGACAGGCGCCAGAGGGTGGCGATCTCGGTGCGGATGGGGGTAGGGGAATGCGTGGCGGTAATAATGGACGTCATGACTCGGTGTGCGAACGAAACCGATCATTCTACTGTAGGGTGGGCTCTCCGAGCCCACCAGGCGCGTGTCAGTGCCGTCCCGCCTCGCGCGGCGGCACCGTCTTCAGGTAGGCGTACAGGGCCAGCACATCGGTATCGTTCATCTGCTTGAGCGAACCGAAGGGCATGACCGGGCTGATCGCCTTGCCGTCCGGGCGGTGACCACTGCGCAGCATGGCCATGAACAGTTCCGGGGTCGGGTAGCGGACCATGGCGCTGCCCTTGCCGGGCGTCAGGTTGGCGGCCGCGGGCCAGGACGAAGGCGTGCCGGGAATCCGTCCGCCGCTGAGGGCCGCGCCATGGCAGCCGACGCAGGCGTTCGCGACATAGGCGCCGTAAGCGGGCGTGACGGCGGCCGCGACCGGGCGCAGCGGCGCCTGCGCATGGTCGATCTTCTCGGATGCATCCTGGATCACGCCGAAGGCATACAGGGCTTTCACCTGGGCCGGCACGTCGATCACGGCCTTGTTGCCGGGCACGGGACGCATCTGCTGGAGGAAGGCGACCAGGGCCGCCATGTCTTCGTCGCTCAGGCGGCTGTAGTCCTCGCTGGGCATCATCATGACCGGGTTGCCGTTCGGCTTGACGCCGTGGCGCACGGTGCGCACCCAGTCGATGATCTGGTAGGCGGCCGTGGTGCCGTTCGGACCGGTGGTGATGTTGGGTGCGACCACGTACATGCTGCCGTCCCGGACGACGGTCTTGCCGGCGCCGTCGCCGCCATGGCATTCGGCGCAGCCGCGCGTGTTGTACAGGTAGCGTCCGTGTTCAATGCGCGTGGGATCGGGCGCCACATCCAGCGCCCGCACCTGCAGCACGACATTGCGCGCCATCTTGCGCTCGCCGAGCGCCTTGCCGACCACGGTCGCCGCCACGCCCAGCAGGGCGAGCGTCACCAAGCCGATACTGGTCCGTTTGACCCATTTGCTCATGCTCATGTGCCTTGACTCCCCGGTAAATACTCCTTGCATTGCCAATTTAGCACTGCTCAGCAGTATTGCCTAGCTGGTCGAACGACGGGGACCATGCGCTACCCATTCCGGGCAAGACGAAGCGGGGCGGGATGTGCGGGATCAGCAGTCGTACGCAGCGTGCCGGAACGCTGCGGCGATTGTGGCCTGTGCTTGTTAAAGATCCTGCGTGAATTTTCTCCGGTAACAATATTCACCGATTGTAACTATCGGTGTCGAAATAATTTACACGTGAAGTAGGGTTCGACAATACATCCCCATGTAATCAGTAACTTGCATTCAGGCATGTTTATTGCTTTACTGAAATGACAACATCGACTGAAAGGCTCACCCTACATGAAATTGAAACAGATTGTCTCGGCAACGCTTCTGGCAAGCGCTGCATTCGCGGGAGCTGCGCAGGCCTCGCCCACCTGGACGCTGACTGCCGAGGGCCGCATCGCGGAGGGACTGGATTACGCGGGGTATTTTGGCCAGGCCGGGCAGACCCTGAATGGCATTGCATATAAACAGACCATTACGGTCAGCGTCGACCCATCCGAATATGGCAGCGTCAGCAGCAGCGAATGGCAGACCACCCTGAGCGGAAGTTTTCCCGGATTCACGGAATCGGTAACGATCAATGGCAAGACGCTCAGCTATTCGATTACGCAAGCGATTAATGCCCAGGAGGTCATCGCCAACGCCGCGTCGGCGCATGGCGATTATTATGGCGATCAAATCTACAGCTTTCAATACGGTAACGACGACCAGAACAACCAGGTAACGGGCGTCATCCAGGCCTTTACTTATTATCGCCAGTGGGCTTTCGTACCGACGACCGACTTCGGGCAGAAGATCGTCGCCAATGGATCGATCGTGAATACGTATTCTTCGATGAATGTCGTTGCTGACGGGCACGCCGGTCTCTATTTCTATGCCTATCCCACCCTGGTCACGGTCAACGCCGACGACGCCTCCTCGAACGTCCCCGAGCCTGCCTCCATTGCGCTGTTCGGTGCAGGCTTGCTGGGCCTGGCCGCGCTGCGCCGCCGTAAAACGTGCTGAGCCAGCGCGTTTGTAGTAAAAAGGACCGGCAGCGATGCCGGTCTTTTTTTCGTGATTGAAAAGCAAGCGTTCGCCGCCACATGATGGGTAATTGAACATCACACCCTCGGGAGCTACGCTCGTGGAATACAAGGACTATTACCAAACCCTCGGTGTCGAACGGAGCGCGTCCGCCGGCGACATCAAGAAGGCTTACCGCAAGCTGGTCCGGCAATACCACCCGGACGTCAGCAAGCACAAGGACGCGACCGAGAAGACCAAGGAACTCAACGAGGCCTACGAGGTGCTGGGCGACGCCGAAAAACGCGCCGCCTACGATGCGCTCGGCCAGGCGCCGCGCCAGGGCCAGGGCTTCCAGCCGCCGCCCGACTGGGGCCGCCAGTACGGGCAGCACGACTTCGGCGATGGCCAGAGCGCGGAAGACATCTTCGCCGACCTGTTCGCCCACATGGGGCGGGGACGGCGTGGTGGCATGGGCGCCGGCGCCGGCGGGGGCATGGGCGGCGGCTTCCAGATGCGCGGCGAGGACATCCACGCCGCCATCGCGATCGACCTGCGCGACGCCTACCAAGGCGCTACGCGTACCATCAGCCTGCGCGCCGGCCAGCAGGAAAAGACCCTGAGCGTGAACATTCCGAAGGGCGTGACGCCGGGCCAGCAACTGCGCCTGACCGGCCAGGGCCATCCGGGCATGGGCGGCGCCGGACCGGGCGACCTGTATCTGGAAATCCAGTTCAACCAGGATCCGCGCTACCGCGTCGAAGGCAGCAGCGTGTACCAGAACGTGCCGGTGGCGCCGTGGGAAGCCGCGCTCGGCGCCAGCATCTCGGTGCCGACGCCGTCCGGCACGGTCGAGGTGGCGGTGCCGCCGGGTTCGCAGAGTGGGCGCAAGCTGCGTCTGAGGGGCAGGGGCATCCCGGCCTCGCAGCCTGGCGACCTGTACCTGATTTTGGACGTGGTGCTGCCGCCGGCCACCAGCGACCGTGCGCGCGAACTCTATGAGCAGATGGCGCGCGACCTTGCATTCAATCCACGCGAACGCATAGGAGCCTGAGCGATGCATGAGATGACGAGCCTGAGTGGGGTGCTGCTGGACGAAGCCGCCCTGACCCTCGAGGAACTGGCGCGCGCCTGCAATGTCGAACCGGACTGGGTCGTGCGGCGGGTGCAAGCGGGCATCCTCGGCGGCCAGCCCGCGGTGCAGATCACGGAATGGCGCTTCCGCAGCGGCGACCTGCTGCGCGCGCGCCGCCTGCTGCGCGTCGAACGCGATTTCGACGCCAACGAAGACGTGGCCGCGCTGGTGGTCGACCTCGGCGACGAGGTGCGCCGCCTGCGTGCCCGGCTGCACGTCCTGGGACTGGACTGAAGGAACTCTGGCCGGCGCGGCCGCTCATCAAAGAGCCCATGCTCAAACGCACAGACACCGCCACGGTCCCGCTCTTTCCCGACAACGCGCCCTTGTGGAAGAAGGTCCTGCGCTTTTCGGGGCCGGGCTTGCTGGTGTCGGTCGGCTACATGGACCCGGGCAACTGGGCGACCGCCATCCAGGGCGGCTCGCAGTTCGGCTATGGCCTGCTGTTCGTGGTGGTGCTGTCGAGCCTGGCCGCGATCGTGCTGCAATGCCTGAGCATGCGCCTGGGTATCGTCACCGGCAAGGACCTCGCCGTGCATTGCCGGGAACAATATTCCCCCGCCACCTCCAGGGCAATGTGGCTGTTCGCAGAACTGTCGATCGTCGCCTGCGACCTGGCCGAGGTGCTGGGCTGCGCGCTGGCCTTCAACCTGCTGCTCGGGGTGCCGCTGCCGGCCGGCGTCGCCCTGACGGCGCTCGATACCGTCATCGTCCTGTCGCTGAGAGGCAGGGGCTTTCGCCAGCTGGAGGCGATCGTGCTCGGGCTGATCGCCACGATTGCCGTCTGCCTGTTCTGGGAACTGGTGCTGGTCAAGCCGGACTGGCAAGCGGTGGCGGCAGGCGTCCTGCCTTCGCTGCATACGCTGGCCGAGCGCGATGCGCTGTACCTCGCTGTCGGCATCCTCGGCGCCACCGTGATGCCGCATAACCTGTACCTGCATTCCTCGGTCGTGCAGAGCAGCGTGCCGCAGCGCGATTTGCGCGAGGATCCGGAGAGGATGGCGGAAGCGATCGGTCTGTCGCGCATCGACACCATCGTCTCGCTGATGCTGGCCCTGTTCATCAACGGCGCCATCCTGGTGCTGGCCGCGGCCGCGTTCTACAGGCCGGGCGGCGGTGACGTGATGGAAATCGAGCAGGCCTACAAGCTGCTGGCGCCGGTTGCCGGCACGGCCCTGGCCGCCATCCTGTTCGGCCTGGCGCTGCTGGCCGCGGGCCAGAGCTCGACCTTTACTGGCACCATCGCCGGCCAGGTCATCCTCGAAGGTTTCCTCGAGCTCAGGATCCCGCAATGGCAGCGCCGCCTGATCACGCGTGCGCTGGCGCTCGGCCCGGCCATGGTCGGCGTGCTGACCCTGGGTGAGCATGCGATCGGCAGGATGCTGGTGGCCAGCCAGGTCGTGCTGAGCCTGCAACTGCCTTTTGCGATGTACCCGCTGATCCGCCTTACCGGCCGGCCGGACCTGATGGAACGATTCGCGAATCGCTGGTGGACTTCGTTGTTGTCCTGGTTCCTGTTTGCCGTGATCTCCGGCGCGAACCTGTGGATGGTATGGCAGGCCGTGTCTGGCTGAGGCCTCGGCTGGAGCCAGACATGCCGGCGGGCACGCGCGCGCCGCACCGTGGCGGGCAAAACTACAATCGTCCTCCTACAGCGATCGCTTTCTATCGATACCAAGGAGCTTACATGCAACAGAATTCCCAGCAACAAGGGGGCCGTGCCCTGCAGGGCAAACGCGTCGCCATCCTGATGACGGACGGTGTGGAGCAGGTCGAATACACCGGCCCGCGCAGCTTCCTCGAGGAGCAGGGCGCCCAGGTGACCCTGGTGTCGCCGAAGCCGAGCGGCGAGGAGATCCAGGGCTTCAATCACATGGACCTGGGCGACAAGTTCAAGGTCGAGATGAACGTGGTTGACGCGCGTCCGGGCGATTTCGACGCGCTGGTGCTGCCGGGCGGCGTCGCCAATCCCGACCAGCTGCGCCTGTCGACGGAAGCGATCAGCTTCATTCGCGAATTCGGCCGCGAGAACAAGCCGATTGCCGCCATCTGCCATGGTCCCTGGACCCTGATCGACGCCGACCTCGTCACCGGTAAGCGCATGACCAGCTGGCCGACGCTGCAGATCGACCTCCAGAACGCCGGCGCCGAGTGGACCGACGAGCAGGTGGTCGTCGACGGCAAACTCGTCACCAGCCGCAAGCCGGACGATATCCCCGCCTTCAACCAGGCCATCCTGAGCGAACTGGTGCATTGAAGCCGTACTGGAGGTCATATGGAACAAGTTGAGCAAGCCGGCAGGCCGCTGCAGGGCAAGCGCGTCGCCATGCTGATGACGGATGGCGTGGAGCAGATCGAATACACCAGCCCGCGCGCTTTCCTGGAAGAGCGCGGCGCGACCGTGGTGCTGCTGTCGCCGAAGAATGCCGGCGAAGAAGTGCAGGGTTTCAATCACCTGCAGCCGGGCGACAAATTCAGGGTCGAGATGAACGTGCGCGACGCCAACCCGACCGATTTCGATGCCCTGGTGCTGCCGGGCGGCGTGGCCAATCCGGACAATCTGCGCATGAGCCGCGAAGCGATCGACTTCATCCGCGGCTTCGACGTCGAGGACAAGCCGGTCGGCGCGATCTGCCACGGTCCCTGGACCCTGATCGACGCCGGCATCGCCACCGCCAAGCACCTGACCAGCTGGCCGAGCCTGAAGCGCGATCTGACCAATGCCGGGGCCGAGTGGACCGATGACGAGGTGGTGGTCGATGCGCGCCTGGTTACCAGTCGCAAGCCGGATGATTTACCGGCGTTTAACGATGCGCTGGCGAAGGAGTTGATGATGACGGCGGGGGAGGATCCGGGGCCGACGTCGTAGGGGAAGGCTAGGAGAGGCCAGGCTGCGGCCTGGTCTTTGGCTTCACATCGATATTCCGAGATCATGGCGTCTCGGAGATTTATTCCCTGTACGAAAGCAGCTCTTTTAGCATTCCAATGCGTTTTTTCGTAAAGTATGCCTTCCAAGCATACGCGGGAACAGAGGGATATTTCGTCGAGCCGAATCTCACCCAATCGTCTCGGTAAGCCAGCCAGGCTTGCTGGGTTCTTTGAATATCCTTCATTTTTACCGTATCGAACTCCGGATCTTTCGTCTGCTTCAGTTGCAGGTACACCCGGTTCAACTCGCGGTCCAGCTTTGTATAACCATCATTCGAAAACGCCGGAAGGTTTCCAGCTTCAAAATCCTGAAGTGACTTGAGTAAGTCTTCTTTCTGTGTTTCAGCTTCTTCCAGAACCTCGGCACTGCGCGCGGTTCCGCTTAGATCAACTTCCAATTCACTCCGCGCCGTAATGAAGGCTTCTGCTTGCTTTTTCAGCTTTTGAAAAGCGGCTCGTTCCTTAATATTCCAGTTTGACGTTAGTGATGCGAACTGCTGTGCACGCGTCTGATCGGCAAGGCCAGACTGTATCTTGGCGCAATAGCCTTGCATAAAACCGCTGGTGATGTCATCGCAGATATCGATTTTTGGGTTAGCCCCTTCCTTGCCGGATTCCATATTGGCCAGGTGCTGCATGCGGCCAACGGTTTCCATCACGGCAGCGTCGGTGTCGCAAGCAGCTTTCTTCGCAATCTTGTAATTCCGAGCGATACCTTGCCCGTTCGCGTACAACATCATCAAAACGCCATAGTTTGGAGATTTTTCCTGGCTTTGAGTGCTGTATGCACAATAACGGGCCTTTACGTAGTCTATTTTGGTCTCGATACCGTAATAGAAACGCTCCGCCTCGCAATTCTTGAGCCCCTTTTCTTGCGCGACGCTTGGCTTGTCCGACGCAGGAAAGTTAAATTTATCGAACCTACTGCATTGACCTTGAATTGCTGGGTCCCGGTTTATTACAGCATTTTTCTGATCGGCCAGATTGGGGTTTTCGTTTGCCTGGGCCGTCGCTAGAAAGCAGGACAGTGCGAACACCATGGAGCGCGAAAGGCATTTTGAAAAAAAACTCATTGTACTGCGCTCCTGAGTGGCTCGTTCGTCACGTTCCTGAACGGCGCACTTTCATCAGCCCTGCGCGCGAACAAGCCGTCAGCCTGTCCTTTTTTCGTCTGGCCGGATGCTGTGGTACGGCTCGAAATCTCCGCCGCCGCAGCTGAGAGATTTCCACTGTTGATTAGCTCGAAAGCTTTGTGAGCGCCACGTGGCCCGCGATTAAAGGTATAGCTGACCAGTGCGTCGAACTGCTCCTGAGTCAGCGGAACCTTCACATTTCTGTTTACCGCGTTCTCGGCAGTGTGAACGTCCGCATCGAAGTTGCGCATGATTTCTTACTCGGTCACTTTCCGAGCTGATTCTTCAGGCGTGCATGGCTTACTATGCACCTTGTGGCCATAGCCCATCGTACAGTTACCTTTTCCTTTTCCGAGATCGTCGTAATAGCGCACCATCTTTTTCTCGCGATTCATCAAGCGTAGCTTGCCGATGCTGCTCAAATACATGGGCATGATGTTCTCCTTTTCTGCGCTGATCAGACTGCGATTTTGTTCGATGCAAGATCCCAACCACCCATGGTATTGCCTGCCGCACCGCCGCCGATCTTTTGTTGGGTGTAAGTGCATTTAATCTTGGAATATTTCAGGCCGACGCTCTCGGCCAGAAGGTGGCCAGATTGGATCACGGCAGCTACATGGCCGATCAGAACGTTTTCAAGTTGTACGTCGAAGTACTTCACCCGTGTGCCTTGCCCATCTGCGCGGAAAAATTCGATTTTCACCTTACGAATAGTTTTGCCCATTGAGCAAGTCTGCATCAGGATCGGGGACGATAGGTCGGCATGCTTGAGAAAAGTAAGTTCCTCGAATTCGGCCCTCTCGGCAGTATGACCACCAGCTGACGAGGCCGTGGCACTCTTTGGCTGGACGACGCCCCAGTCCAGATGAAGAGCCTCGATCCACCCCGTGTGTTTGTCGTCGCTGGAGTCGCCTTTGATACCTTCGATTTGCACATATACGTCGATGGTCATAACTCGATTCTCCAATGATTGATTGAAGGAACTGCGAGAAGGAAGGGCTACTCAGTGGATGGCTTGGTCAGCACCTTTGCCAGCGTCACCGCGACGTTGAGTGCTACGGTATGCGATCCAAGCTCGCGGTACGATTCGCTTCTGCATGAAATGTGCTTGGGAAAATAAGGATGGGGCAACTTGCCATTGTTACGCGCTTGGGGGCGCTGCAAAATGGCATGGGTCAAGTCAACAAGTGTGTTTGGGTCAATAAAACGAGCAGAATGCGACTTGGTTTCGCAGTGTCATTTCTGCTGGCGGAGGAAAGCCGACGCCTCAAGAAGTTGTATGTATCAAATTTGACTATATTTCAAAACTGAAAGTAGTTACGATGGGCTTACTTCAACCACTCATGAGGTAAGCCATGCGCCGTTCCGCCTTCGCAGCACTGACCATCCTGAGCCTCTCCCACGCCGCCTTCGCGCAAACTGCGCCGGCGCCATCCACCGAAACGCCGCTGATCGAGCGCGCCAAACTGTTCGGCAATCCGAGCAAGATGGCGGGCAATGTCAGCCCGGACGGCAAGTGGCTGTCCTGGATCGCACCGCGTGACGGCGTGCTGAACGTCTGGGTGGCGCCGATCGACAGGCCGGGCAATGCGAAACCGCTCACAGCTGAAAAGACGCGTCCGATCCGCGCGGCCTTCTGGGCGCCCGATTCGAAATCGCTGCTGTTTATCAACGACAAGGGCGGCGACGAGAACTTCCTGCTGTACGGCGTCGACATTGCCAGCGGCAAGCAGACTTTGCTGACGCCGTTCGAGAAGACGCGCGTCAAGATCATCAACATCAGCCGGCATGTGAAGGACCGCATCCTGGTGGGCATCAATAACCGCGATCCGCGCTGGCACGACGTCTACAGCCTCGACCTGGCGAGCGGCAAGCTGAGCCTCGTGTACAAGAACGAGGACGACTATGCCGACTTTGTCTCGGACGAGCAGTTGAACCTGCGCGCAGGCGCCAAGTCGCGCCCCGACGGCGGTTCCGACTACTACCGCATGGTTGATGGCAAGGTCGAGGACAAGCCTTTCGTGCAGGTCGGCCTGGACGATTCGCTGACGACGTCGCCGCTGGGCTTCACCACCGACGGCAAGACCCTGTACTGGAACGACTCGCGCGGGCGCGACACGGCCGCGCTGGTGGCCCAGGATTTCGCGACCGGCGCGACCAAGGTCGTGGCCCAGGATCCGCGCGCCGACATCGCGTCCGGCCTGTTCGACGTGCGCACCGGCCGCATCCAGGCCTACGAAGTGGAGTACCTGAAGCACGAATACGTCCCGCTCGACGCCTCGATCGCGGCCGACCTGAAGCACCTGAAGCAGTCGCTCAAGGGCGACTTCCAGGTGCGCGCGCGCAGCGACCAGGACGACAAGTGGATCGTCGAGGACGATCCGGTATCAAGTCCGGTCTCGGACTGGCTGTACGACCGCAAGACCAAGAAGCTGACCCGGCTGTTCGTCGGCCGGCCCGAACTCGAAAGCGCGCCGCTGGTGCCGATGTTCGCCGAGGAGATCAGGTCGCGCGATGGCCTGAACCTGGTCTCTTACCTGTCGCTGCCGAAGAGCGCCGACCCGAAGGGCAGGGGCAAGCCGTCGCAGCCGGTGCCGATGGTGCTGTTCGTGCACGGCGGCCCGTGGGGGCGTGACAGCTTCGGTTCCAACCGCACGCACCAATGGCTGGCCAACCGCGGCTATGCGGTGCTGTCGGTGAACTACCGCGGCTCGACCGGCTTCGGCAAGAACTTCATCTCGAAGGGCGACCTGCAGTGGGGCCGCAAGATGCACGACGACCTGCTCGACGCGGTCGACTGGGCGGTCAAGAACGGCATCACCACGCGCGACAAGGTCGCCATCATGGGCGGCTCCTACGGCGGCTATGCGACGCTGGCCGGCATGACCTTCACACCCTCGACCTTCGCCTGCGGCGTGGACATCGTCGGCCCCTCGAACCTGTTCACGCTGCTGCAGACCATCCCGCCGTACTGGGAGGCGATGAAGCAGCAGTTCTACAAGCGCATGGGCGACCCGACCACCGAGGAGGGCCGCGCGCTGCTGAAGGAGCGTTCGCCGCTCAACTTCGCCGACAAGATCAGCAAGCCGCTGCTGATCGGCCAGGGCGCGAACGACCCGCGCGTGAACGTGCGCGAGTCCGACCAGATCGTCGCGGCGATGGACGCCAAGCACATTCCCGTGACCTACGTCGTGTTCCCGGACGAGGGCCACGGCTTCGCGCGGCCGGTCAACAACATCGCCTTCAATGCGGTCGCCGAGAACTTCCTGGCGCCCTGCCTGGGCGGGCGCGCGGAGCCGATCGGGGATGCGCTGCAGCCTTCGACGGCCCAGGTCAAGCAGGGCGCGGAATATGTGCCCGGGCTGAAGGAGGCGGTGGCAACAGTCAGCATGAAGTGATTGGGGAGGTAAGGCACAGTCGCTGCGCGACTGCTTGGTCGGGCGAATCGGGAGGCCTTGCGCTTGCAAGCGCAAGGCCGCTCGCGGGCTTGCCGCGGTGCGGCTCGAAATCCCCGCTCGCCCCGCGTCCGTGCCGGACGCGGATTCGATGCCCATCTGCTCGGGCAAGCATTCAAAACAAAAGCCCCACTGGCTTGCGCCAGCAGGGCTTTTGTTTTGAATACTGGTGGAGGCGAAAGGCAAAAAATCGCTATGCGATTTTCCTTAGTCAGGCGAATCGGAGAGCCCTTGCGCTTGCAAGCGCAAGGTCGCTACGCCGGCTCGCCGCAGTGCGGCCGCTCGCCACATGTGGCTCGCCCCCGGCTCCGCCCCGCGTCCGTGCCGGACGCGGATTCGATCCTGTCTGCTCATGCAAGTATTCAAAAACAAAGCCCCACCGGCTTGCGCCGGCAGGGCTTTATTTTTGAATACTGGTGGAGGCGGCGGGAATCGAACTCTTATCTCAGGATTTCCACTCTGATTATGCTGTGAGTGAGTGAGTTAGAGAATGAAACGCCAACATGCACACACGTGCGCCTTTATTCGTTACGCGTACATGAGGGATGCGGAGATAACACTGACGAAATTTCGTTGTCACAATAGTTATCGCCAGTTGCAAGTGGCAGTTGAAGTTGGCACATATCGCTATCCAGCCTACTCATGCGCTTGACTGCCTGTTGCTCTAACCAGTTCTCCACTTCATTCGCGCGCCATCTCAGCATCTTGCTCCCAGCGAAATGCATCTTCGGCGGAAGTTCGCATGGGGCGACACGTAACTTCTTCCTAATCGTCTCCGGCCGCTGCCCCAAGATTTCCCCAAGCTCATCAATATCGAGATATTTTGTCATCAAACTACTCCATGAGAGCCACCGGACATCCCGAAAGCATTGTGGAGCGCCGGTGAGCTACTGGTGTAGAGATGACAGTTATTCGTAGCGTCACTGCTCACATGGCGGCAGTGCCAGGTGCTTCAACAGGGCCTCTGTCTACCAACGAGGAGGTTGTTTAGCTGCACAGCCCTGACCTTTGGGGACGTCAAAAAAGCTGAAGAAACATATAAATTCGCTCGCTAGACAGGTTTCTGGCCAACCTCGGAGCACAGAATGCGGAATTTGACAGACCTCCCACTCGTCTCATGTCAAATCGAATTTTTAGACGGGCATGCCGACATTGCATCGTTCCTAGCTGGTGCGGTGCGTGCTAGCTGGAAGTACGAGGAGATGTTTGCTGCCGTCTTGAAAGCAATTGAGGAAAGTTATCAGTTCGAGGACGTTGGGGATGTGCTTTTAGACTACTGCACATATGAGAGCTGGGCATAAAGCTCCTTACAGCCGTAGAGATACCGATTCAGCGGCATCACCCGGTGCAGGGTAGTCTCGTTCTTGCGGCGGGTAACGGGTTACGTGCCAGCGACATTTACGTCGCGCGTTCCCGTTCTTATAGCGGAATTTGAAACTCCCGAGCAGTAGCGCTTTTCGCTACTGGAGACGACACCTTTGCCATCGTGCCGCTGCATTTGTGGTGACATCGGCGACGATGCCGCAGAAAGCTATCGGTACGGAGAGCACAGTAGGTATGGTTGAAATTAGGCCGTGTGTGACTGAAGCTTCCGTTGGCGCGGCATGAGCTCACTGTCGCCGCGACCGTAGCCACCATGGTCGGTATGGGCATAGATGGAGGAGCTGCCGGTGCGGCGTGGGTTGCTGCAATTGTCGTCCTGATGGGCTCGCTTATCGCTAACGAGCGCAGCCTGGCATGTGTCTTAGCCACCGCGAAGAAGCGAGACCTGAAGAGGGCTGGATATTAAGCTTTTCAGCGGTCGTGGAAGAACCAGTCGACATTTTATGGGGTAGGTACAGTCTCGCTCTAGCCTTCCCAATAGTCTTCGGGTAGCAGGATTAGATTGAGAGCGAATTGTGTGAGCATTCTTTGCTCATCCTTTGACATGCCCTGCGTGGCTTTTTCAAAGGCATCAGCGACTGTCCTTGCGTCTAGGCTGTCCTTCGGTAATAGAGAATACTCTCGGCGCGCTGTCACCGCAGCGGTAAAAAAGCAATATGACGCCAGAAATAGGTTTGAAAGCATAGTTGCTAGTAATGTGCATAATGGCAGCGCAGCACTTGAATATTTTGCACTTTAACGATTGACTGTCTGGATTTTGCCGCCATAGCGCATCGTATTTAGACGTGCGTTGTAAGGTCTTGCCACATGTAAGGGCAAACCTCGAACGTGATGCTTGTGCCTGTAATAAAAACCGAATTGAAGACTGCCCAAGAGCCAGTTAAGAGTTCCTTCTTCTTTCCCGTCGAGTCGTCAACTACACGTGTGGACGCCGTAGCCCTACGTGCCTTGGATACCAACGTCACAAGGTTTGTTCGCGGCGTTGTCGTCGGAAGTCCGACCAGGTCGCAGAACTCCGGTAGCGACATGCTCTGCTCACGCTGCGTCTGATTTTTTTCAGCATACGCAATTGCCGCTTTAACCGCACGGGCGGCCTTTGGAGCCAATCCCGCCAGGTGGAGGCGAACTTCAGTAGTTTTCATTGTCTAATCCGCTGTTTATGGGAGCGCAAGGGTGAGCATCGCGAGGCCGCGTTGAGAGACCACCTAAGCCCTTGTTTCGATAAGGCCTCATGTACCCACGCACGTGGGTCCAGTAGTGTGTTCGGGCGATGCTGGCGTAGAAGGATTCTACGTATTTCGTAGAGAGAGCTCAAGGCATAACTGCGAATATCGTAGGATGACAAGAAATAAAGAGCCCCAAAATCTCTTTGGAAGGCGGCTTAGGCACGTTCGTCAGGCTCGAGGGATGGCACAGGACCGACTTGGCGTGGCGATTGGCCTCGATGAAGCAGTAGCGAGTGCCCGGATGAGTCGTTACGAAACAGGCACGCACGACCCAGCCTACAACACGGCGGTGCGCATAGCGAAGGAGCTAGGCGTAGAAGTGGCATACTTTTACACCGATGATGATGACCTCGCTGAACTCATCTTCAAGTGGCAAGGGCTTACGCCATCAGAACAACAGGAATTACTCAAGATAGCCCGAAAGCACGGGCCGCAGTCGTCTGCAGAGCGAGACGTATTTTCCTAGATGTCGAGCTTTTCTAAACCTATTGCCGAGGACTGGCACTGGCCCGCGCGGCCCTCTACAGCGTGAGTCCGGCAGACATCCGATGAAGGAGCCTGGTCGACAGTCCGTTACGCATCTTGGTCTGCCCTCGACTAAATTTGAATCTTGGACGGTCGGCAGCTTGAGGACGGTGCGAGCTAGCTACGTCATGGAGTTCACGACGTAGCACTGCCTCTCAAATACTGCGGGAGAATTTTGACGGGGTCTGGCAGAGCAGGTGAGTCTTCAATCACGAACTCGACGTACCTGGACACACTGTTGGGCTGATGACTAGCGCACGACTGCAGGCTGGGGGTACGTCATAGCGAATAAGGTAGTGCTTTAGTGGCAGCTTCTGTTAGCACATACGTCACCGTATGCACGCTCAACATTCAAAGCTAGTAGCCTCCGCCCCTTCACGGCGGCAATTGGTTCAAGGACGCTGAGAACTCGTTCCATCCTCGCTGGCTTAAGCAGGTAAGAAGCAAAGCCTGCTTTGAGTGCTTCGATTTCCATACCTTTTCGGTAAGTAGCGGTGTGAGCTAGGAGCACGACGTTTTCAGCACCAGCATGCGAGCGAAGCTGACTAGCCAGTTTGAAACCATCGACATCTCCAAGGACGAGTTCAGTCAATACCACGTCAGGCATTGATACCTTTACGCCTGCCATTGCTTCCGCACCATTTCGCGCCGCCTCGACTGTGCAACCCATCAGCTCAAACAAGGTAGCCATGACTGAGCGCAGGTCGTCATCAGGGTCGACTATGAGTAGCCGTAACGCAATCTTCTGACTCATGATTGTTGATAATCTTGAATTATCGAAAACGCTTCATTGTACGTCTAAAACAGGCAACCTTTTTGTATATATATTGTAAATACAGACAAGGATGGGCGTGTGATTGTTCAGATGTGTCGCTCTACAGTACCAGTGTTGCCACTTTCATGTGTTACTGATACTGTATATATATACAGTATTTGAGATAAGGTGATGCAATGGCAGAAGACATAGGACACTCGTCCATCCCGAAGGACTTTCCCCGCGCCAACCTGATTGATGAAGTTCTCGTGAACTACCAACTTTGTGAGGAGCTCGTTCGCCACGTTGTAGATGAGGTACGTAAAGAGCAACTCCAGAGCCCGCTGTTGGCTACACCCGAAATCGTAGCCATGCATCTCGAGACAGCTCGCAACTTCGGATGGGAAGGTTTTCCAGGCGAAATCGAGTGGATATTCCGAAACGTGGTACGAGAGTTAGGCTGTGATATGCCTGAGCTTCTGGTTACGCAAGCAAGTACCTGATACAGTGTTTACAGGAGAGAGAGGAGCCGGCGTGGACATTATCTTCATCGTCATAGCAGCTGCTGTCTTGGGTTTCGCAGTCGGTCGCATCAAAGGCCTTGCACGATTCAACCGTCGGCGTGCGTGGAGAGACACCGAATACAGATGAGAAATTACGTCCAGGTGCTTCGTTTGTGTCGGAGCTACTTGGACGCCGGGGATGTGGTGTTACGAGCCTAAGCTGCCTCGTAGCGATGTCGACTAAAGGAGCGAAAATCTGGCTTCTCGAGCTAGGCCAGCGCGACTCCGCCCGCAAGTCGCTCGCTAACCGCACGCGCCATGTCGTCGGGTGCTCCCTTGAGGAGTTCAGGCCAGTCAGCCTTGGCGTTGGCCACCACGCCTTTGGCGACCTGGAGGACGCGTTGAGGGCGCTCGACCTTGGCTTTGGCAAGCAGAGCTTCAAGGTCACTCCAAGAGAAGGCCCGCACCGTCTTATCGATGGTGCGGTTGATTGCATAGTCCTGTGGCGGTACCCCCTCAAAGAAGGCGGTCACACAGACGGGGTCATAAAGCGGCGCTAGCACTGCTTGCCTACCGTCCGGATAGCACACTGCCCAGTTCTTGAGGTGTGCGTCGGTGTTACCCATCAGAATAAACGTCACGAAGCGGTTGATGAATTCCTGCACGTCTAACGTCGGCCGCGCGGAAAGGTTCTGGATAACGCGCAGCATGGCTGAGTAATCTGCTTCGAGGCCCTTGCCATATTTTTGGTTGGGGTCGTACCCTAGGACTTGGGCGAATTCTTCCATATGAACCCGCTGGCCACCGTGACTGCGGTCGAATCGCTCGACCGCCAAGATGTCGTGGAATGGTACGTTTTCCGGCAACTCAGCATCTTCCCGAGAAATTACGGAGGCATTGGCGCATGTCAGGCCGACCGCCTTGCAGAGCTGGAACCCCATGAATTCGTTCGCCACTAGGTCGGGATGTCGGGCGGTCGGCAGCTTGAGGATGTGCGAGCTGGCTCGGCCATGGCGGTTCACAACGTAGCGCTGCTGTTCGAGTACCGCAGAGAATTTGGTGACGATGCCTGGCAGAGCTGATGCGTCTTCGAGGGGAGGCTCGACGGACCCGAGTTCAAGCACGTCCAATCCGAATTCTGTGTGCCAGTCGCGTACGACGTCGGGAATGGTCTCGTTAGCAAGAACGGGTTCGACCTCAATCGCCCCCAGCAGGTCGCGCCCCGCAGCCGCTAACAATTCGAACTCATCGTCTGTAGTACAGCCGCGCTGCGCCGCCAGGCGGTCGCGGTTGCCTCCTTCGGGCAGCAGGTTCTGGAAGTAGGCCGGCCACTTGCCTCCACCGCGAGACAAGCGAACATCCCGAGCTGCAGTAAGGATTTCCTTGGTAGCCGATTCGTTTGCACCGATATAGCTCAACGACAGTATCTGGTGGTTCTCATCCTTGACATAGTTCTCGGTGAACGTCACTCGCAAGATATCGCCGTACTGGGACAAGTATCCGATGAGCTTTCTGCCGCTCGTTGGTGAGTGCAGAAATAGACGAAGGCACCGAATAGATGAGGTCACTGGTTTCGTTTAGACCGTCTTGATGTCGGCAGGAAGTCCTCTGGCTTCAGAAGCTCATCGACTATCGAAAGTGGCGCAGCAAGACCTGGCGGTTGGCCAAGAAACCGACCGCCGGAGCGTACGAAGCTTTCGAGTTCCGGGCGCAGCGCTTTCGGCACAAGCATCAAGTCCATCCCTAACGCACGTGCGAGCACCTGGACTGTGGAAAGGCGGGGGTCAATCCTGCCAGCTTCTGTGCGCTGAACCGTCATTCGCGTCACCGTGGCTCGCTCGGCCAAAGCCTCATGTGTCAAGCCAGCGGCTTTCCTCGCAAGCCGAAGTTCATTCAATACATTGCTCATTATAGTACTCATTTACGCCAAATTGAGTAGAGAGATTAGCACAAGGGGGCACGTTCAAAGTACACGCGATTTCGACTGTTTCTGCAGGATGTTTATGCTTCCATAAGGATGAAAACCCTGGCGGCAGGCCGGAAGATTCACTCGCATCGGCGCTGCAGAGTCTGCGACATTGACCCCGGTCACTGCCGGGTCACTAGCAGGCAAAGTTCCTTGGTCCCTGTTACAGCAACATGAGTCGCTGCACAGTGAGTCTCGACCCAAGAGTGGATGACAGAGATATCATGAAAAGGGCGACACGCACATGAGCCAGGAAGATGCGGACCGACGACTCCGCAGTCAGGTCAATGACAACGCAATGGGTGAAAAAATTGACAAATTTGGTGAACTTAACAGTTGCTTAGTTGAATTTTGCACATTGACGGCAATAAACCACACGGAAATTCAATTAAATTGACGACTGGCAACTTCAGTCTGATACTTGCGCTAGGAAAATTTTTGGGAGTGGTCGTGAGCTTTTTAGACTCGTTATCGTTGAGGAAGAAACTGAACCTCGGCTTCGGTATCATCGTCGTTTTACTTATAGTTTTAGCAAGTTTCTCAGTGACAAGAGTCGTCGGCATTGGCTCTGCGCTTCGGGCACAAAGGGACGTAGCAGAGAAGAAGCTCGTAGCTTTATATGTAGCGCGCGAAGCTCTTGACCAAACCGGTATTGCAGCGAGAAACGCTTATGTGTACAAGGCAGATGCAGATGCCAGTCGCGAGCTGACAATCCTCGACAGCCAAAAGCTTATCTATCTTGAACAGTTAACCAAACTGGATAAGGAATTTGGCGACGACGCGCAGTATGCGAAAGTTCGCAACGGTATGAAGACTATGGCAAGGGAGCTCGAGCGACCCCGGCAGTATCGGGAAAGTGGACAAATGGATGAATTTGCTCGTTTCCTTGTTGATGATTGTTCGCCACTTCGTCGTCGCATCGTCGCCGACATCGCTGTGCTTCTCAACTCGGTAGAGAAACAAAATAATGCTGCTAGCGACCTTGCGCTGGCGCATGAGCACTCAGCAATCATCTTGATTGGCACAGTTAGTGGCGCAACCCTTTTTATTGCTATCCTAGTAGCCTCAATGATTTCTCGCGCATTGTATCGGCAGCTCGGTGGAGACCCGGCCGGTGCAGTGAGGGCTGCTGTTAGTATTGCTCAGGGCGACCTGCAGGCCGATGTTGAGGCAGCGGGTGCTCATCCCAGGAGCCTCATGTCTGCAATGAAGACGATGCATGATAATTTGCACGTCATCGTGTCCAAAGTCCGTGGGGGCTCAGAGAACATCAACGTAGCCTCTTCCGAGATTGCGTCAGGCAACCTGGACCTTTCAAGCCGAACCGAAGCACAAGCCGCAGCTTTAGAGAATGTGTCAGCTTCGATGAAGGCGCTACTCAACTCTGTCAGTCAAAATGCTTCCGATGCGGATAGTGCATGCGCTATCGCTGCAAATGCCACTGCTGTGTCTGAAGAAGGCGGAAGAGTAGTCGCCAAAGTTGTTCAGACAATGGCTGAGATTAATGCATCATCACAAAACATCGCCGAAATCGTAAGTGTCATCGATAGCATTGCATTTCAAACGAATATTCTCGCATTGAATGCAGCTGTTGAGGCCGCTCGAGCTGGCGAGCAAGGGCGTGGGTTTGCGGTTGTAGCGTCTGAGGTTAGAAATCTTGCGCAGAGGTCAGCTGCTGCAGCCAGGGAAGTCAAAGTTCTCATCGCTGACTCTGTTCAAAAGGTCAGCGATGGAACTACCCTCGTTGAACTGGCCGGCTCGACGATGAACTCTGTAGTTGCTGAGATTCAACGTGTCTCGGGACTTATGTCACACATTAGTCTAGCTGCCAAGGAGCAGAACACCGATATCGCGAATATCGACAAAGCGATTTCCGGATTGGATGACATGACACAACAAAATGCAGCCCTAGTTGAGCAGGCTGCTGCTGCTGCTCAAGCACTGCAGCAACAGGCCACAGAGCTAAGCGCTACTGTTCGAGTATTCAAAGTCAGTCGCGCTGACAAGATTATCAGCACTAAAATACTGACAGCTTAACGGCACTGATAATATCGGCGTAGGGGTCATGTGCCTGGTCCAGTAGACTAATTCTGGACCATCTTTTCGCTATGAGGCTCCCGGAGATTACCTTTATCTTGAACGTTTTTTGCTGCGATATCTCGGCAGTCGATAGGGACGTCGATGGTAAACGTAGTACCTTTGTCTGTACTGCTATCGACAATTATTGAACCGCCGTGGCTTTCTACCACCGCCCGCGCCATCGAAAGCCCAAGGCCCCATCCTCTAACTTCGCCCTCATGCCAGCGCTGAAAAGTAGCAAAAATCTCTTTCTGATGCTCCTTCGGAATCGGCTCACCTTCGTTATGAACCGAAAGCGCCAGACGCGAATTCTTCACTTGAAAAGAAACTTCGATATCTCCGCCGGGAACCCCATACTTCTCAGCATTTGATAAAAGATTTTCTAACACTCGCTTCATCTGGTCGCGTGACCAGAACCCAGTTATAGAATTACCTTGAATCACTGCTCTATTGTGTGTTAAGTCTTCAGCAACCTCCTTAACTAACTCACACATATCGAACTTAGTTATTTTTAGGGTGTCGAAAACGCGATTATTGAATGCGGCTGTATCCAAAAGAGAATCGACCATTTTCCCGACCTCTATCAGCTTGCTGCACACCCGTCGATTCAGGTCTGCTGTTTCTTGCTCTGCCGTCCTCATCTGGATAACCTGCGCGGCACTTAGTGCAACCTGTATTGGGTTGCGAATGTCGTGAGAGATTCCGGCAACAAAAATCTCATAATTTTCACGCTGCTTATTAACATAACCATCGCTTGCTTCCGCAATACCTCTGTCAAATGACTCATCTAACGTTAGTATTTCCTGACGCGTCAGATGAATACCTTTGTGGAAGCTCATGTCAACAATTAAACGTTTTAGAATATACAATTCTTGCAAAACATTTGAAATAGTAAAGTTAGTTCCACCTGCTCGTTCACGGCCGTGTACATAAGATATGTTCGTACCTTCTGTCGCAAAAGAACGAGTGTTCGACCCAGATAACGACTCCATAACGTTATCATAAAAAACATGAACAGTGTCCTGTAGTGCTGAATCACTTAATTCAGTCGCAACGGAAATCCGTTTTCGGACCTGCACCTGCCACTCATTCATTATCTCTGCTTTAAGAGCTGAAAATGCCTTAGCAGGACTATTAAAGGCGCTTGCACCTTTATCACCGTAATTTCCGCTCATAACCTTTCCTTTTGGATGCGTCGCGAAAAACCCTGATTTTTATTCTAGGGATATGCGTAACGTAGTCCTTTTCCTACTGTAGCAGCAGTCGCGCACTTACCCTAGGAATAAATTTAAGAATCTTATTCTGATAAAATCCATACATTAACAATCTGATGATTCTTGGGCTCTTAGCTTATGGACGAGAAAACGAAGAAATTATTAAGAAAGGTTTTATTTTTTAAAATTACACTAACTCAGCGTTTTTAGATTGCTCAATGATAACGTACTCTTTAGATGCTATCGATTCTATACGTAAAGAAAATGCTTCCAAACATGTTCTAGTGGTGGATGATAATATCCCTTTGGCTGACACTATGAGTATGTTGCTGGAGAGCATGGGGTGTAATGTTGAGACGGCATATCATCCAGACGTTGCACTGTCGAAGTCTCAAGAAAAAACTTTTGATTTCTTTGTTCTCGATATTGGTCTGCCAGATATGAACGGTTATGAGTTAGTTGAAGCTTTGCGAAAAAACAAGAAAAATGAAACGGCAACATTTTTGGCTTTCTCAGCATATGGAGACAAAGCTTATTCTGAGAAATCACTAGCCTCGGGTTTCAAACACCACTTTGTCAAACCGGCAGATATCAACGAAGTCATAAAGGCCATTACGGCAGGCTCAAAAGTTTGCCTGAAGTAAGAAATTATTCCAAATTGCAATTTCATTGCAAAGCCGTACCTTCATTGCATATGAGAAAAAACAACTGCTGGTTCGGAATTGATGATTTTGCCGATAACCGGCTTTAGAAACGAGTGTACATCAGAAATTGGCAGAATTGATATGTGGGCAGCGTGACATATTCGGCATTTTAAAGATGGGATATGTCAGCTTTGCCATATAAAAAGCCTGACTTATGATTGTCCCGACACTTTCAATGAATAGACACGAGTGCCAAGGTAACCCAAGATTTTCCCGAGACTCAACTTGCCTTAGCACGTGGCATCGTGTCTGGGTGCAGGTATAGCAGTGACAGTAATGTCGTCAGAGGTGGGACGCTCTTCGTCAGCCGACGAGGGGGTGTCGCGTTTTGGTAAGGTGATGGCTTAAACGGTGACTAGTAACAATCGTATGTGCGCTTACCATCGAACCCTATGGCGAGGAGTGGTAAACGGTCTCTCATGCAGCTCTTAGCACTAGTCGCGACCTGGCGCAGCTTTGCGAGCATAGAAAGTCGCAACGGCGTCGATTTCCTGAGGTGTCATCGCTCGTGCAACGTTGCGCATTTGTAGCTCTCCGTCGTTTCTACGTTCGCCACGTTTAAAGAGTGCCAACTGCTGAATTAGATACTCTTTCGGCATACCTTCGAGCCACGGGGCGCCAAGCTTCTGGTCAACTCCACCGTGACAGGAAATACAAGGTGCGATGTTACGCATGGGGTCGCCATTGCGAACAAGAACTGGAAGAGCCTCATCGTAAGTCGTTGGAGCAGTCCTAGCCTTAGGGAGACTCGCGTAATAAGCAGAGAGGTCCTTAATGTTCTGGTCAGATAAGTTCTGTGCTAGAGCGGTCATGATGGGATTGGCACGCTTGCCGCTCTTATAGTCTACAAGCTGCTTACTGACCACTTCCGGGTACTGGCCAGCCAGGTTTGGTGCGTCCGACCGACTGAGACCCTGCGCACCATGACACATCGTGCAGTTGAGGGCTAACGTCGCGCCACGGCCGATGGAGTCTGATGGCGCCTGCTTAGCCATCTCAGGCAGTAGCACGACGTTTGTAGCGACAACTGGCCCAGCGCGCTCACCGCTAGAGTTCGTCCACGATGTCGGGACACCGGCAGCACGGCAAATGCTGTCCCAGATGCCAGCCGCGCGGTAGTCGCGTTGTGCGGAAGGAAGCAAAACAAATGCTATCAACAGCGAAAATAGAGTAAGTGCGATAAGCCCGAGAATGCTCACTCGAGCAAGCCGGTTGGTTTGTGCGGAAGTGTCATGTTCACGCATTAGCGTTCTCCAATCGGTATAACAGGCACATATGCGTTAGGCGTCGCAGCCAGCTGTGCGATTGGGTATCCATAGTTGACTACAGTAAGAGCAATCATCATTGCTACCCACAGACCAAAGCCGTTTAAAGCTCGAGGTGTCTTCGTGTGAGGATGCACTGCCTTACTAAACAAGAACGGAGAAACCGGTGCTGCCTGCTTCTTCGCGAAAGCCAAAATGTAGAGGAACAACGCAGCGGAAATTACAAGTAGTAATCCGCCAATGGTCGAAATGGTTACAGTGATTGCTTGTGGGTGGAGCGCCGGGTTCGTGTAGTCGTAGTAGGCCATGCGGCGAGGAGCGCCGAGCAAGCCGACCAGGTGCCACGGCATGGTCAATACCATCATGCCGACGAACCAAAGGGTCAGCTGCGTTCTAATGAGCGATACAGACAGCGGCGCGGAGTTGCGTAGTTGCGGCCATAGTTCATATGCAGCCATGAAATACATACTCACGATGGCGCCGGCGAAAATCAGGTGGAAGTGTCCTGTTACCCATTGGGTGTTATGAATGGTTTCGTTCAACTGGTAGCTCATGTTGATGAGCCCGCCAGCGCCACCGAAGCCAAGCATGATGAATGCGTAAGTCACCGCCAACATCATTGGGTTAGACCATGGTAGCGACTTTACCCAGCCAAATGGTCCAATCCCGCCACGCAGTCGTCCAACCACCTCCGCTGTCGCCACAATGGTGAAGACAGTCAGCAGAGTAGGAATCGAGACCATAGCGGTCATGGCGGCATGCACGAACTTAAAGCCTGAGCCAACCTGCGGGTCCGCAAAAAGATGGTGGATACCGATAGGCATTGAGAATACCAAGAAGAGTGCGAACGCCACACGGCCCATGGTGTCGCTGTACAACCGCCCGCCAATCGCACGTGGAAACATCGTGTAGAACACAATGTATGCCGGCATGAGCCAGAAGTAGACGATTGCGTGAAGAGTCCAGGAGAACAAAACCCGAGCTAGACCTGCGTTGATGGTGTCGGTCAGCCCTAGTGACGCTGGTAGGACGAGAATCAGGATTTCGCTTGCAGCTCCCACCGACGTCCAAGCCCAAAGATATGCCCCGGCGACGTTACCGTACATCGCCAGCGGTACTGTCTCGCCAGGGTTAGCCTTTTTCCAAGCCCGCAGATTTATGGACATAAGCGCGACCCAAATCCAGGAGCCGACGACAACGAGCACGATGCCGAGATAGTAGAAGGGACTTGCAATCATCGGCGGGTAGAAAGTGTAGAGTACTGACGACTTACCTGACGCAGTCGTTGCCGCAGCCATCAACGTACCTGATATAACGAGCCAGAAGCCAATCCAGGCCCACCGTAGCCCTATCAGTGGACGCTTCAACGTAATCTCAGTAATCGCGTAGCCAAACCCCATAGCCACTAGCGTTGGGAGCACATAGCCCATCACAGTGCCGTGTGCCGTCACGGACCTGTAATAGTGCTCAGGGTTGTTGACCCAAGCATGAAGAGGGCTGCGAATGTACATCTGCCATTCGCCTAGAACGATTGCAGCAAAAAACGCTACGAACGCGACCCAGAAGTGGGCTAAGACTAGTTTTCTAGCGTTGTACACAGTTCAGCCTTTCAGATGCTTTGACCTTAGCAAGAAACTCTTCTTGAGGGATAACTTGGACGCGAGCCCACATGGCCTCGTGTCCAATGCCGCAGTACTCATGGCACGGCATTAACTGTTCTCCCTCCTTGGGAAAGGTCGTTGTGAACGTCGAGACAAACCCAGGGATTAGCATAGTGTTCGCATTCGTGCGGCCAACGACAAACCCGTGAATTGCATCGGTGCTCGTGCCGCGGAAGGTAACCGGTTGGCCTGCCGGGACTACGATGCACTGCGGAGAGAATGAGTACTGTTGCGCGATGAGGCGCACAACCACACGACCATCATTTTCGAGGGATGTCCCCAGGTTACTTTCGACGAACTCGCCTTTGATATGCAGTGTTTTTACGTCGACGCTCTCCACGCGAGACGGCGGCATTGCTGCCCAGTGCAGCCCGGTGAAAATCATCATCGCCAAGAGTGAAGCAATGATGAGGACGACGATGATTGCCCATCGACGTTCTGCAGCATTTGCAACGCTCTCTGAAAGATGGTGTGTATCAGAGGACGGTCCAGGTTGAGTCGGTGGTGTCATTGCACTGCGCCTCTAGGCAAATAAACGAACACATAAAAGAGATAGAAAATCGCAGTGACGATGAACGTCGCGACGCCGGCTACGGCAAATGCTCCTGAAGGCCCGCGCGCAACAATCTCGTCTATTTTTCTTTGCTCAGTTTCGTCGTCTTCGTAAGGAGTTTGCATGGCTTATTCCGGTAGGAGTCTGCGCAAATCGTTCACTTGGCTTGGATTCACTGGAGTGCCGTTATTGCCCCAAGCAACGCGAATATAGGTGACCGCGGCAGCGACTTCGTTGTCATTGAGGATGTGCGAGAACGGGGGCATGCCATGCGGACGTGGGTTCTTACGCGTACCAGGCGGGTAGCCACCGTTCAGTACCATGCGAATCGAGTTAACCGGTGACTCCATGGTGATGGACTGGTTGCCGGATAACGGGGGATACGAGGGCGCCTGGCCTTGTCCTTCGGCACCGTGACATACCGCGCATTGGGCTGCATAGACACGTCGACCAACTTCCATAATCTCTGGAGATACGAGTCGCGCCTGGCTCGACGGCGGCGGCGTGCTGTCCTTTTGCGGTAAGGCCTTCAGGTAGACGGCCATTGCTTTAGCGTCTTCATCCGTCAGGTATTGGAGGCTGTTGTACACGACCTCAGCCATTGGTCCATAGACGGTCCCCCGGTGAGAAACACCAACTTGCAGGAGGTCCGCGATGTCCTGGATTTTCCAGTCTCCGAGGCCGGCTTCTCTGTTCGACGTCAGTGAGGGCGCGTACCAGTTCTGGTTTGGAATCATCCCGCCTTCGAACGCTTTAGATTCACTTGAGCCGCCAAGCGCGTTCACAGCCGTATGACACATCGCACAGTGGCCCAGACCTTTGACCAGATATGCGCCACGGTTCCACTCTGCGGATTGACTATGGTCAGGCTTGTACTCGCCCTCTTTGAAGTAAAGGGTTCGCCAACCTAGGAGAAGTTCACGGTTGTTGTAGGGGAATCGGAGCTCGTGTTCGCGGTTCTTCTGCTTAACCGGCGTAACCGACATCAGGTAGGCAAAAATCGCATCGGAATCTGTCCTGGTCACCTGTGTGTAAGAGGCGAAAGGCATCGCAGGATAAAGCAAAGTCCCATCCTTTGAAACGCCCGTATGCATCATTCGATAGAAGTCGTCTGGCGTCCATTGACCAATGCCCGTCTCATCGTCAGGTGTAATGTTCGGAACGTAGAGATTGCCAAAAGGCGTTGGCATTGCCCGCCCACCCGCAAACGCAGGACCATTTGGCATGGTATGGCATGCGACACAGTCGCCAGCCCGGGCCAAGTATTCGCCCCGACTGATGATGTCATTCGAGGCAGGATGTGGAGAATCCTTTCCATGGGGTAGCGCACCAGGACGAAGGAGGTATAGCGCTGCTATCACTAGCAGGCCGAGGACAATTGCGGCTATAGAAACACGGGCACTTGTACGCATACGATTTACCGTTGGCTACCGCAGGCGAGCGGCATTCGAACAAGGTTTGAGGGCTCAGGTGAAGCATCGCTAGGCGGCGTCTGATGAGCCAGCCAAGCGGCGACCGCGGTGATGTCGGTATCGGAAAGGCGTGATGCAATCCGCTTCATGCAATCAGGCTCTGCAGCACGACGCTCGCCGACTCGCCATCTTGTGAGCTGGCCAACAACATACGCCGGCCGCAGGCCAGCCAGACCTGGTATGCCTGGCTGCATGCCGGTCAGATTCTTACCGTGACACGCGATGCATGCCGGGATACCTTTTGACGAGTCCCCAGCTGTCGCAAGCGTTTGGCCGCGTTGGATGACCGCAGGGTCTACCGGAGTAGCTGCTTGGTTACTAAATGCTGGTCGCTGAGCCGCAAAGTGAGCAGCAATCTCCTTCAGGTACGAGTCTGGCAGGTAGGCCACCAGGTAGTTCATAGGGGGATAACTTCTAGTGCCATCGCGGAAAGCAACGAGTTGGTTGTAGAGGTATCCCGCCGGCTTACCGGCAATCCTCGGAAAATACCCGTTACCTGTACCTTGACCTTGCTGGCCATGACAAGTCACGCAACCTTGAACTCGAGCTTCGATTGATTCGAGCTTCTTAAACGCCGGGATAGCTTCATTACCTTGCGCAGCTTGTGCGTAAGCAGCAGCACTTCCAAAAACCATCATTATCCCAACTACTAAATTTCTCGCTTTCTGTAGCGTTAGAATGGTCCTGCTCAAATGTAAAGTCATAAAGATACCTTACGTTATAGCTCAAACTTTATTTAATATTTCGAAGCATAAAGCGGATTCTAATCAAGCTTTCCGTCGATAAAACCCCGATGACAAAAGCTATCCTAAGGACGACGTTCTCAAGCTAAAGACCGTTTTAAAGACTCTGTAGTCCTGTTTATAGGAAACTAAGTAGATATAAAATCGACATGACTTTAAGATACCATGAGTCTGAGACATACAGAGCACGATAGTAGAATCAAATCTGTCAAATAAATGCTCGGTTTTTGTTCGGTGGGTTCAAATATTCTTACTCTAATTTTGACTGTCACCACGACCCACATGGAAAAAGACGTGAATAAATTCGTCAAATTTGGGGCGGCGTTAAAAGGCTAAAACTCATTCGTATACCGCTTACCGGAGGAGGGGGCTCAACACCCCGCGGCCGAGAAGGTGCGAAGCGTCAAGCGGGATACCATGGACGCGCACTGGGCAGCTGCTAGAGGTGAGGTAGGGACAGGCAAATCCGTCCGAAGTCTGGCTGGGGTCCTGCCAGGCCCAGGCAGTAAGGCTTTGCAGGTGCCGACCTCTCGGCCTCAATCGAGGTTCGAACGACACAAATGAGGTGGAAGGCCGGAGGTACATACGGGCACAGCATGTTGCGTTGTATACTGTCCGGCCAGCGTGCCTCTGCGCTTATTTGTGCCGTCATAAAGCTCTCGATGATGAACGATTCGTCTTTGACCCGTCCTGTTTTCTCGGCGGATGTAGTTGACTTGCTTGGCTATCAACGCGAGGCATTCCAACAAGTTGACGCTGGTTCTACGGTTGTCCAAGTGTTGGGTGATTTTGCTCTGAAGTGCGAAGGACTAGCGGACGCCAAAGTACACCTCACTTTCCTTCTGCAAAGCGCTTCGTCTCAACGGCTACAGCATGTAGCTTTGCAGACGCTGCCGGCACAGTATCGTGGAGCTATCGAAGACAGTACTGGTCATGCAACGCCTGTGTTACCTGAGCCGTTTGGACAGGAGCGCGAGGAAAGGCATTTGGTTGATATCGCACAGGAGTCACAGTGGCCTGAATGGCGAGCAATCGCACTTACCAATGGCTTACGCGCCATCTGGTCAGCTCCCATCCTGCTTGGCACTGGCCAAGTTGCGGGCGGTGTAGTTTGCTACTTTGAGCAGCCAAGAGTCTTGGATGCCCATGACTACGGGATGCTTGCCCTGATTGCGCAAACTGCAGCGCTAGTACTAGACCGTCACACAGTCGCGCACTCAATGTTGGCCGCGCAGGACCGGCACCGCCAAATCTTCAATAGCGCGACTGACTTCGCTATTGTCGCGACAGACCTTCAGGGAGTGGTAACTGACTGGAACGAAGGTGCACATCGTATCTTGGGCTGGACCGAGGAGGAAGCATTAGGTTTTAGGCTGCATCGTATCTTCACTCCGGAGGACGTGGCGTGCGGTCGCCCGGAAATCGAGATGCAGACTACCTTGCAAGAGGGTTTCTCGCCTGACGAACGCTGGCATTTGCGTAAGTCGGGAGAGCGCTTCTGGGCGGTTGGTCAGATGACGCCGTTGAAAGCAGCTACTGGTGAGGTCGTCGGATTTCTGAAGGTGCTGCGTGACCGAACCGACCAAAAGCTCAACGAGACACGAAAAGAAATACATGCTGCTAGTCTTGAAACGCAAGTGGTTGAACGCACTCGCGAGCGCGACCTTATCTGGAAAAACTCTCTCGACTTGCTGTTAGAAATTCACTTCGATGGAGTCATCCACGCAATCAATCCTGCTTGGACAACAACGCTAGGCTATGGTGAGAGTGACCTTCTGGGACACTATTTTGAGCCCTTCGTTCATCCCGACGATGTTCAGGCAACAGTCGGTGCCATTGCTGCCGCAAGCAAAGGTCCGCTCGAAAGTTTTGAAGTTAGGTTGCGGCACCAGGACGGCTCATATCGTTGGTTTGCTTGGCATGCAGCTCCAGAGGCCGGGATGGTCTATGCAAACGGCCGCGACATCACTTACCTGAAGAAGCAAGAGGAGCAGCTTACCCAAGCTAATGAAGCTAGGCTCCAGCTTGCGCTAGACGCGGGCAGGATGGGTGTATGGGAATGGAACCTGGACTCTGACGAAATCATCTGGCTTCATGGCGCGGCAGGAGTGCATGGCTTGCCGGCATCCGAAGGACCTCTGCCAATGCCACTAGCTGGCTATCTGGATTACGTGCATCCAGAAGACCAGCTGGTACTTGCGGACATCATGACCAAAGCTTTGCAAACGGCCCAAAATGCGCATGCAGAGTACCGAGTAACTTGGCCTGACGGCAGCATTCACTGGCTTGAGGCACGAGGCTTCATGATAGTGAATGAACAGAGCGAAGCAGTTCACATGGTCGGCGTGAGCACGGATATTACCGAACGGAAGCGAACGGAAGCTGACCTTCAGTTCCTTGCCGATGCAAGCGCTGAATTAGCTGGGCTGATTGACCCGAACCAAACGCTGCAACGTCTGGCATACCTTGCAGTACCTCATTTTGCTGACTGGTGTACCGCGTTTCTGCTCCAGCAAGACGGGTCGATTAAGCAGGTCGCGCTGGCCCATGTGGACCCACAGAAGGTAGAGCTCGCAAAACGGCTTCACAAGCAGTTTCCTCCTGAGGTGCATGCACCACGTGGCGTATGGAACGTGATTCGGAACGGCCAAGTCGAGTACGCTCGAGAAATCACTACAGAGATGGTCGAGGCAAATACGCCTCAACCTGAAAAGCTAGCCTTACTGAAGTCGTTGGGCTTAAGGTCGTACGTTACGGCGCCGCTTCGTGTACACGGTAAGGTCATTGGCGCTGTATCTTTTATCGCCGCAGAGTCGGGTAGGCTATATGACGACAACGACATCAAGTTGGCGGAGGACCTGGCGCATCGGGCCGCTATTGCCATTGATAACGCACAGCTCTATCGCACCCTAGAGCAGTCTGATAAAGGTAAAAGCGTATTCCTGGCTACGCTGTCGCACGAGCTGCGTAACCCGTTGGCTGCTATCACTAACGGGTTGAGCTTGATGCGGCTCGTGATAGACGACAAAAAGCGTGTTGAGCAAACAATGACGTTAATGAATCGTCAGGCCACCCAGCTTACGCGACTAGTAGATGACCTGATGGACGTATCAAGAATTGCCACAGGCAAAGTTGTCCTACAAAAGCAAATCGTCAATCTGGCCAACGTTATAACTGACGCTGTTGAAAGTACTCGCCAAGAAGTAGAAGCGAACAGGCACACATTATCTCTGCATCTTCCAGGTGAGGCGTCAGAGCTGTTTGCTGACCCGGCACGACTGCTGCAGGTATTCGCTAATCTGCTGAGCAATGCAGCAAGATACACCAACGCCGGTGGGCAGATTGACGTTACGCTCGAGCGAAGCAACGGTGAGTACTTGGTACGAGTTCGCGATACAGGTATCGGCATCGAAGCTGAGATGCTCCCCAAAGTGTTCAATCTCTTCACTCAAGTAGTTCATCCCGCGCAGCGTAGCCAAGGCGGCTTGGGTATCGGATTGTCGCTGGTCGATGGCCTAGTCAAACTGCACGAAGGGAAAGTTGAAGCATTCAGTGCCGGCTTAGGTCAAGGTAGTGAGTTCGTAGTGCACTTACCTTGCGAAGCAAATAGCAGTACTGAGGCTGAATCTGTCGGTACTGAAACTCCGTCGCTTTCAACGCGAAAGAAGTTTCTGGTGGTAGATGATAACCAGGATGCCGCAGTCACCTTAGCTGAACTTCTACGCACGTTGGACCAAGATGTCGAGCTAGCGTATGACGGTTTGTCGGCCGTATCAACGGCAGAGGCTCTACAACCTGACATCGTCATCTTAGACATCGGTCTGCCTGGAATCGATGGCTATGAGGCAGCACGCAGAATTCTGGCGAACCCAGCAAATAACCGACCAATCCTGATAGCGCTGACTGGGTGGGGGGAAGAGGGTGATAAAAAGCAGGCGGCCGAAGCTGGATTCGACGCACACTTGCTGAAGCCAGTTGAGTTCACGAGACTAACTAAACTTTTACAGACATTTGAGAGCAACCAATCGGTCAAAGGTGCTTGAGCGTCCTCGAGGCAAAAAAAGCCCAGCGAGGACCACTGGGCTAATGTGCCAGTTAAGGGTGTCACCTAAGTGACGGCACATCTTCAGTATAGTAGAGGAACCTGCCGTACACGATTGGGACAGCAACTATATTGCGTTATCAGCATGAGATAGGGGATGCGCAGAAACTACTTTGTTCCTGCCACTTGCTTTGGCTGCGTAGAGCGCAGTGTCTGCTGATGTCACTAGTTCGTCTACACTTTGTACATGGACGCCTTCTGTGCTGCTCACACCAAAGCTAGCTGTGACGACCGAGCTAGCTTCGGAGTAGCCGTGAGGAATGTGGAGGGCTTCAACCTGGCGCCGCATCCTGTCTGCGATTGAGACAGCCGCCTCACGACCACAATCAAGCACGGCAACAAATTCTTCACCACCGTAGCGCGCTAACAAGTCCTCCCCACGCTGTAGACAACCCTGGATAGCTTGCGCAATCTGGCGCAAGCAATCGTCCCCAGCTTGATGTCCATAATGGTCGTTGAATTGCTTAAAGCAGTCGATGTCCATAAGCACAATTGATAGCGGTGCGCTAGTACGAAGGTGCTTACTCCAGTCACGTTTAAGGGTACTGTCAAACAGACGGCGGTTGCCTATGCCTGTCAACGAGTCTGTGAACGCTAGGTCATCCAGGTAACTGTTTTCAGCGCGGAGAACGGATTGTTCAGCGATAGGGCGATAGGCGGCAAACAGCGCGCTCCATATGAGCACTAAGACTCCCGCAATAATCGTAAGGTGGCGCAGCGTTCGTGCGCGCCATGGCGCAAATGCGGACTTCTTTTCAACACCTGCAAAAATCACTAGGTCAAGGTCTGGCAAGGCGCGGTACGCGGCTAGTCGCTGTTTTTTGTCCAGTGGGGACAAGGACTCAAAAGTTCCTGCAGGCGACTTCGGCAGGAGCGTTGTAAAGACCTTACTTGTAGAGTTCACCTTGCCGACGTGCTCAGCCATCCCTGGATGGCGCGCAACTAAGCCTGCATTGCTTTTATAAACCGCGACGGCCGGCTCAACCGAAAAGCCAAACAACGAAAAGAACGATGTCAGCTGAGTGGTTTCCATCCCAACCACCACCACTGCGAGAAAACTGCCTTCAGAGTCGTAGACTGGTTTTGACACACTAAAGAGGATAGGAGACCCGGGCAAACGTGACACCATCGCCATGTCGATATAGCGCTTTCGTGTATCACGAGCGCGCTGGAAAAGAGCCCGGTCCGAAACATCATAAGTTGCTTCTCTGTCGGTAGTTTGCGTTACGACTTTTCCGTCCGAGTCCACAATCCAAATGGCACGGCACCCAATCAAAGTAAGGCAGTAGCCGCGGAGTACCTTCCATACTTCTGGTTGACGAATACCTCCTACTGAGCGCGAAACCCGGAGCAAGTTCGATGCGGCATCGAGACTATGGTCCACATAGGTAACAGTGTCGCGGGTTTGCCGCTCGACCACTCGCGTAATGTCCGCAGCTGTCCCGTAGCTACGTTCCTCGGTATCACGGTAATCCAAAAAGATTTCGAGGGACGTGGCGAGGACGACCACGGCAGTAATTAGTAGCGCAAGGAACGTTGCCTTGAACTTAAGCGAGTGTCCTGTCATCGGATGTCACGTTGGTATGGCATGGTTTCGCTCCTACTTCAAATTCCAATCGAATGAGCCAGCTCTCCATTGTAGTAGCGGTATGCCAGGTCACGAAGCTACTGAGCCTATCAAGTCACAGAGCTGTGCAGTATTGAGGACATGACGTTGGTTTATCAATAAAGCTAAACAAGTGCGCACGAGGTATGAACAGTGGGTAGGCGGACAACATGGTTCACAGCACTCTTACCAGCGTAGAGATAAAAGCAAGGTAGGAAAATTGAGATTTTGCTATTCTCGTTGGCTGAGCACAACAAGAACTTTAGCAGCCTTCACAACAAATCAGTTGCCTGTCGGAACTGAATGATACGATGTCCTAGCGCCTTGTTCGCCCTATATTTGCGCAGATTGTATTGTTGGGAAGTGGCGACTATGCGGAAAGTGAAGAGTAAGCGCCCTCCCAGCACCGTCTGTACGTAGCTGATCCACTCTGCGAAAGTAGTTCCCGTTATTTTTTGACGGGAGCTACTATGGACACTGTTGGCGAGTCAGGCAACCGTAAAGGACGCCCAAATTATCCTGTCGACTTCAAGCGCCGGCTGGCGACGTCGGCGTGCGAGCCCGGTGTATCGGTATCGAAGCTGGCGCAGCAACATGGGCTCAACGTGAACATGTTGTTCAAGTGGCGCCGCGACCTGCGCGCTGGCCTGATGGCCGAAGCAGGCCCCCAGTCGACGCATTTGGTGCCCGTGGTGGTGCAGCGCACGCCGCTACTTCCCGTACTTCCGAGTGCCACGGCGCCGGCACGCCCTATCGAGATCGTCATCGCTGACGCCGTTGTCCGCGTCAGCGCCGGGACCGATGTCGCGCTGCTTCAGCTGGTCCTCCAGAGTCTACGCACATGATCGGCCTGCCCGCCGGTACCAAAATCTGGCTTGCCGCCGGCATTACCGACATGCGTGCCGGGATGAATGGGCTGGCAGCCAAAGTCGAAACGGCGTTATCCGAAGATCCATACTGCGGCCATGTATTCGTGTTTCGCGGTCGACGTGGCGACATGCTCAAGGTGTTATGGTGGTCCGGCGATGGCCTGTGTTTGCTGGCGAAGCGACTCGAGCGAGGCCGCTTCGTCTGGCCGCAGGCGAACAGTGGCAGTGTCTCTCTGAGCCAGGCCCAGTTGTCGATGCTGCTCGAAGGGATCGATTGGCGCCGGCCGGAACGCACCTGGCGGCCGACGTCAGCCTTGTAAACGTGCGCACCCTCGCGTAAACTCAGTCCATGCTGACCGCCGCTGAACTCCCCAACGACATCGATGCCCTGAAGGCGTTGCTGTTGGCACGCGACGAACAGATTATCGGCCTGCAAGCACAGCTGAACACGCGCGCCGCCGAAATCGAGCATCTGAAATTGTGGATCGCCAAGCTGCGGCGCATGCAGTTCGGACGCAAGTCGGAGAAGCTCGATCATCAGATCGAACAACTGGAATTGCAGCTTGAGGACTTGCAGGCAGACGATGCAGAGGCGGAACGGGAAATGCCGGCCGCCGATCGCGCACCGCGCCAGCGTGCGCCGCGCAAGCCGCTGCCTGAACATCTGCCGCGCGACGAAAAAGTGTATCTGCCGGCGACGACAGATTGCCCTGCCTGTGGCGGTAACCTCAACCAGCTTGGCGAGGACGTGGCCGAGCAGCTCGAATTCGTGCCGGCGAGTTTCCGCGTGATCCGCCATGTGCGCCCGAAGTTGGCCTGCAGCTGCTGCGATGCCATCGTCCAGGCCCCAGCGCCGAGCCGTCCGATCGAGCGCGGCATCGCGGGACCTGGTTTGCTGGCACATGTGCTGGTGGCCAAATTCGCCGACCACCTGCCGCTGTATCGCCAATCCGTGATCTATGCACGCGAAGGCGTCGATCTGGACCGCGCACTTCTGGCGAGCTGGGTCGGTGCCGCCAGCGCACTGCTGCGTCCACTGGTCAACGCGATCCGCAAGCATGTGCTGGCGACGCAGAAACTGCACGCTGACGATACGCCGGTGCCGGTGCTCGCGCCGGGCAACGGAAAAACCAAGACCGGGCGGCTATGGACTTATGTGCGGGACAACCGGCCAGCCGGTGACCTGACGCCACCGGCGGTCTGGTTCGCTTACTCACCAGACCGCAAAGGCATCCATCCGCAGACGCACTTGGCCGCCTTCGAGGGCGTACTGCAGGCCGACGCTTACGCCGGCTTCAACGCCTTGTACGAAAGCGGCGGAATCGACGAAGCGGCATGCTGGGCGCACGCGCGCCGCAAGTTCCACGATCTGCACGTGGCGCGCCCATCGCCGCTGACGACAGAGGCGTTGCGCCGGATCGCCGAACTGTATCTGATCGAGGCCGAGATCCGCGGCAAACCACCCGACGAGCGCCGGTCGGTGCGACAAACGCGCGCGCGCCCGTTACTTGACGACCTGGAACAATGGCTGCGCGCCTCGCTTGAAAAACTCTCGCGCAAATCCGATACGTCGGCAGCCATCCTGTACGCCCTGAACCTGTGGCCAGCACTGCTGCGTTATTGCGACAACGGCGCCATCGAAATCGACAACTCGGCTGCCGAACGCGCGCTGCGTGGCGTGGCTATCGGCCGACGAAACTACCTGTTCGCTGGCGCCGACAGCGGCGGCGAACGTGCTGCCGCCATCTACTCACTGATCGGCACGGCCAAGCTGAACGGAGTCGACCCCGAAGCCTGGTTGCGTCATGTGCTGACGCAGATCGCCGACCATCCCGTCAACCGTGTTGACGAACTACTGCCCTGGAATTGCCCTCAGCAGATCAGCCCTGCTTGAACAACACGTCGCTTCCCAGCGAGGTGAAGTCATCATCGATCAAATCGGTATGCTTCTCAAGACGGTGGTGGGGCGACGCTTACAGTGAAGATACTGTGACTCATCCTAGGTTCATGAACGAAGAGGCGCGCCTCACAGCTCTACAGGCACTGGATGTGCTTGATACGTCAGCTGAAGAAAGATTTGACAGATTTACGCGCCTTGCATCCAAGTGTTTTGATGTGCCAATTTCTTTGGTATCTCTGGTTGACGCAAACCGACAATGGTTCAAGTCGCGGCATGGCCTTGACGTAGAGGAAACTGCACGCTCGATTGCTTTTTGCAGTCATACAGTCGCGTCAGGCGATATGTTTGTTGTTGAAGATGCCACAGCAGACCCGAGGTTCACTAACAACGAGCTTGTGACTGGAGAGCCGCGTATCCGGTTTTACGCTGGCCAAGCTGTCTATAGCGACGGTCAGCCAGTCGGAACCTTATGTGTTATCGACCGGGTTGCAAGAACGTTCACAGATGAGGAGCGCACCCACCTACGTGACTTGGCTAAATTGGTCGAGGCCGAGCTCGTTCTTGCCAAAGCCAAGACAGCACGCCTGATTGCTGAGCAAGCACTGAAAGCACTTAACACGGACCTTGAGCGCCGTGTCAGCATGCGTACAGCCGAACTCGAAGACAAAGTTACTGAACTTTCGCGTGAAATTGCTCGTCGCCAAACAGTGGAGTGCACGCTGCGCCAAACCGAAGACTGGAATCGCACTATCGTAGCGACTTCATACAGTGGCTTCGTTGGAACCGACGAAGACGGATTTATTATCGAGTGGAACGATTCGGCAGAGCGCATCTTTGGTTGGAGTCGCGAAGACGCCATAGGCCAACGATTGTCACAATTGATTGTCCCGCCTCATCTCAGACGTGCCAAAGAAGAGGGCATCCAACGTTTGCTGGAGAGTGGCAAAGAAGTGGTCTTTGACCGAAAGATTGAGTTGCCAGCCTTGACGGCAAGTGGGAGGCAAATAACTGTCGAGATGACAATCAGCGCCTACAGTTGGCAAGGTAATCGTTGTTTCGGTGCGTTCTTGAATGACGTCTCCGAGCGTATTCGTACCCAACAGGAGCTTGAAGAAAAGCGAGAACTGCTTGACGCCGTGCTTGAGTCCATCGATGTTGGCGTGGTTGCTTGCGACGCCGTAGGTAATCTTACGGTATTCAACCGAACAGCACGTGTTTTCCATGGCCTCGACGTTAAGGCGATTTCGCCGGTGGAGTGGCCAAAATACTATTCTCTTTATCATGCGAACGGCAAAACGCCGTTGGATATGGATGAGGTACCTCTCGTTCGAGTACTAAGGGGGGAAGCAGTGCGCGATGATGCAATGGTTATCGCACCCCCTGGGCTCGAACGAAGGAACGTTTTAGCAAGCGGAAGACCTTTGCGTGGCGCGTCCGGTCGGATGCTAGGGGCGGTTGTCGCGATGAAGGACATCACTGAACTGAGCGCTTCGCGAGCACAGCTAGCAGATAGCGAACGTAGGTTGCGCGCTGTCACCGAGAACTTGCCAGTAATGTTGGGTAAACTTAACGCAGCGGGGAAATTCGTACTACTTAACCGGCATGCTTTGGAAGGTTTTGGCAAGCGTGCTGACGAGCTCATCGGGCAGGACATCGCGTGCGCGTACAGAGAAAACGATTTCGAGAAAATCAAACCTTACATCGCTCGCGTCCGAGCTGGAGAGCAGGTCAATTTTGAGCATGTAGCGCAAGTCAAAGGCCGTGACCGGTACTACGACTGCTGCTTTGTCCCGCAGCGCCTATCCAGTGGCAAGCACGATGGCTTCTTTGCCATGGCTTATGACGTTACAGCTCGCAGGTTAAGTGAGATTCGTCTAGCGGAAAGCGAAGAACGGTTACGAACCATTACTGACAACCTTCCTGTTTTAATCGCACATATCGATAGTGAGCGATGTTATCTCTTCGCCAATGCAATTCACTCTGCCTGGCTCGGCCAGGAACCTAAGACTATCTTGGGTAAAACCATGGAGGAGGCCTTCGGTAACGCTCACTATGAGCAGCAGAGGGAAGCATTTGAGCAAGCATGGCGCGGCAATGTTGCGCAGTGCGAACACGAAATCGTGCGTAACAAACGTACGCGTATCGTGCACTCCATCTTCCTGCCTCAAGTGCGAAATGGCGTCGTTATCGGGGTTTACGTGTTAACGAATGACGCTACCACATCGCGTTTGCATGAACGCAGCCTGCACGCATTAGCACATACCGATACGTTGACCAACCTGCCGAATCGCCGGCACTTCGAAAGTGCGCTTAGTGCTGCAACTGGGCAAAGAGAGCACTCAAATCGTTATGCGGCGGTGCTCTATCTGGACGTCGACGACTTCAAGCAAATCAACGACCATCATGGACATGCGATGGGCGATGCCGTCCTTGTCGAGTTCGCAAAGCGTTTGCAGTCTGCTGTACGAGGCTCAGACTTAGTTGCACGTCTAGCGGGTGATGAGTTCACTGTGCTGCTCACAGAGGTGAGTAATATCGTCGACGTTGAACAGGTCGCTCAAAAAATCCTGTCAGCAGTTCGCGAGCCGTTCGCGCTATTAGGACAAACCCTGAATTTGACGACGACAATTGGCGCAGCCGTAGGTGACATCGCTGCACCCACGCCTCGAAGCTTAGTTGAGGCAGCTGACTCTGCGCTGTACGCAGCTAAGAAGGCCGGCAAGGATAGATATTGCGTCAATAGCCTGGCCGGACACCTCGCCATGGTCAACAACTAGAAGGCACCTATCAATGCTCGGTCGGCCGCTTTAAGCAACTCGTTGCTTGCTGAGCCGTGGGAAGGCCAGCAGCAACGCCAAACGAAACACTCACACCTGTGATGCGTTTGCCAAAGTGATTAATTGTGATGTCGGAAAGGGCACGACGAATCGTGTCCGCACATTTGGCCGCGGCCGTCGCTGTGCATTCAGTAGAAGGAGCGCCAGTTCCTCGCCGCCATAGCGGCATGCGATGTCGCTAGTGCGAAGTCGGCTAAGCAGCTGCTTTGCAGTCGCCTTAAGAGCTAGGTCGCCTGCGTCGTGTTCATAAGTGTCATCGATGCGCTTGAAATGGTCCAGGTCGACCATGACGACAGCGCACGAGGTTTGGCTCCGCTTAATGCGAACTAACTCGCGTTTGAGCGGTTCGTCGAAGTACCGTCGGTGTATAGGCCCGTTAAGGCATCAACGGTAGATTGCTGCTTTAACGTTTCCCGTAGGGTTACGTTGCTAGCCGCCAGGGATAGCTGTTCTGCGAGCGCCACGACCGTAGTCCCTTCAAGCGCGGAGTTCTCTTGACCAGCTTCTGCTGTAATGACCTCAACCCGATGACGTCCCCTTGCTGAGAATCATTCATTACTACTGCAAAACTACATGCCAAGCTTATTCATAAGTGCAAAGGTGAAAAATACCAACCCTGAGAGGGATGCCAGAAAGATTGCAGTCAACTTGCTGGCCATCACGACCATTTCGCGCTTCTTTTTGCCTTTCTTAATCTCTTTATCGTAATGCCACTTAATTGCAAAGAACATACCTGTGCCCAATATGAGAGCCTTGATTAAGCCAAAAGCCCAAGGAAACCAATCTAACATTTTTAATATTCCAACTCAATGATAAAACATCTGTTGTGACGCATTGCCTCAATAACCTGCTATATCCAAACGATGCGGATAGCAAATGCAAGCACCACATCACACCAAAGTAAGACGCCAATAGCGCCACGCGAAAACGTGGCGCTTAGGACGTTAGCGCAGGTAATTCAGAAGTTCAGGCCCGAACACCTCGCGATGCAAGCGTGTAGGCGGTACTCCCATCTCAATAAGGGAACGCCACTGCTCTTGCATGAATTCGACGGGGCCGCAAAGGTACACGTTCGCTTCATCCAAAGGCCATTTCGGCAGCTTCGAGATGTCCATTCGACCTGGATAGTCCGTAGAGATGTCGTCGCTCGTTAAATTCTCGAGGAAATTCACTACGTGGAGATTAGGCATGACGCTTTGAGCTCGTGCAATGTCCGGACGATGCGCATAGTGTGCGGTCGAGCGAGCTGCATGAGCAAACACTACTTGACGATTTGGATGTACTTGCGAAATCCGGTTGAGGACCGAAATCATGGGCGTGATGCCGACGCCTGCCGACAAGAGAACAATAGGTGCCGTTGATTCGGCGTCTGGGGTAAAGTCGCCAAACGGGTGCGTCACCCGAACGACGCTGCCGACGACTACGTTGTCGTGCAACCAGTTCGATACTTGTCCGGCCGGATTGAGAGCGCTGCCTTGCTCCCGCTTGACGGAAATGCGTAGCGTGCGACCGGTAGGGGCGTCCGACAAGCTGTACTGGCGAAGCTGTGTTGGCCCGTTTTCAAAATTCACGGAGACGCTGACGTACTGTCCCGGTTTGAAAGGCGGAGCAGCTTCTCCTGGCATAGCTTCCAGAACAAACGCCTTGATATCGGCACTTTCGTCACAGATGTCGATGACCCGCATGTTCTGCAGTTGACCTGGTTCGATGCCGGCCTGGGCATACATTTCTTTCTCGGCGCTTATCAGGGCCAACGCAAGTTCACAGTAGGCCTCGTCCCAAGCGGAAATCAGTGGTGGCGTCGCTGCGTCGCCCAGAACCTCTTTGATTGCGCCCAGCAAGTGTCGCCCAACGATAGGGTAGTGTTCAGCCTTGATGCCGACAGAGACGTGTTTATGCACTATACGGCTGACTACAGGTCCTAGAGCTGCAGCGTTGTCAATATTGGCGGCGTACGCGAAAACCGCTGACGCGAGCGACTGTTGCTGCACGCCGCTAGCTTGGTTCCCCATGTTGAACAGGTTAGTCAACTCTGGGTGTTCTGCAAACATATTGCTGTAAAAAGTGCGGGTAATAGTGAGGCCATGCTCACGCAGCACAGGTACGCTGGCATCGATATAGGGACGAGCAACTGCAGAAACCATTCTTTTCTCCAAATGTGCATTTTAAATGCATAATAAAAAGCAGCAAAACGCTCTTGGTAAGCGTATTTACTTCACTACAAAGTCACCATGAGCCAGAGGCTCCAAGAACTTACGATGCATAACAATAATCTGTTCACCGACAACACCACCGCTTACATCTGCTAACACGTACTGGTCCATTGCATCGTAAAACGCGCGCAGTCCGGTTGCCAGCGCCCCTCTTAAGAAGCAGTGTTTGCTCAGTTGGCATTGTTGCGCTTCGCAGTCGACCAACTCGGCGTCGCCTTCAAGCTGCCGCAACACGCTCCCCAACCGGAGAGTCGTAGGGTCAGCAAGTAGCAGCAGTCCCCCATTGCGACCTCGAAGCGCCTGAATCCACCCACAACGCGCTAACTGACCAACCACCTTCACCATGTGATTGAGTGGAATGTCAAACTGCCTGGAGATTTCTGCGGCCGTGACCAAGGCCCGGTGTTTATCGGCGCCAGCAAGATAGATGAGGACACGTAAACCGATGTCGGAGAAGCGAGTGATACGCATGATGCTCTTTTGATGTTCAACAGCATCATTCTACCAAACAAGCATTTGAAATGCATATTAAAATTTTCGTTGTGCTGAACGTCCTTCGACTTCTTGCATAGAATCCCGATTCATCCATCTCCGGAGCGATGCCGTCAGGCCGCCTGTAGGGCGGCCGGGACCGCGATTCAAACGATGTTGTAGTGCGCCACCAAGCAGGTGGCGCTTTGCGCTAGGGACGGAAAGTGGCGTACGAGGTTGAGGAGACGGTGATGGGGCAGCGCGGCATGGCTTGTTGGATGAGGAAGGCCAACCAATAGATAACCGCTCATGGCCGGTTGCTGCCCTACCGCAGTCGGGGGCTGCCCCACCCGAGCATTCGTAGGTCGATGTTGGATTACGCCTTGCGGCATTTCAATGCATGAACAAAGCGCTCGTGGTTCGCTTGGAACTCATCGTCGCTATCGTGCTTAGCGAGAAACGCAGTGTAGAGAAGCTCGCGCTCGGGGAGCCGGTCACCACCACTTGGGAGCGCCACTCCAAGGTCATCAGCCATCCACTTGTAGACATCGGATGTATCTCCACCATGCTGGCACGCGGTGTAGATGAACTTGCCCATACGTAGGTACTCATTTTTTATTGTCATGCAAACCTCTCTCTCTGCGAGTCCTTAGATTGCTGTTCTTGGTCGATAGCAAACACCGAAGCGCTCAGTATGGGGATGGGGCGCGGTAAGAGCAACCAAGATAGTGTCGTTAGCTGTTATTGATGTCATCCAGCACCAGCGCCGTCTATTCTTGAGCTGCGGGCGGCACTGGCCAGCTAAGTACTGCGGCCACGCGTCGAATTACCCACCGCGCTTCTTCCTCAGAAGTCCACCTCGTAGCAATTAACCGAGGGAGGTACTGCTCGAGAATCTCGAGTTCTGACATATGTGCGCGTTTGCCAGCTTTTGATTCCAGGGACTTTGCACACAAATGCTTGACCAGGTCTTCACAAGTTTGCCAGCGCTCCCAAACCTCAGGCGGCGTACACCCCGGGCTGTAGAAGCGGCCGTTGTATTGCGTCATCAGTAATTTAGGCTGTGCTCCACCGACTGCGCCGTAGTGCACAGGGCGAGGGAAGTCTGATGGCACTTGCGCGTAGTCGTCTTCGCCTGGCGACGTCAGTTTTGTCGGCTCGTGGCTACTCATGGAAGATAGCCTTCGTTTGAAATCATTATGGTTTACCTAACCCACTCTGCTTCAAAACGCCGTTTGACGTTTTCCCACATGTTAGGTGACACCCGAAACGATATTCTTGTGTTGGTTATAAAGATTTCTTCGAAGACTGGCCAGCTACCGATGAGAAGCTCTTTCTTTGTTGGCCCGTCGTCGTCAATGGTACGTAACGACGATATCGTTCTGCGTACCTTTGACACCAATGACACGAGTTCCGCGCGTTCTGTTGTTGTCGGAAGTCCTGTCAGCTTATAGAACTCACGGAAAGACATCGTTAGTTGACGGCGCTCGCTATGCTCTTCGGCATAGGCGACCGCGGCCTCGAGCACCCTGACAGCGGTTGGCGACATTCCAGCTCGGTGATGGGTAATCTTTGTAATCATCATTTTTCTAGTCCACGGTTACGGCAGTGCAAGAAGCTGTGGCCACGCTCATTTCTATTCGTTTCCAGTGTATTGGTCGTAGCAACGGTTAAGTCACCATCGATAGGACTGGAATATCGTGGCAGGCTAGTTAGTTCAGTCGGCGCCCTGCGACTCCTTCGGTATGAGGCAGAGTATGTCGAGGTTCGGGACGCGAAGCTTTGGTGGACATCGCGGCCTGCAATAAAGCCTGCTCGACGTCCGCGTGAGGGGATGCGTTTTCCGACTTAGACGGCATCAAAAATTTTGCGCATCGCCTATGTTGTTCGTTAAGCGGCAGATGTCAGGAAGCGGCCACGACAACGTCTCAGCGACTTTGGTAAAAGACCACTTGAGCTGAAGTTCGGTCCCATAGCGGCCGGCGCCGGCAATGGCACGCTCGTAGTATTGGAGGATGATGTCGTGCTCCGTCATATGGGCGCGTTTGCCACTTTTCGACTCGCGGCACCTGTCTACCATGAAGTCCACCAAGCCCAGGCTGTACTGCCAGTCTCTCCAGCGAACATTAGGCGTGTTACCCGGGCTGTAGAACCTCCCTTCGAACGACGTTAGCCTTAGCTTTGGATGTACTCCGGGGAGAGCGCCAGGGGTTGGTGAGTACGGATAATCCGCGGGAACTTCGTCGTAGTTTGGCATGGGCAACAGGTGTGGAAAGGGCTCTGGCGGACAGTTCAGGCGTCAGTGGTTGTGATTTCTTGGACGTCGTTCTCGGTTAGTCTGGATGGCACAAAATTTGAAATCATGCCAGCACGGCCTAATTTTTACGAATCGTAAACAGTGTAATACTAAACAGTGTAATTTCAAACAGTGTCATGTATGGGATTGTAGACGTAAACCGTGCAGTGCCTGATGCTGAGCGGATGTCGAAAAATAAATCCACTAGCTCTTTGAGGGCGAGGTTTGCCCACAACATACGAGTATGCAGAGTCCAGAAAGGCCTCTCGCAAGAGCAGCTTGCAGCTTTGGCTGGGTTCAGCCGCACCTTCGTGAGTGACGTCGAGAGACAGGTGAGGAACTGCTCGATTGATAACATTGAGCGACTCGCAGAAGCTCTGGAGATTGATGTCTCCGAGTTCTTTCTGCCAGTTAGGGAAGACAGTGAGTCGCCAACGAACCTGCCGAAGGGGCCTCGCAACCGGCGCAGCGAGTAGACCGTTACCGCCGCGGCGACGTTGGCGTAACGGGCATTTTTCGCAGGCGCCTGGTGTAGGCGCAGCGCCAAAAATTCAAAATTTGCACACTGCCTTTATGCGGAAGGCTTAGAGTTTTTGCTCCCGGAGCTCGCACAGCGAGGTGGCAAATGAAGCAGGACGATAACAATGAAAAAGGGTAGCGCAACCCGGGCAACTGGACCTGTCGGGGCAGCTCGGTCTCTACTGTAGCAAGCGAGACTCCGGACTGATTGTCGCCAAAGCGGTATCGTTGATGGGGCTCACAATCAACTTTGCCCACACGGGCTGCTACTAAGCTTGTCCCGAGTCCTGATACCTTGGCTGCACGATGCCTCGCTTCTTGGTCGGCGTGCCGGGCTTCTTTGTCGGCTCAGCTAAATCTGCGGTCCCAGAATGTTCTGTCGCATTAGCTCGCGAATCGTAAGTCAGCCCTTTCCGATTTCATCCGAACGAACTTGTTCCCTCAGCGACTGAGAGTAGGTAGTGATGGCACTTGGTCACCACTGCTTAACGATGGTAACCCTGGCTACTCAGCAGGGGTCGACACGGAAGTGGTCAGGGTTGTCACGGAGTTGCAGGTGACGGTCCTTGGCCGCGTGCACTGGACGGTAGCCAGCCTTGCACGCAGCATCCTTTGTTTCCTTCTGCGTTTTTTACTCAGCGACATCCTTCCCATCGGCGACAACGGCATGATGGGTGGTCGAAGCGTACTTATCGGTACTCTTCGGGCGATGTTCGATGTAGGCAGCCGGCATTGGAGTTCTTCAAGAAGACCACGGATTGCGGCTAGCTCTACCTTGGGGTGCACGCCGAAACGATACAGCAAGCTGCTGAATTTTACGGATACCGGTGAGCAAGGCCACAAGTCGGCGTAACTGGAGCGAAGAGACGGCCGGCTCAACAGGCCGGCCGTTTACGGACTACCGTCAACCTTCTTATTTAGCGCAAGACTTCCCCTTCATGCCGTGGAAGCCCTTTGCTTTTGCATCGGCTTCTGCCATGTACTCGCCCTTCTTGGTCTTCCCATAGTACTTGTCGCCTTCGCAGTGATAAACCTTGCTCGATTCGTTGACCCAAACTTTACCGTTACCGCCACCAGGGGCTTGTTCCATCTGCGACGTGCTCGTCTTGCTGGCTTTGGCGGAATTCGCTTTTGTAGAGCTGGCTTTCGCAGAGCTAGTAGGCGCCGCAGTTGGAGTGGCAGTTGAAGGAGCAACCGGATTCGGGACAGTCGTCTGGGCGAACACTGCAGTTGTCATCGCGAGAGTTAGGACGACACTTAGCAAAGGCTTTTTCATGTTGATTCCAGTAGAAGTACACGAATATACGTGCCTGCCAGGTTAACGTTAGAAGTGTCATTTAGTTGACGCCGAAGGTAACGGCGAACGAAGCGGGGCGAACTCCTGTGGCTCTTTTGCGGGCTGCACGGAACGTTCTCGATTGCGGGCGGCATGGCCGAGAAGTCAGCTTCCGGCCCTTTGCCTTACTTGTGCTTGGGGTTACATCCGGCATCTGGGCGAATTCTTCCACGTCAGCCCGTTGGCCGCCTGAGTCTCGACTGCCAGGATATCGTCGAATGGAAAATTTTCCGGCAGCTCGGCATCTTCCTGTGAAGTCAAAGGGTTATTGGCGCAAGTCAGCCACCTGCTTTGGAGAGCTTGACCTCCTTCGATTCGTTGGCCACACGTATTGTCGTCAGGCGTGCTACCGAAGTCTCACGGGGTACCAGAGGGCCAGTGCCTAGAAGACGAGAACGCCCAGCCGCATCGTCGTGGCCACCAACCTTTATCGACCGGCCTGCAACCAGTAATAGGGGGTGGCTTCTCCAACTTAGCCACAAGATGTCGCTTTTCTATATCGTCACTTCAACGTGCACTCCGACCTGTCGAAGTGCAAACAAAGTATATGATTGGCAACTTATGTTATAATTATTTTACTTAAAAGGAAGGCCTAGCGCACATTGTCACGCGTGCGCGGCCATTGTCACCGCGATGTCATAATTGTACTTATGAGACAACTTTCGGAAGCCCGTCGCTCGCGCGGTTTGAAGCGTATGAGCATCGCCATTGACCGTGGGGTCGAAGGTCGTGCGGGCGTACAGGGAGACCGTGCGCTCCGCTGGGTTGCGCTTTGGGCCGTTGTCGCAGGAATACGCAACCCGTCATCGATTCGGCAACGTGGAAAAGCAATTGTCCAGGTTGACGAGGCTGAATTGGAGGATTGACGGCGTTCCTAACGTCTTCGCCGGCGGTATTGTCCGTCTCCTTTCGTTTTGGATTTCCCTGCCGTTCTGGCACCGTATGTCCTTCCGTCGCGACCATCGTCGGGCATGGTCACACCGACTTCCCCTGTTGGTCATCGCATATCGTCGCGCAATATCTCCATACCGTAACTACGCTGCTTGGTCGCGCCAGCTATACTGCATAGCATGGAATCGCCGCACGTAACCGCTGCAGGAACAGCATTTTTATCATGAGTAGCCAGTCTCCGGCAGACTCCGTTTTCCCGACGGACGTCACTGCGTTATTTGATTGCCAGCGTGAGGCGCTACGGCAGGTCGAAACTGGTGTCCAAATTGCCCAAGTACTCAGCACCTTCGCACGAACGTGTGAAGACCTGGCGCGTACGGAAGTACACATCTCATTCCTCCTACAGGACGTTGGGCGGCGACGTCTGAAACACTTGGCTGCACCGAGCGTGCCTGCGCCTTACCTAGCTGCTGCAGACGGCGTTGACGAGTGCACGATATCAGCTTTGCCTGAACCCATTGGACGCCAAAGTAAGCCATGGTATCTAAATGATATTGCGTCCGAATCTCGATGGCCAGAATGGCGCTCGATTGCGCTCTTCAATGGGATACGTGCCCTCTGGTCATGGCCTGTTCTCGGCACGGCTAACGAACTCGCTGGCGCGCTTGTTTGCTATCTCCCGAAACCGGCAGTTGCGAGCCGCGGCGATATTGCAATGCTTGCTCAGATGGCGCAAACCGCCGCCCTGATACTGGACCGGCAGGACGCCGCACACTCGAGGATGGCCGCGCAGCACCGCGGCCGCCAAATCTTCGACAGCGCAACTGATTTCGCCATCATCGCCACGGACCTTCACGGGACAGTCACAGACTGGAATGAAGGAGCACACCGCGTGCTTGGCTGGACTGAGTCAGAAGCCCTGGGATTCAGGCTACACCGAATCTTTACCCCCGAAGATGTCGCGTCGAGGCAGCCCGAATTCGAATTGCAGGCTGCACTTCTCAATGGATTTGCGCCCGACGAACGTTGGCATCTGCGCAAGTCAGGTGAGCGTTTCTGGGCCGTCGGCCAGATGACACCGCTCAAAACGGCGAGTGGTGAGGCGATTGGCTTCGTGAAGGTCATGCACGACAGAACCAAGCAGAAGCTTGCTGAAACGCGAAAGGAGGCGTTCACCACCGGCTTGGAAACCCAAGTCGCCGAGCGCACTCGTGAGCGTGACCGTATTTGGAAAAATTCTCTCGACCTGCTCCTCGAAATCGGGTCCGATGGCGTCATACATGCGGTCAACCCTGCCTGGACACCGACCCTTGGGTATGCGGAAGATGAACTGGTCACCCACTATTTTGAGCCATTCGTGCATCCGGACGACGTTGAAGCTACCGTCGATGCCCTTGCACGAGCAACCAAGGAGCCAGTTGACCATTTTGAGGTCAGGCTGCTTCATAAGAACGGTTCATATCGTTGGATTGCCTGGCGCGCTGCGCACGAGGACGGAGTCGTCTATGCGAACGGCCGCGATATCACTATCGAGAGAATACAGGAAGAGAAACTCAACCAGGCCAACGAAGCCAGGCTGCAGCTAGCCATGGACGCTGGAGGAATGGGCGTATGGGAATGGGACATGCGCTCGGACCAAATGATATGGTTACACGGCGCAGCGGCCGTGCACGGCCTAACACCATCGGAAGGTCCCGTGCCAATGCCTTTGGCTGGCTATTTGGCTTACGTACATACGGCCGACCAGCAAGCACTCGCAGACATCATGACCCAAGCTTTGCATGCCGGTCAAAATGCCCGAGCTGAGTACCGCGTTATCTGGCCGGATGGCAGTCTACATTGGATAGAAGCGCGCGGTTTCATGGTCCTTGACGAGGGTGGGGCGCCGATGCATATGGTCGGCATTAGTACGGACATCACGCAGCGCAAGCGCACTGAAGTCGACCTCAAGTTTCTAGCAGATGCGAGCGCTGAACTGGCGGAGCTAGTTGACCCTGAGCGGACATTAGAGCGTTTGGCATACTTAGCAGTACCCCATTTTGCTGATTGGTGTCAGGCTGATTTGCTGCAGGCAGATGGCACGTTAAAGCGAGTCGCGATAGCTCATGTGGACCCCAACAAAGTGGAGTTGGCACGGGAATTCAACAGGAAATTTGCCGCCGACCCAGATGCTTCGCGCGGGATATGGAATGCGATTCGCACAGGTAACTCAAGTTTTGCGCGTGAAATCACCGATGAGATGCTTGCGCAGAGTGTTCACGACCCCGAACGACGCGCCGCCATGAAAGCAGTCGGACTACGGTCCTATATCATTGCACCATTGCGTGTACATGGAAAGGTGCTTGGCGCGGTGTCTTTCATTACAGCAGAGTCAGGCAGACTGTACGATGCCGACGACGTCAAACTAGCTGAGGACTTAGCACATAGGGCGGCGGTCGCGATTGACAACGCGAATCTGTACCGGGCTCTGGACCATTCGGATAAAGCCAAGAGCGTGTTCCTCGCGACGCTATCGCACGAGCTGCGTAACCCGCTTGCCGCGATGACGAACGGGCTTAGCCTGATGCGCCTTGTTATTGACGACAAAAAACGCGTTGAGCAAACGATGAAGCTTGTTAATCGACAAGCTGTCCAACTCACGCGGCTGGTTGATGACTTAATAGACCTGTCCCGGATTGCTACGGGCAAAATCGAGCTGCAAAAGCAAACTGTCAACTTGGCTGCAGTCCTGGCTGATGCCGTTGACGCCACGCGACAGGAAGTCGAAGCGAACAAACACACGTTGTCGGTGCATGTTCCAGAGCAGCCTGCCGAGCTCGCGGCTGACTCAGCGCGACTCATACAGATATTTTCAAATCTGCTGACCAACGCAGCAAAATACACCGACGCTGGCGGGCGAATTGATGTGGTGCTCGAGGACACGCCAGACGAGTTTCTGGTGCGTATTCGCGATACCGGTATAGGCATCGCGGCCGATATGCTCCCGCAAGTGTTCAAAGTTTTTACGCAGGTCGTTCATCCGGTGCAGCGTGGCCAGGGCGGGCTGGGTATCGGCTTATCGCTGGTCGAAGGTCTGGTCAACTTGCACGGGGGACGCGTAGAAGCGTTTAGCGCTGGGTTGGGACAGGGCAGTGAATTTGTCGTTCACCTGCCGCGTACGCCTGTGAGCGGGGCTGAACAGAGTGAGAAGCCCGACACATCGGTCCCATCCGAAATGCCTGCCTTGGCTCGTCGGAAAATTCTCGTGGTGGATGACAATGAGGACGCGGCCGTTATGCTGGCGGACCTGTTGCGTACGCTAAACCAAGACGTTGACGTCGCGCACGACGGACTGTCCGCAGTGACGGCGGCAATTGCTATGCGGCCCGATGTCGTTCTGCTGGATATCGGTCTACCAGGGATTGACGGTTATGAGGCAGCACGCAGAATCCTGGGGCACTCTCCCGGTTACCGCCCAGTTGTGATTGCGCTAACCGGTTGGGGCGAGGAGAGTGATAGGCAACAGGCTCACGATGCGGGATTCGCTCACCACTTATTGAAGCCAATCGAGTTCACCAAGCTGACCGACATCCTACGTAAATCCTAAAATCGTTTGTAGTCAGCGACCTATGCGTAGGCAGCAAGACGACGCTATGTGCCTACGAAACGGTGGATGCGGCTTCCGATGCGCATTTGGCAGCAGTCGTCGCCAGCACGAAGTCGACATCGGTCAGCCCGCATGTTAATGCGTCCGTTCTCGAGCAACGTGGAAGCGGTAAGGGCGTTACCATACTTGAAGTGCAGGGTCATTCCGGAGCTGGTAGAGCCTTTCGTGCATAAAAAGTGGCGACCGCACAGTGTCCACACGAGTCATCGCATGGGCGATTTTCGGCATCCGTGGTTCGCTATCGTTCCTGCGCTCACCGCGTTTGAACATCGCGATGCCGTTGCAAACGTACAAATGCGCGGTTGTTCTCAGCCGTCCATCGAAATCGATTCTAATGTCTCGTTAGCGGAGCCAGCAATGGTGACACGGTTCCTTCCAGCTCTCTTGGCTGAATAAAGCGCCTTGTCCGCTGCTTTCACCAGCTCGCTACTGTCTGAGCCGTGCGTTGGCCAGGCTGCGACGCCGAAAGAGGCGGTGACTCCCGCAATGCGTTGGCCGAGATGGTCGAACTCGATGTCGCTTAGCGCTCGACGAATGCCTTCTGCGCACTTAGCTGCTGCTTCAGCTTCACATTCTGGCAAAAGGAGCACTAACTCTTCACCACCATATCGACATGCGACATCGCTGGCACGAAGTCGACTGAACAATTGTTTTGCTGCAGCTTTTAAGACCAGGTCGCCGGCGTCATGGCCGTACGAGTCATTGATGCGCTTGAAGTGGTCTAAGTCAACCATAATCACTGAACAAGAACTCCGAGTGCGCTTCGCGCGCGCCAGCTCTCGTTTCAGTGACTCGTCAAAGTATCTCCTGTTATAAAGCCCAGTCAATGCATCGACTGTAGACTGCTGCTTCAGTGTTTCGCGCAAACTAACGTTACTGATGGCCAAAGAGAGCTGCTCCGCTAGCGCTGTCATCAACTCATTGTCGAGCGGCAAACTATTATGGTCCGGTTCTGCTATCACCATAAGGCCGATGACGTCCCCCTGCGAAATCATCGGTATGCAAACTTGAGTACGTTGTGTACCTAGGTTAGCTTTATCATGCTCACAGCAGAGGTCGTCCCCGTGAGTCGCTCGGTGTACCTTGCCCAAACGAAGTCCCCAACAGTCATGTCGATATAAAGCATTGTCAGTACTACGAACGCTTCCCCAGTGGGTCTGGGCTTCTAGCAAGTCTCGAGAGTGTCGATACAGGTATATGGTTCCCGAACTCCCAGGCAAAAGTTTCTTGAGGAAAATTGGCAGCACTGTACCAAGCTCGGCTGGCGAGCCGACACTGTCGAGCGCTTGAAGTAGCTGCGCTGTGGTGGCGAGACGTTGGGCCCTCAGCGCGGATTGTTCTGCGTATAGGGCATTGCTATCAGCAAGTGTCCTAGCTTGTTCGGCCGCTTCCGAGCGCTTCTTGAGACTGTTCGCAGCAATCAGGATGGATGCACATACAAGAACGAGACTGAACAAACTGGCGCCAACGCTAAGCGCGGCGTTATACCCTAGGGATGCAGTGATATCTTCCTGCAGCACAGCTCTACGCTTTGAAAGTGAACTCAGTTGTCGACTTAAGAGTGCGCGCAGCTCGTCCATTAAGAGCTTGCCATGCCTGTTTTCGACAATATCAATGGCTTCCTTAGCTCGACCTGCGCGCTTGAGCGCGACGGTCTCGCCCAACTCTGCAAGTTTGGCCTTGCTAAGTTCTGAAATCTTGGTTGCTAGAACTTTTTCGCTGGAGGAGGAGGCTACCCGCTCTATCTCGTCCAGTGCCGCCGGAAGTCCTTCAACGCCTGTGTTGTAAGGCTCAAGAAAACTCTCATCGCTGCTAAGTAAGAAGCCGCGCTGTCCAGTCTCCGCATCCTTTAATAAGCTCAGAACCCTGTTGAACGCAAGTTCCTTCGCCGCGACTTCTCGCAGTATGCCCGTGGTTTTATTCGCATCGCGGCTACTCAAACAAGGCAATACTGCCAAGCAGATAAGGACGAAAATCGTTAAAGCCCCGGAAACCTTAAGGCTAGAGTCCAGTCGAGAAATCATGAGTTACGACGGCTGCGAAAAGGGAGCGAAGCATATCTCACTAAATGTAACGAAAGGTTGTCCGCGCGCAACATGGCAGCTTCATAGTCTCGCGGCCCCCTAGACATGACTGTTTTCATAACAAATGGCCGCTACTGCGGGGAGCTCGGCGCCGCGTTCGGCAACAGTCTGGCATTAATTTGTACAGATATCACGACAAAACCGAGCAATTTTTGCTAGACTTAATTGTAGTGTGGAAATTCACGCTTATTTGTGAAAACGGCAACGACAAATTTATAAAGTAGACGTCCGAGCCTGTGACACAATTTCTCGTTTAATAAGTCGCATTCCGTATTGTTTTCTCTGCAATTTCACCCGTATTGCCCGACGGTGGTCGGTAGAGGCCCCCCTACGGAATGTTGCTGGTATCGTACCTTTTCCGGTCGCCTTCTATGCCGCTCCACTCTATGGCGGGCCCTGTCCCGTGCACGACTTCTCCGACGTCTCACCACAATGAGGTTGTAGAGCAGCTATCTCAACTCGCGGACGAGAGTAAAGCCCTCGTCGAAAACTCCCTTGATATTATTGCATTGGTCGACGAGTTCGGAAATATCTTACGAATCAACTCAGCTGCCCAAGAAGTGCTTGGATACGCACCAAGTGATTTGATGGGCATGAAGTATTCGGCGTTGCTACATCCGAATGACCGAGAAACTGTCGCAGAAGTGGATGCTGGGTTGCGCGTCGGAGCCGATATTGTGCGCGAACTGGAGACTCGCTGGATACGGGCTGATGGCGAAACTATTTTCTTGTCGCTTTCCGTTCGATGGTCAGAACAAAAGCGCGTTATGTACGTAACTGCACGGGACATCACCGAGAAAATTAAAGTGCAGCAGGAGCTGCAGAAGTCGAAAGACCAGTTAAACGTAATGTTGGAAAGCGTCGGGGACGCGTTTTTTGCTGTCGATTATCAATGGACTGTTACCTACGCTAATCGAAAGGCAGCGGCATTGGTCAATACTATGCCCGAAGAAGCTATTGGACGAAATCTCCTAGAGGTTGCTCCCAGTCTTCAGCATTCTCCGGCGCTTGCCAATTACCAGCGCGCTATGTCAACTGGGAAGCCCGAATTTTTTGAGGTTTTCTGGGAGCCGACTTCATCCTGGTTCGACGCCCGCGCTTATCCGAGCGAAGACGGGCTTTCGGTGTATTTTTACGACATCACACCTTGGCGAGAAGCAGAAAAGGCGTTGCGAAAAAATGAGCAAAGGTTTAAAGGTCTGTTCGACCAAGCTGGCGATGCCATCATTATTACCGATGTCCACACAAAAATCGTGGACGCAAATCGTCGTGCCTGCGAGGGATTGGGGTACTCGCATGAAGAACTACTCCAGTTAAGTACCGTAGACATTGACGCCGACTTCCGCTCTTACAACGATGTAGTTAGCACGCTTCAAACTGACCAAACGCAGCTCATCCGTGGTCTTAAGCGTCGCAAAGACGGAAGCACGTTTTCGGCCGAGGTGCAAATCTCACGGTTCGAAGAGGACGAGAATGTATTTTTTCAAGCTATCGTCCGCGATGTTACAGAACGCGAAGAGGCGCAGCGGCGAAGCCAGGAAAGTGAACAACGCCTGCGGGACATCATTGAGATGACGCCCGCCAGCTATGTCCTCTCCGATGGCACCGGCCAGATTACGGATGTGAACCCTGCACTTTGCACGGCTTCCGGCTATGCCAGGGATGAACTTATAGGACGGCACTTGGCACAGCTTTTCGCCTTTTGTCCTTGGCACGGTGTCGCGTTTGAGCGAAACGGACCAGTGTCCGCGCATGGCATGGAAGTAGTCATTAAAAACAAGGCTGGTGACGACATACATGTTCTGTTCAATGGCAGCATCAAACGTGACGCAGAAGGCTACGCGCAGTCCCTAACGGGCTTTATGACCGATATCACTGCGCGCAAGCAAGTAGAGCAGCGCTTGGAGAAACTTGCGACGCGCGACACTCTCACCGATTTGCCAAACCGAGCATTCCTTGATGAGCGGCTTCAACAGCTGCTCGAGGTTAGCCCGCCAGGTGCGAGCGTTGCTGTGCTATTTATTGACCTTGACCGTTTCAAGGAGGTCAACGACTCTTTGGGGCATAACGCTGGTGATGTACTGATACGCGAGGTTTCCTGCAGGCTGCGCAACGTGCTCCGTCCAAGCGACATAGTAGCGCGCCTTGGCGGCGATGAGTTTGTTGTGGTCGCGCACTGCTCGCAAGGAAGGGCGTCTGCGGCCAGCATCGGGCAGAAGCTCTTGGGGACTCTTTCCAAGCCTCTCGATATCGGCGGACAGGAAATCTTTGCTAGTGCGTCTATTGGCATCAGTATGTTTCCCCAAGACGGGAATACGAAGGAGCTGTTGTTCCAGACTGCGGATATCGCGATGTATCAAGCGAAGGGAGCTGGCGGAAGCGCATGCCGATTCTTCGAACCGCAGATGAGCGTCGTGGCCAAGAAGAAAATGTCACTTGAGCTTTCGATGCGCGGCGCTATCGAGCGTAAGGAGTTTGAGGTTTATTTTCAACCGCGAGTTCATCTGGCCAGCATGTCCGTGGTTGGTATGGAGGCGTTGCTACGCTGGAATCACCCCGAACTAGGCTTGGTGTCTCCGGCAGAGTTCATACCGGTCGCCGAAGAAAGAGGTCATATCAACGAACTCGGGCGCTGGGTTCTTCAGGAAGCATGTGCCTACACAAGTTCGATGCGAGAAAAATTTGCGTACCCCTTGTGTGTCTCCGTCAACGTCTCAGCGCGCCAGCTGAGGTCTAGTGAATTTGTTGACCAAGTGGCCGATGTATTGGAACGTAGCGGTCTTCCACCCAGTCTTCTTGAACTAGAAATCACCGAGAGCTCGTTGATTGAGGACATCGAAGGCTCGGCTACCGTTCTGCGGGAGTTGAAAAATCTGGGACTTAAGCTGGCGGTGGATGACTTCGGAACTGGCTACTCGAGTTTGGCATACCTGCGCCGCTTCCCCATTGATGTCCTTAAACTCGACCGCTCGTTTGTTATGCAAAGCCAAGACGGTATGACAAGCTTTGACTTCATCAAGGCGTTCGTTGATATGGCCCATGCGCTTAAGCTCTCCGTCGTGGCGGAAGGCATCGAGACCTCTGATGCATTGGACTTCTTGCGTAGTGCTGCTTGCAACGAAGTGCAAGGTTACTTCATTGCACGGCCAATGCCTCTCGCTGCCTTCACGGAATATCTCAGCAGCCTGGAGGGCGCCGGGTGTGTTCGGAAAAATTGAGGTTGAGTCTCCTGATACATTTTATTACAACTGTTAGTTGTGCTACTGTGTCTGCTGCAGGATAATTGACTCTCTCCTCTAGTTTTCTCCAAATATTTAACCCGTCTTATTGACGGGTTTTTTTTGCCCAAATCTAGGCTGATGGATTTGGCTTACTGTCACCCGTTTTGTCGCGAACTCGGCATCTCCCCACTTATATCTGTCGCGACGTATTTTCGAGTCTATCCCGTAACAAACATTGCAATGACCGCGCTCGCCATTATTACGGTGCTGAGCCAGCCGAGTACTTTGAGGCGACGGTGCACCACTAAGTTACCCATAATGTCCGTCCGGGCTGCCATCAACATCATCACTGCCATAATCGGTACGGAGATGACACCGTTTATGACCGCGCTCCAGTACAGTGCCTTAATCGGGTCAAATGGGGCAAAGACGAGAGCAACGCCTATGAGCGTTGCCACGACAATGATGGCGTAAAATCGCGGTGCTATTGCTGGCTTGTGCTCCAGGCTGTTTTTCCAATTGAACGTACCCGCGATGGCATATGCGGCAGAGCCGGCCAAAACAGGTATCGCGAGTAATCCGGTGCCAATGATTCCAAGAGCAAAAAGTAAAAAGGCGAAATTTCCTGCGATAGGGCGTAATGCTAACGCAGCCTGAGACGAGGACTGTATATCCGAAATCCCATGCGTGTTCAACGTCACGGCCGTAGTCAGCATAATGAAAAACGCTACCAAGTTCGAAAATCCCATGCCGATGTAGGTGTCAACCTTAATGCGTCTGAAGCCTGCGCGTACTTCTGTAGGCGCATGTTTAAGGGCGTGCGCCTCGGGGTCGGCACGTAGGTCTTCCACTTCTTGCGAAGCCTGCCAAAAAAACAAATAAGGGCTTATTGTCGTGCCGAAGACGGCAACCACGGTAGTGATGTACTCAGGCTTCCACGGAAGTGCCGGGAATACTAAAATCTTTGTCAAGGACTGCGCCCACGGAACATGAACAACGAACACAGTTCCGACATACGCGAGCAACGCGAGCGTAAGCCATTTCAGAACCCGCACGTAACGAGTGTATGGGATGAACACCTGTAGCAGTACCGAGACCACACCGAATCCTATCGCATACAGGTGCGCGGGTCCGCCCAATACGAGCTTAACTGCATCGCCCATTGCCGCAACGTCAGCCGCAATATTAATGATATTTGCGACTAACAGTAAGCCGACAATCAGGTAGAGCAGTGGCGCAGGGTAGTGGCGCCGGATGTTCGTGGCCAGTCCATGCCCTGTAACGCGTCCGATTCTGGCACTCACGATTTGGATGCCAACCATCAAGGGGTACGTGAAAAGCACTGTCCAAAGCATCCCGAAGCCAAACTGGGCCCCGGCCTGAGAATACGTGGCGATTCCACTTGGGTCATCATCAGCTGCGCCCGTTATTAGCCCAGGCCCAAGCTTTTTCGCCCAAGATTTTTCGATATTTGTTGAGGAGACGGGCTCTTGAACCGGTGCGCTTTGCATAATCTAATTTTCCGAAGTCGCCTGCTGAACCTGTGCACGGCAGGATGCATCATTTAATGAGGAACTCGTCCTTGCTCTTCCTGTCAAGCCACTGCGGTGCAAGCCCTCATCCAGTCTATGGTTGAACGGAGTCGGGGCACGATTCGGGTTGCATGGTGCCTTGCTTCGTGCTCGGTTTGTCGGACTTCGTTGTTGGCTCCTCTAAGTCCGCAGCACTCAGATTGTACCGTTGCAGTAGCAGTTGCCAGCAGAAATCCTACCGGCCGGGCCAAGGATGTCCGTCAAGCACCGAGCCCGGTCCTAAGCATATCCCAGCGCCCCAAGGCAGCGTTAACGGTAGGAAGCCAACATGCGGACGCTTGCTCTTCGATTTTGGTCAGTGGCCTGGAATTAGTATCTCTAACAAAACCCCTACTTACCAGCAGAGCAACACGGCTGTAAACTGAGCCTTGCGAACGGCCGGGTTCGACCCAAAGGGACCTACCCGTTGTTGAGTTCCAGAACCTTCCCGTCGTGCCCATCATTAGGGCTTGAGAGTGTCTATGCTTGTCGTGGCGATTCAGCCTTGGCTTTCTTGCCAACCTTCATACCTTAGTCAGCCAATCTGCGCGGCTTGGGTGCACTGGATTCTCCTCGGTGGGGTCATCCTCGCTAGTGCTCAACTAGACGGCGGATTGGCAGAAAGATTTCTGCCAGCTTAAAATGTTTTTGAGGTATTCTTGAAATTTAGGCAACGGAGAAGAAAATGGGCATGCTGACTGAATTTAAAGAGTTTGCTACCAAGGGGAATGTGATGGACCTTGCGGTTGGGGTCATCATTGGGGCGGCATTCAGTAAAATCGTCGATTCGCTCGTGCAAGACATTATTATGCCTATCGTCGGCAAGATTTTTGGCGGCCTCGACTTCGGAAGTTATTATCTTCCGTTAAACGGTCAGGCATGGGGACTGCCTCTGACCGAAGCAAAAAAGGCAGGCGCAGTCTTGGCATATGGCAATTTTCTAACGGTTCTACTAAATTTTATCATCCTCGCATTTATCATCTTCCAGATGGTCCGTATGGTAAATCGACTGCGTAAGCCCGCTCCAGTTGTTGTTGCTACTACGGAAGACGTCATCCTACTGCGCGAAATCCGAGACGCGTTACGGCGATAAGTTAGCTGGAGTCGTTCATGATGCGATTAGTCTACTGGAGCTATTGTCGCTGGGGAATTTCGTTACATAGTGCGGCGGAATCAGACGTCTGCTTCTGGCCCGAACCCGGCCGTTCGCAATGTTCAGTGTACGGCCCATATTGCTCTGCTGGCAAGTTGGGGTTTTGATAGACGCACTTAGTCGCATTCCATAACTAGATGGGCCCTTTCGCTGGGCCGGGGACGTCTAGTTATCGTCTAATGATGAAAGCCGCTTTGATTGCATTGAGAAATTGCGGCGCAGAGCGACAACCAAGCCGCTCGTGATGCGGGAGTCGACCACATTGCAGATGCCAGTCGAGTTCGCCTGGCGGACCGGGCTTGCGTAAATGCGCGAAGCATTTGCGTTAGCAAATTGTAGCGTCAAGTACCAACGGCGACGCACGTGGCGCATCGGACGGTAGACGGCGCGTTCGAAGCCAAAGTTCTGAATCGATAGCAATTTCTGCCATCATGAAGCAGACACATTGGCATAGCCGGGGACTATGTCGGCCCATCCTCATCTCAGGGGCATGACCTATGGGCTAGAGGCTTATTTCAGGCTACTTCATCATTCCCGAGCCGGCAGCGCCTTACGTGCGTAAAACGTCGCGACCGCATCGATTTCCGCAGGAGTCATCGCATGGGCGATGTTGCGCATCTGTAATTCGCTGTCGTTGCGACGCTCACCGTCTTTGAACAACGTGAGTTCCTGAACGAGGTAGTCCTTCGGCATCCCTTCAAGCCACGGCGCGCCGAGTTTTTGGTCAACTCCGCCGTGGCATGAAATGCATGGAACGATGTTTCGCATAGGGTCACCGACTCGAACGAGGGCGGGCAATGACTCATCGTAGGTCGTAGGAGCAGTACGGGCCTTCGGAAGGCTGGCGTAATATGCGCCGAGGTCCCTGATGTTCTGTTCAGACAGGTTTTGCGATAGCGCCGCCATAATCGAGCTTGCCCGCTTCCCGCTCTTGTAGTCCATTAATTGCTTTTCGATAACCTCGGGGTACTGGCCCGCGAGATTCGGAGCGTTCGACCTGCTGAGGCCTTGAGCACCGTGACACATTGTGCAGTTTAGGGCCAGGGTGGCGCCGCGGCCGACGGACTCGGACGACGCCGTTTTCGCCATCTCGGGCGACAACACAACGTTTGTGGCCACAACCGGAGCGGGACCGCTGCTGCCCGAGCGCCCCCAGGAACTCGGAACGCCCGCAGCACGACATATGCTGTCCCAAATCCCCACCGTCCTGTAATCCTTCTGCGCAGACGGTAGCCAGATAAACGCAATCGCAACAGAAACCAGTGTCAACACGATGAGGCCGAGAATACTCATCCGTGCCAGACGATTTGTCGAGACATCCTTGCCGGTTTCGCGCATCACCGCTCTCCAATCGGAATGATAGGCACTGACGCGTTTGGCGTTGCCGCCAATTGTGCGATTGGGTATCCGTAGTTCACGACCGTCAGTGCAATCATCATCGCGACCCACAGGCCCAAGCTGTTCAAAGAAGCAGGCGTTTTGGTATGCGGGTGTACGGCTTTGCTGAACGAGTATGGGGCGACTGGCGCTGATTGCGTGCGTGCGGTCGCAAGAACGTAGATAAACAGGGCTGCAGAGATAACCAACAATAGGCCGCCGAATGTGGACATGGTTACCGTGATGGCTTGGGGATGCAGCGCTGGGTTCGTATAGTCATAATACGCCATGCGCCGGGGGGCGCCGAGCAGGCCGACGAGGTGCCATGGCATTGTGAGGACCATCATGCCGACAAACCAGAGTGTCAGCTGGGCGCGGATGAGGCCTGCGGACAATGGCGCCGAATTCTTCAGCTGGGGCCACATCTCGTACGCTGCCATGAAGTACATGATGACGATGGCACCCGCGAAAATCAGGTGGAAGTGTCCGGTGACCCACTGCGTGTTGTGGATGGTTTCGTTCAGCTGATAACTCATGTTAATGAGGCCGCCAGCGCCGCCGAAGCCGAGCATGATAAACGCGTAGGTCACTGCGAGCATCATCGGGTTTGACCAGGGCAGGGACTTGACCCAGCCAAACGGGCCGGTACCTCCGCGCAAGCGTCCAACTACCTCTGCAGAAGCTACGATGGTGAACACGGTCAGGAAGGTCGGAATCGACACCATGGCCGTCATAGCCGCGTGCACGAATTTGAAACCAGACCCGACCTGCGGGTCGGCGAAAAGGTGATGGATACCGATAGGCATGGAGAACACGAGGAACAGGGCAAAAGCGATGCGCCCCATCGTATCGCTGTAGAGCCGGCCACCAATCGCTTTCGGGAAGATGGTGTAGAACACAATGTACGCGGGCACCAGCCAGAAATACACGATGGCGTGAAGTGTCCAGGAGAACAGAACTCGCGCCAAGCCAGCATTGATAGTGTCTGTAAGCCCGAGCGAGGCCGGCAGGATGAGCACCAGGATTTCGCTGGCAGCGCCGACTGACGTCCAAGCCCAAAGATAGGCCCCGGCTACGTTGCCATACATCGCGAGCGGAACCGTTTCACCCGCGTTTGCTTTCTTCCAGGCGCGCAGGTTGATGGACATCAGGGCAACCCAAATCCAGGAACCGACCACCACCAGGACAATGCCGAGGTAATAGAAGGGGCTCGCTATCATCGGCGGATAGAACGTGTACAGTACTGACGACTTACCAGCTGCGGTGGTTGCCGCGGCCATCAGAGTCCCAACGATGACGAGCCAGAACCCTGCCCAAGCCCAGCGCAGTCCAATCAAAGGGCGCTTCAACGTAATCTCGGTAATCGCGTATCCGAACCCCATCGCCACGAGGGTAGGGAGCACGTAGCCCATGACGGTACCGTGCGCCGTCACAGACCGATAGTAGTGCTCCGGATTGTTCACCCAGGCATGCAACGGGCTGCGAATGTACATCTGCCATTCGCCCAGGAGAATTGCGACGAAAAACGCCACAAACGCGACCCAAAAGTGGGCCAAGACCAGTTTTCTAGCGTGGAACACAGTTCAGCCTTTCGGACGCTTTAGCTTTAGCGAAGAATTCTTCTGGGGAGATGACCTGGACATGCGCCCACATCGCTTCGTGGCCGATTCCGCAGTACTCATGGCAGGGCATCAGCTGTTCGCCAGTTTTTGGGAAGCTTGTCGTGAACGTCGAAACGAACCCAGGCACTAGCATCGTGTTCGCATTCGTGCGGCCGATAACAAACCCGTGAATTGCGTCGGTGCTCGTGCCTCGGAACGTAACCTGTGTCCCGGCGGGAACGACGATACACTGGGGCGAGAACGAGTACTGTTGCGCTATCAGGCGCACGACAACACGGCCATCTTTTTCGACAGTCGTGCCGAGATTGCTTTCAACAAATTCCCCCTTGATGTGCAGGGTTCGGACGTCGACGCTCTCTACTCGTGAGGGCGGCATTGCTGCCCAGTGGAGCCCGGTGAATATCATCATCGCCAACAGCGACAAAATGATGAGAATGACGATGATTGCCCACCTACGCTCCGCGGCATTCGCGACATCCTCAGAAATCTGATGATTATCAGCGGAGCTTCCTGGCTGAATTGGTGACGTCATTGCACCGCGCCTCTTGGTAAGTAGACAAAAACGTAAAACAGATAGAACATTGCGACGACAATGAATGTCGCCACGCCGGCAACTGCAAATGCTCCGGAGGGCCCGCCGGCCACTATCTCGTCGATGCGCCTTTGTTCCGCGTCCTCATCACTTTCATATGGTGTTTGCATGTTTTTATTCCGGTAAAATCTTCCGCAAATCGTTCACTTGAGTTGGTTTCACTGGCGTTCCGTTATTGCCCCAGGCGACACGAATGTAAGTCACCACTGCGGCTACGTCGTCGTCATTCAAAATGTGCGAAAAGGGCGGCATACCATATGGGCGCGGATTCTTTAGTGTGCCCGGCGCGTAGCCGCCGTTCAACACCATGCGTATAGAGTTGACAGGAGATTCCATCGTAATCGACTGATTCCCTGCCAGCGGCGGATACGAAGCTCCTTGGCCTTTGCCTTCGGCCCCGTGACATACAGCGCATTGGCCTGCATAGACTTTTCGGCCGGCTTCGATGACTTCGGGGCTGACAAGCCTCGCCTGACTGGTCGGCAGCGGGGCGCTGTCCCGTTGTGGTAAGGCCTTCAAATAGACAGCCATCGCTTTCGCGTCCTCGTCAGTCAGATATTGCAAGCTGTTATAGACAACCTCCGCCATCGGTCCGTAAGTGGTCCCGTGATGAGACGTACCCACTTGGAGTAAGTCAGCGATGTCTTGCTCTTTCCATTCGCCCAAGCCTGCTTCTCTGTTGGAGGTCAAAGAGGGCGCGTACCAGTTCTGGTTCGGAATCATGCCGCCTTCGAAGGCTTTCGATTCGCTCGACCCTCCTAGCGCATTCACAGCAGTGTGGCACATGGCGCAATGACCGAGCCCCTTAACGAGATACGCGCCACGGTTCCACTCGACGGACTGGCTTGGGTCTGCTTTGTACTCACCTTCCTTAAAGTACAGGGTCCGCCAACCGAGGAGAAGCTCCCGATTGTTGTACGGGAACCGCAGTTCATGCTCTCGGTTCTTCTGCTTTACGGGCGGAACCGACATGAGGTAAGCAAAAATTGCGTCGGAGTCCGCTCGGGTAACTTGGGTGTACGATGCAAAAGGCATTGCTGGATACAGGAGCGTACCGTCCCGGGAGATGCCTGTATGCATCATTCGATAGAATTCCGCAGCGTTCCAACGGCCGATGCCGGTGTCGTCGTCGGGCGTAATGTTGGGCACGTAGAGATTCCCGAACGGTGTTGGCATCGCCCTGCCGCCAGCGAACATTGGGCCGTTTGCGGCTGTATGGCATGCAACGCAGTCGCCGGCACGGGCGAGATATTCGCCTCGGCTGATGATGTCGTTGCCCACGGCGCGCGACGCGACCTTTTCCTTAGGGAGGAATCCAGGGTGAAGGAAATACAGCCCTCCTGCTGCAAGGAGGCCCAGGACTACTACTGCTGATGCGATTCGAGTTTTTGTCTGCATACAATTTACCGTTGGCTACCGCACGCGAGAGGCATCCGAACCAAGTTTGACGGCTCAGGCGAAGCCTCCTTTGGAGGAGTCTGCTGGGACAGCCAAGCGGCGACCGCCGTAATATCTGTATCCGAAAGACGCGATGCAATCCTCTTCATGCAATCGGGCTCGGCGGCACGCCGTTCGCCGACCCTCCACCTTGTCAGCTGGCCGACAACGTATGCAGGACGCAATCCGGCTAGACCAGGAATTCCGGGTTGCATACCGGTCAGCTGCGCACCATGGCAGGCGATGCAAGCTGGAACCCCCTTGGCTGCGTCTCCTGCAGTAGCGAGAGTCTGGCCACGAGCAGTGACTGCTGGGTCCACAGGCACAGTTGACCGAGGGCTGAAGGCAGGACGCTGCGCAGCAAAGTGAGCAGCGATTTCCTTTAGATAGGAATCAGGCAGATACGCAACCAAGTAATTCATCGGAGGGTAGCTTCTTGTCCCGTCACGGAACGCGACAAGCTGATTGTAGAGGTAACCCGCCGGTTTCCCGGCAATCCTAGGAAAATACCCGTTGCCTGTACCTTGGCCCTGTTGGCCATGGCAGGTGACACAACCTTGGACTCGTGCTTCGATGGAGTCCAGCTTCTTAAATGATGGGACGGCGGCCGGATTCGTTGACACTGTCTGTGCATAAGCCAAGGGGCCACTTAGCAATAGCGTAAGCCCGACAATTAGCGCGTTAGCCCGTCTTAAAATCGCGGTAACCCTACCCGAAGGTGAAATCATAAGTTGTGCCTTACGTATTCCAGTTTATGCTTCGTTAATCAGACAAAAATACTGCTTCGCGACGGCCTGCGTTCTGGTTATCAATGACATCGCGGGGGAGCGAGAGAATAATAGCAGATTACCCATGATGCCAGCAAGGTCAATAAATAAACGCCATATCAATGTTCTTCCATAACGCTGCTCAGCTTGTGGCTACAAGTTAAATGTGAAGGATTCAGAATTGAATATTTACAGTACGACCCAAGTACCATTCTTTTACATAGTCATGCTGATTTGTGAAATCGCAGTGAATTAAAGATACCATCCACGCCTTCAACACGGAGCACGATAGTAATCCTCAAATTCAACAAAAGGTGAAGGGTATGTTAAAGAAATGTGCGCTCAAATGCGTCAAATCGAAAGCGGTTGCGTTGTCCTGCGCTGAGTCAATGCGCGATGCGAGTTGCCCGAGTGAAGCCGCTTCGGGAGAAGTCCAGCTCGACTTGATTGCAAGCTTGGTGCCTGGACCTTGCGGCCAAGATGGCGGATGCGCCGCATAGAAATGCGCATTTGTCTGCATCCGGATGGATTGTCCGCGGCAGCCTAGGCGGTACCGAGACCCTGCTGCGAAGCATCAGTGCGGCCGCTCAGGTCACCGATAAAAGTCGACGCGGAACCTTACCGGGCCGGATACCTCAACAAAGTGTTTCATCTGGGGTTCAATTATTCCCTCGTCTCCAGCGCTCAGCAGACGCTGTTCGGGAGCAGGCTCGGTAATGTGGTACTCAAGTGAGCCTTCAAGAACCATAATCTTCGCCCAGACCCCTGCAGCCGTAGTGTGGTCACGCTGAAGCGCTGCCGGAACGCTTGTTTCGCTAAAGACAGGAGTACTTTTATAAAAAGCAACGGATGAGGGCATTGACTTCACGATACCTCCTTGAGTAAGTACATTTAGAACCCTAAAGAGGGTAGGATGCACGAGTGGTCGATGCGCACAAGCAAAGCTTTTCCGGGCACTCTTTGACGGTTAGCTCACGTTGTAGACTCGGCACCGTGTCGGCGCGCCGATGTCCCAGCGGCAGGATGACAGATTTCAGATGCCTTTTCATCAAACGTTGCATTGCTTGGTTACCAAATTCACACTCAGCAAGCTTCTTGTTTGGGCTCAACAACGACTGATTTCCCGAGTTTAGGGTGCCCACGAACTGACGACAATCGGAGATATTCTATGACCGACTTCACCATGTCGTATCCCAAAGCGTCCGCTGCCTTGCTCGCGGCGCCGAGGTCCGCTTTCCGAGCCGAACAGCACTGCCAGTCTGTATCGTTGCCTCCGACTTCCAGACAGGTAGTCTGGTAGCTCTGCCGGGCTTAAGCGTCGCATAATCGTCGACCTAAGCTTGGGCGAAGGGTATCGTTAAGAGGGCAATCAAAGCTTGGCAATTTTGTTTGGGCTTCTAAGTTCTTATGTGCGCACTTTTTTGGCGGCGCAAGGTTTCCACTGCCGGCTAGACTCTAACATCTGCTTGGACCACAAAACTACAGCGGTGGATTTCGCTGTGTTAAATTTGCCTAACAAGATGCCAGCATTCTTGAATACTAAATGTCTGAAATTTCGCATCACGCGACTTGTTGTCGTGGTCGCTTTTGCGGCCGCGAGTCTGGTCGCTCTTTTGTGTCTGTATCTTGTCGAATACAAGATGAAGTCGGTTGTAGGAGGCCAAGAATATAGCTTGGCCGAAAGCGCTGCGGCGCTTATTGGTCGCGACATCGGTGATAAACGTGCTCTGCTTCGCTCTATTGCTGAGGAGATTCAAGCTGGCGGACGGAGCAACGCACATTTGATTCGGCATATTTTAAAACTGCATCCTAGTTTGAAAGAAGAATTCTTCAACGTTGTTGTTTTCGACGCTCGAGGTAAGCTTATTGCTAACATCTCTGACGAGCGCACAATCGGTACCTTCACTGCGGCAAGTCAAGAATACTTTTCCAATACTGTCGCAAGTCGCAAAGGTATCGTCTCACGAGCATTTCGTAGTGCGCTTTCCGGTAAGCCAATTGTGTTGATTACTGAACCTATCGTCGACAGCACCGGTAGAGTCACCTTCGTGTTGGCAGGGGGCATAAACCTCCAGAGTCCGAGGCTGCTCGGCCAACTTAACACGTTTAGGCCAGGAAAAAGCGGTTACTTTTTTATTATTGACAAGGATGGGACCGTAATCCAGCATCCTAATCAAAACCGAATTCTCGTAAATGTGTTCAAAGAGCCAGGAGGCGCGATGCCTACCACAGCGGCGGCTTTGAAAGGATTCGAAGGCTGGATAGAAGCGCGTACAAAGGACGGGCGCCCAGCATTTTTAGCATACAAGCAGATACCAATTACCGGTTGGGTTTTCGGGGTCGCTTACCCGACGGACGAAGCGTTTGCTGCATTGTCAGACGCACGCGTGAGCGTCTGGATTGTGTCGAGCATTGTCGCAGCTTTGGCTGGACTCACCGGACTTCTGGCAACGATACGTCTGCTGCGCCCTCTTGGTCGATTGCAAGGTAGTGTTAACGCGATTGCCGAAGGAAAGGCAAAAATTGAGGTGCTTGACATTCAACGAAAAGACGAAGTTGGAGACCTCAGCAGAGCCTTTTTTTCGCTCTCCCAACAGCGGCAAAATGCTGAAGCAAAGCTTGCAAACCTAGCGCTCACTGATTCGCTCACGGGACTTGGTAACCGGCGAATGTTTGAGAACGTTCTGTCCTCAGCTTTAGAACGGGCCGAGCGCACGGGGCAACCTATGGCGCTGGCTTACTTGGACATTGACCACTTCAAGTCCATCAACGATTCCCTAGGCCACGCTATTGGGGACCAAGTCCTTGTCGAGTTTGCGCGACGGCTCAATTCGATAGTAAGAGCCTCTGATACGCCCGCCCGCTTAGCCGGAGACGAGTTCGTCATCCTCTTTGAGGCAATGTCTACCGACACACAGCCTGAAGAGCTTGGGAACCGAATACTTCAGTGCATGGAGCCGCAGTTTGAGTGCGACGGTCGTCATATAGCCGTAACCATCAGTATTGGAATCGCAGTCCGAGCTAATTGTAATGTGTCAGCAGCCGTCTTTTTGAGGGAGGCTGACGAGGCCTTATATACAGCAAAGAACGCAGGACGTAACCGGTATGCAGTAGCTCACACCACGTACGTCAGTGAGAGCCAGCCACTGACGTACGGCGGATGAGGCGTAGCCACTTCCGGACCGCCTGTCTGTAACCTGCAAAGCGACCCTCACGTAGTGAAGTCCCGCGTGAAGCGTGAAATTCCCGCTTTAGCGGACTGAGCTTTGTCGCATTGCGGCTTCTTGAAGGTAGCGAACTAAATCACTTGATGAGAAAGTCTTCCCGGTTTTTCCCGTCGAGCCACCGCGGAGCGCGACCCCGTCCGGTCCAGGTCTGTCCAGATGCAGGGTCGCGATACTTCGCTTCTACCGTGCCTGGCTTCTTGCTTGGATTGCCGGACTTCTTTGTTGACTCAGCTAAGTCGGTCGCACTGAGATTGTGCTGTTGCATCAATTCCCGCACTTGGCGACGGGCCTCTTCGATTTCATCTTTACGAGCTGTCTCGGCTAAAGCCTGCAGCTTCGCAATTTGCTCTTGGTATTCCTGATAAGTCGGCATAACGATATTCCCGTGATTAAGAAGAGCCGGCAATTTAACATACGCCGTGCAACGCTCAACAGGAAAGTCTCGCTGGGCGCCAAGGATTTGCCGAACTGTGCGCCGATGCAGCACTATGTCGCTGAAGAGGTCAAGTCTGTCGCAGTTCGAGGGGCAGAAGACGGTCGGTGAGTTAGCGCTGAATTCGTATGCGACGCGTGGAGGGGGTAGCGCAGTCTTGGTTCGACGTCCCGCCAGCCGTCTGTGCCGAACGGTTAAAGTTTCGCCCTGCCGCCGGTTCGGCACCCTGGCCGCATGCCAAGGGGACACTACTTCTGTGGTTTGTCCAGTCTCAGGAAGACTGAACCATCGCGTCCGGTACCTGGACGACGGGCAGCTCGGATTCCGGCCTGGGTAGAACAGCTTTTTAACGCCGGCCGCGCCAGCCCCGGCCGCCGCCATATCGGCCATAAAATCCAAAGTCCAGGGAGACCGGTGGTCCCACGTACGCCGGACCGGCATAGCCATACGGAGGGTAATAGGGAGCGACGGTTGGCCCGTAAGCCGCGTAAGGAGGGCTGTAGACTACGCAGCCCGACAACGCGCAACTTGCCACTGCCGAAAGTACGAGAAGTTTCGCCGCACGGTTTTTGCGAGTATTCATGTCGGCACCCCCGAATGCACTTCCTGCTTACATTTTAGGCCGGGCGCCGCCGTTTGCAACTTCCCTTTTCGTCGCGTCGCAGCCCTCGGCGTCCCGAAGTCAAACCCTCTCGTCGACCTCACCCATGTGCCCGGCGTGCTCAGCTGAGCGTGCGATTAAAATGGGTAGAAATTTAACATTAGGCTCGACTTCGGTCCGCAAAGTATCGCTCGCCGAGGTACGCCAAGTAGGCAGCGTTCGAGGAGTCGTGACTGTCCATAAGTCGTTCGAAGATTTCTTGGTAGCTTCCCCAGTGAAAACGAAAGTCATCTGCCACCAACTCAGCGAATCCTCTCACTTCAGCGAAATGCACTTCTGATTCGAGCCCTGGACAGTCAAAAAACAGATAGTAGAGTTCAAAAGAGCCGGGATGCTGTGTTGCTAGGCCTAGCGCGTGCTTAAGCAGTTGGGAGCGTCGAGGTATTGGAACTTAGTCCGCCCTGCATGTAGCTCCTGAGCTAAGTTCTGGCATGCAGGCAGTCCTTTGGTCGACCAGAGCCCGGCCCCGCCATCGAAGTATTGCGGCTTGAACAATTCCTTGTTCGGAGATTTCCGCGTGAGCCATTCGGTAAATTTGCTCTCAACGCCTATGACCAGACCGGAGTCAAATCGGAACACGATGTCCAGATTCGGCGGATTTCCGTCGAGGCCGGTCGACCGAGGCGCCTGAACTCGTAGTGAATCGACAGGTGCTTGTCAGACAATTCAACGACATCGTTGGTCTACGCGGGCCGGAAGACGCCGTATTTCAGGTCGCATTTATTTCCCGCAGGGTGCCATACAATGAGGCAGTTTCATTCATCCGGTTCGCATCTTTCATGGTCGCCACCGCAGCCAACTCAACAGCTAGGTGAAATAAAGAGCCCGTGCCGGTCATTTGGATTCAGCAGTCCATGTACCGAGAGCTCGTAGAGTTCGCAAGGTGTAGTTCTTCTCCATTGTCCACCCAGACTCTGAACGCGTTAGGCGGTAGCTGGGTGCCCACGATTACGAAAACGATTCCAGATAACGCGGGTCTTGCAGCGATTGCATAGTCGCGTGCGAGACGTCGGTCTTCTCCTGAGGGAGATGGGTAAGGTTCCGGGTGGGTGTGCCAGATGCCAACGCAATGCAGGCCGTGCCTGAACAGCTCAACACGCTCGGCGTATGCGGCTTTCGGGGCAAACTTTACTCGTCCGCGGCAAGTATGTCGTGGCTTCAATAGGGTCGCATGTTCAACAACGACTGATGAGCTAGTAAGGTCGCGAGTGTAGAGCTGCCCAACAGCCTCGCAAGACAGTAGTTTGGTCTGCGCATTCGCACACATCAACGCAGTCGCTTCTGGCGCAAATTCCAGGACCCAGTGTGCGCCCTCAAGTCGAAACCTCATGCCCTCATGCATCATGGAGCACTTCTATAAGTGGGCGTGTCAGCATGACGCCATCACGTGCACCACCGTCTTGTGGAACGATAGCTGTTGTCGTAATCGGGACGGCGAGTGAATCGAAGAATGCTTGAGAGCGCACTGAACTCCAAACCATGGACCTAGCCAAGCCCTTATCTAGGACATCCAGGATACGTTCTGCAGAGAAGCCAGCAGCCTGCAGGATGTCCGCGCTTCCATATGGGTGAAATCCCTCGCCACAGGCTGGAAGGTTCACACGCATCTGCGCCGCGGAGTAGTCTGCCACATTGACTCGGGTGCCTGCTGGGTCACTGGCCGGCCAAGGCTCACTCGCCACTGTCGCAACGACATGTGTCGCTGCACAATGGGGTTCGACCCATGCATGAATGACAGGGGTATTCCCGAGAAGCGCATTCCGTACATGAGCTAGGAAAATGCGCACTGACGACTCAGCTGTTACGTCAACGACGAGGTCGTATTTGCCTGGTCTGCAGTTCTCGGCACACCATGCGCGGGCGTCGCCAGGATATCCACGCACCTTAATTCCAGGTATCTCTTTCTTGATGCGGGCTGCTAATTCCGAGGCTTTGCCCTTGAGGATAGATGACATCCCAAGCAGGTGGCGAGAAACGTTTTCGGGCCCGAGGACCTGTGCGTCGACGATGTCGATTGTGCCTACACCTGCGCGCGCGAGCACATCGATAATGGGGCTACCAAGCGAGCCTACGCCAAGCACAAGAACACGCTTTTCCTGGCGCCTTGTGAACGTTGAAGTGCCATAGTCCCGTGTCAACGACCAGGTCGGGTCGACCCGAATGAGTTTGACAGGAGCTGCGTGCGGCAGCGTTACCAGCGAGACCATGGACGGCGAAATCTGGTAGCCGTACAGCTCGTTGCCATGGCATAGCACGACAAGCAGCGGTTTAGTTGCGACTGCAATCTTCCCGCCCTTTGAGCGCTTTAGTGTGTCTTCTGAATCAGTCACCCATCCTTTGTCGGAGAGCCAGTCTGCAATTGAATGCTGTGACGCCGTAACAGCGCGAACCAGCTGTTCCAAGTCGAGGAAGCTCTGCGGCCAAGTGAGCGGGCTCCAGCGGAAGTCCTCCGGAATCCTGACAAACACTGCGCTACCTTTGACAAGGGTTCCAGAGCTGAAGCCATGTCGATTCGCTAGTTCGACAGGGTCCAGGGCCCTTAGGGTGACTACCTGGGTTTGAATGCGCCGCTCACGACTTCCCTTCGGAACAAATGCCGCGATTGCGCCTTCGGCCCAGCTATCGACCTTGTCCATACTGACCAGGGTTGTGCGAGGACGTGGGCGTGCTCGAGGAGATTTTTGTCTTTGGTCGCAGAACCGGTTCCAGTACGACAGGCGTTCAGCGTGCAGCTCCTTTTCCCGCCACTCTGCGTTAGATGAGCGTTGAAGGAGTTCGGTCTTGAACCGTGTGATTGCCCTGACGACGGCTGCTATAGGCTGCTCGAAGTCTGCTGGCTGGCATTCCTCATCGAGACAAACTCTCCCGTCCTCTTCAACGTGCGGTAACTGCAAGCATAGCTCGGCCGCTACATGAAGTTCGCAAGGCACTGCCGGGAAGAGTGCACCTATACGCAGGCGAGCACGTTCGATAGGGTAACCCTGCTCTCGCAGGTCCAGCTCCCAGTCAAGCGTCTTCGAAGTGCTACTACGCTTGAGCTTTGTCGCGAACGAGCTTGCAGCGCCGTCGAGCCATGCCTCGACGGCATGCACTGCATCAGGAAAACGAAAGACCGACACCCAGACTTAACCCAGTGTGTCTGAAGAGCCAGGTTTGATAGGCGCCAACGGATTCGATAGGGGTCCGGCGCTGGCGAGCAATCCGTCCAGGACGTTAGCCTTCGGCCGGCTTGCTTTCCATGCTTCGACACCTACGTTGCCGAGGACTTCACGAATGTCGGCCTCAGGCGCGGTTTTAACACCGTTGTGAAGCAGCTTATCGAGGTCGCCTTCAAGCCGGGCATGCCAGCGTTTGAACTCAGCAGCCCGCGCACCTCCATCGCTATTCCAACGGTCTGCGAAGTTCTCGAGCGGCAGCATAGGGTTAGGTATCAGATACTTGCTGCCATCGTGACCAATATACTTAGGCATCATCTCGACAAGCTTGAGCACCACTTCAAGCGGCGAGCGGAAGCCTGCTCGCTGTGTGCGGATGAGCTCCCCATAGGCGCGCGTGACTAGGGTGACGACAATTATCGAGATAGGTTGGGCTGCTTTGCGCTTTTCGTCGGCGAACCAGTACATATTGTCCCGGTGGAGCTTCATCAGCTGGACTGTACGGCGCAGGATATCGTCGAGGCCAATAGGTTCATCAGGTAGAGGCTCAACGTTTGAACGTGCGACTACGCCTTCGCTCTTTTGAAGCGGCATCGCGAAGATAAAGCGCTGCTCAGCATGCTTGCAAAACCACTCGGCAAATTCGCCGGGGTTTGTAGGTGCCCAGCGGGTTTCAGGGTCGCGAACTCGCAAGGTGCCGCCAGCGTAGCTGATGCCTCGAACCGCAGGAGTCACGTCGAAGTAGAACGGCTTCCCAGGGTAGCCTAGACGCCAACAGCGGCGCTTTTCTTCACGCTTGCCCGTGACCTCTTCGTTGCCGTCGAGCGCTTCGCCAAACTTGTGAAACATCGTTTCTGGGGGCAGGGCGTTGTACCCGGGCCCAGCCAGCTCGACAAAGATGTCGATATCAAATTTGACTGGGTAGCGCGGGCTGATGGTGGTCTGCGTGCGCATGGACCCTTGTGCCGAGACGATGACGTCATGGCGCGGCAAGCTCAGCTTTTCAGCAATAGAGTCACCAAGGACTTCGTACTCCTCTTCTGCGTCAGCCCTATCTTTTGCATTAAGTTCGAGTCGTCGCAACAGTGAGCTGATGAGCAGCTCCCATTGTTGCTCTTCTTGGCGTGTAATGAGCGAATCGACGATTCGCTTCGACAAAGTTAGCGATGTAGTCATGATAGCTTTCAGGTTTGCAGGGACACCGACAGGTCTTGGCCTACCGTACGGACTGTTTGCGACGAAATTTCGATAGTTGGGGCAAAGGGGCCGTTACCTGGCAGAGCCTCATAGCAAACGAACGTCGCATGATGACGGGCCTGCATCTTCTGGCCAACAAGTACTACTGCAGCGGCTGGCGCACCAACGTAGAGATGGACTTTCTTGATATTCCAAACGTCCTGGACGCACCGTAACGCCTGGTCTACAGCGGCGCCGAACAACGTCAAATCTGAAGGGTGACGGATAGTCGAGTGGCCAAAGTTCTCGACCGAGATTTCGATAGTAGGCAGTATCAAGTTGCCGTTCTCTGCTGAGACGGGCGCGAGCCTAGCTGCTGCGACAGGGAAAGTAAGCGACACGATGAGGTTCGCTTCGTCTTCGCTACCGGTATGGCCCTTCAACGTCTTGACCTCGAACTTTTCCTGGGTCGGCACTACGGCATCCGTTGGCCATGCCCATCGTGTGCCGCTCGGCTCGCTCATCTTGTTCCGGTGGGGCTGGAATACGTAGGTGCCAGCCATGTCGCCGAGGAGTCGGCCCGCGAGCAGCATTACGGACGTGCCATGAAATGGGAACACAGCCAGACGAGGACGCGGAACCCCGCCAGTGCGCACTCCGTTGAGCTTGGCTTGCAGATTAGGGACATCGAATTTCAATGTCGCGAAGACTGCGCTCCAGTAGCTCAGCTTGTGTGGTGCATGATGCTGGCGCCCGAATTCGAAGTATGACTCGGGGTTCTTGCTTGACCGGCGCAAGCCACTCGCCCAGAGAGCCTCATCCATATCACGGTCGCTGATGTGCGCGACCTGACCAGTCACATTACCCAAGAAGTAGACAACGTCGACCTCCGGGTAACGGAGGGTTCCCAGCAGGCGCTTGACCTCACGGATGGACTCTGTGCGCATTTGGCGCAATTGCTCAACGGTGTATTTTTTCGGGTCAACTTTATCGATAAGGCGATGGCACTCATCGCACAAGAGAAGGAAATTCGACGGGTCATTGACGAGTCGCGGGGACTCTAAGAGGTCGCCACGAGGTCCATCAGCAGAGGCGGCAACGATGTGAGCAAAATAGCTGAAAGTGCCTTTCCCGCCAGTCGCTGCATGCTGACCAAGGTCTGTTCCGCAACCTGGAAATTGGCAGTGGTATGCAGCAAGGTACGCGACTTCCCTCTTTACATCAGAAGAGACATGCCCTAGACGGCCAGTGACCTGGTCGGCGGTTTTTGCCCAGCTAGCGATGAGCGCCTTTTTTACTAGAGCAGGGGCCGCAGTAGACAGGTCGACGAATTGCGGCTCAGCTAACGTAGTCGAGTCCCAGAAGACGCGTCTCGTACGGACGTTTGAACTTACGGCATTAATGCATTCTTCATCAAACTCGCCGGCGGCGACTGCACTCCACGAGGACGTGGCTGCAGCCCTTGCAAACATCGCCACCTTGAACTTGTTTGCAACAAACAGTATTTCACTACCGCCACTGAGCGTCTTACGAAACTCGGCGGCCAGCTCATCATCAGATATCGACGGGATAACTATATGTGCCGAAATCCCGGCGGTAGATGGCGTTGTCGCCACCAAAGCAATTTGCAAAGTTTCCATCGTTAGTCCTCGCCCCCTTATCAAATAAGCAGCGTCGTGACACATCCTTGTAAGACAATATCCTACAGCAATTCGAGTTTCCAGACAGCATGGGTGTCGACTTTTTCCTAGATGCAAGAAAAATAAGGTTCATGTATGGCCAGGCCAGCTCAGCTGGCTTATTCCGCGCTGACTACGGCGAGATTGCGAACGCTGTGGAACGAAGCAGCGACGCACGCTTAAGCAAGGGGTTGGGCTGGCGTACCACGGTATATCGGCCGTTTCGAAGGCCGATGCGGTGCAGCCAGACATCGCAATGATGGACATTCGGCCGCCTGGGATTGATGGCTATGAGGCTGCACACAGGATTTTGGCGAAATCTCCTAGGGGGCGCCATCCGGTATTGATTGCGCTGGCAGGTGCTCTGCGTCGAGGTCTATGAAATCCTTGTCAAAGTGGCCGCCTAGGATAGCTAGGCAGTCCTCAAGTTTTGTTTTGTTGTATGCATCTTTCAGCCCTTGGTGGAGTTCGCTTAGCATCGTATGAAAGTGAAGCATCTGCGCTTTCGTCAGACGCCCCATGACGTCCACCTTGGGCTCTACTGGTAGCTTCACCTGAAGGCGCTTGTGCCAACCTTCGGCTGTTTTCACAGTAGTGAAGCGGTCGAGCATCGCCCCTGTCCAGTTACGTAAGGCAAGCAGGTCACACGGCGCACCACTAAGCACATTATGGTAGGGCTCGAACCATCGATAAGCAGCGACCGTCAAAGCTATGCTCAAAGGCGCCCCAGTCGCAAACTTCAAGTCTCGCCATCGTTTGATATAACGTATGCAACGTCGATACTGACGAAGCTCAGCGCCGCTAAACCGCTTACACAAGGCCTTCGTCAGACCCTGAGGGTTAGACGTTTCCCAGAATCTGTACTCAACGGCTGAATGCTCCTTCCCTTTGGCGATGTCGAGCAGACCATCAGTTCGTTTGACATATACCGCTAGGTCGACGTGGTACTGAGGCTCGTTGCGAAGGGAATAGTGAACTGTAACGCACGCTCTCCGGATGCTGACCTTTCGTGCATTTTGCTTTAAGGCGTTTCGTACTGCAGTCTTTAAAGCAAGCGGGTCGCTGTATTGAGAGCGAGTGCAATCAAAAATAAGTCCGACATCAATATCATAATCGCCATCGGGCGGAATGGTGCCGGTATGCATGGCATAGCTGCCTTGCTGGAAGGTTTCGAATGAAGGGACGTCTGTGCCCAAATTCTTGCGCAACGCTTCTAGCACGACGTCCCGCTTCTCCCTTAAATTCGCCTTCTCATCGTCTTCGCTAAGGCGAACGCGGTCATGGAATGCTTCAAATCGAGTCTGCAGAGCAGGCAGCTTGGCGCGCCGGCCGTCAATGAGCCAAGCAGCGCTGAGCGCGAGCACTGCCGCTTGAATGAGTTCTTCCACGCTACGCTAAGCCCGACGTATTTCTGAGTGCTCTGGTTAGAACCTTGTAGCAATAATTGTGTTGGACCAGATGAGTAATAGTACGCTGGCAAATAACATAAGTCGACGGAATATGGAATTTCATTTTGGAAGTCCGAGTTCGCTCAAGGCAATTCGGTGCATCGGAGGGGTGTTAAATAATCCCAGATAATAGATTCCATCGGAGGTAAGTAAATTATTTCGGTCTTGAGCAATAGCCGGGTTGCGGCTTTTAATTATTTCTATTGTTCTTTTATTGCGCTCGACCAGCGCAGCCTGAACGATGTCCGTTTCCCAATCATCATCTGAAATATCTTCGTCAAATGGACCAGCGTCCCCGGGTTGGAGTAGCTCCTGCACAATTTCATTCAAGTTTGCATATTGATATATTTTTGCTAGGGTTTCACGCGAGCGATTTAGTGGCTCGTTGGTTACTCGTCTCAGAGCTTTCGCATATGTATAGAACCAATCTTTACTCACTGGACGGAAGCGTCCAAGAATTCTTGTCGCAATGTGCTCGAGCCGAATTTTCTCTACAGATAGAGAAACATTCTTAGCATCCGCCGATATGGAGGATGGAGCGACCGTAGTGATGGTAGGGGAGGGCGATGAGGTTGACGAAGCAGAAGTACCTGCGACGTGGCTTGGCATTAGCGGAGACGTCGGGGTATCGAGACCGGGTTTAGTATCGCGGTCGATTGACTTCTTAGGCAACTTCAGCTGTGGGCGTGACATGGCGAACCTCCAAAAGTAGGGAAGATTCGTCCGGTTTCGACAGCTAATTTCTCGGGTTCAGTTGCGAGAATTCGGTTGGGACGTAGAGCGCAAGAACGGATTTTTATTGACTTGTTTACCAGACCGATGGAATCGGTTGAACGGGAGGCGGCCGCCAAATTCTAGCGCTGGGAAGATTCTATCTTAGACGAAAATACAGAGCAAGGCGAGTCGGGGATGGAACAACCCATGTGTCATCGGTGACAGCTCCGCTTCGATTTTTGGTGACGCCACTGTGCTGTTGGGTGACGTCCGCCGTAAGTGCGTCATCGCCGACTCCTTGCCGCCTCAAGACGACTAATGCCAGTTTATACGTAAACACGTCATACCTCGCTGTGAACGTGTGCTACTAGGACGTCCATAGCACTGTTGTGTCGGGTACATCTCATGTAGGCATAAGTGTCAATTTGGCATAAGATGTTGAACTGTGCGCAATAAAATTACTTCAGGCCGTGTTCAATGGCGGTTGCGTCACTTTTGTCTAACAGTTGAGTTACAAGCAAGGAGAGAACGTGAACTCTATCAGCGCAGCTCTTGCGCATATCAATCCCTCGCTCGCTGCAGTGCACGGGTTCCCGTTATATATCTTCTTGATTGTGGTGTTCCTGACGTTGCTGTTCATCCTTGGCTACCTCGTCATGGGTATCAAGGTCTGGACGCAAATTCGCTCGGTTCTGCATGCGACGCAAGCTCTCCACAAAGCAAATCCTTCTCCTGACCCGAAGGCAGTCGGCAAGGCGTTCCGTTGGGAGCCCTTTAAGCACCTTTGGGCTGAGTATGATGACACCCTCCATGAGCTGCGCAAAGCCGGGTCTGGAGAGAATGCGCTTATAGAGGTCCGGGCTACGGTGCCGGCCGACTCGATTTTTACCCGCGACGTACTTGTCGACAGTCGGCTCTTTGACGAGTTCACCAGGCACTTACCGGGCGTCCTTACCGGACTTGGCATTATCGGTACTTTTGCTGGCCTTCTAGACGGTTTGCAGCAGTTCAGACCTACGCCTATCGAGGAGGCGGTGAAAGGGCTGGGGCCGCTGCTTATGGGCGTGCAGCACGCATTTGTCGCCTCGGGTACCGCTATTGCCTGCGCAATGCTCGTCGTCTTTGTAAGCCGACTGACACTCGCGTATTTCTATCGCTTGGTTGAGAAGCTTACGCACACCATCGACAGCATGTACTCGACTGGAGCAGGGGAGGAGTATCTCTCTCGCCTGGTCAAGTCTTCCGAGCAAAGTGCGGCAAGTACCGCTCAGTTGAAGGATGCGCTGGTAGAGGACTTCCGCTTGATGATGACAAACCTCGTCGAGCGGCAAATCCAAGCCCAGGAGGCTACTACGGTCGCCCTTGGTAATCACATTGGCGAAGCCATCTCTACCGCAATCGCAGAGCCGATGAAGCGTGTTTCGGAAGCGATGGAAACCACCTCCCGCGGTAACGGCGAACAGGTCAATTCCATGCTGGAGGCACTCTTGACGGGCTTCATGGCCAAGCTCGAGGACACTTTTGGCGGTCAGATGCGCGGCATCAACGAACAAATGCAGCGCTCGATGGACTCGATGACAGCCGTCCAGGCGTCCCTGCAGTCTCTGCTTTCCGATATCAAGCAAACTAACGAACAGGCGGCCACTCAGATGAGCGGCACGCTGGAAGACGCCATGCGCAAGGCAGCTGACAATCAACAGCTGATGACCGACCAAATGCGCGAGTTCGTGCAAGAGTTCAGGCGCCTCGTGACAGAGGAGCAGGCCAAATCCAAACAACTGATGGATGAGGCAGTAATGAAAGTGCTGTCGGAAGTAGCTGCTGCGATGGACAATATGGAGGGTGTCCGAAAGACTGCGGCGGCAGAGGAGGCTGGGCGCAGTGAACGCCTAGCCAGCCAGACAGACCACTTAGTAGGCGGTCTTGCATCTCAAGTTGAAGCACTTCTTGGCACGGTCTCTGAGCAGGTGACTAAGACGCAGAGGAACATTGATGTTCTCAGTGATGTTTCGCTTCGTGCTATCGACGGTATGAACAATGGCGCGCTAACTATGGGCGCAGCCGCTCAAAAGTTCGAAACCGCCGGTACGTCGGTAACGAACGTATTGGACCGTTCTACCAACATCGCCGAGTCGTTAGGTTCGGTAGCCCAAACACTACAGGTTGCCTCGACCGCCGTTCAGCGTGGTTTTGAGCAATATGACTCGACGAGGCGAACTGTCGATACACAAGTTGCTGCCCTGATGGGCCTCATCGAGTCCGTGAAAAAGGAAGCAGGCGTTTCTCAGCAGCTAGTTGAAAGTATCAAAACCAGTGCGGAAGCGATGCGCCGTTCAGAAGAGGAAGCCCGAGCGCACTTGGACCAGGTCAATCAAGCTCTTGTCAAAGCGTTCAGTGATTTTGGTAACTCGCTGGTTAGCCAAGTGAAGTCGACCATCGCCGAAACCGACCGTCACCTGGCACAAGGAACCGGACACCTGAACGGTGTCGTGCAGGAGCTTGCCAACGCAGTTCAGAGAATGAAGAGAGCGTGAAATGCTAGCCCGAGTTTTGCTCAGAAGGTCGGGAAAGCATGAGGGAGAGAGCCCATTTTGGATTTCGTTCTCCGACCTTATGTCTGCGCTGATGGTCTTGTTCCTTGTCGTGATGGCGGTAACTCTTGTTGCCGTCACACAGAGCATTGATGCATCTACGAAGGCGAACATTGAGCGCACAGCAGCAATCAGCAAAATCATGGCGATGATTGCTAATGACCCTAAGAGTGCGGGCGTTGGCGTTGACCAGCAAAACTACCGAATCGACCTCGGTAAGCAGGTTCGCTTCGACAGTGGCAGCTATACGATTAACCCTGAAGCTGGGCAGTTCCTTCGTAACTACATTCCCACGCTCTTGAAAGCGAAGGACACCCCAGAAGGGCAGCGGTGGATTAAGAGCATTGTCGTCGAAGGTTTTACGGACGAGGACGGTACCTACCTCTACAACCTTCAGCTTAGCCTGGACCGTAGCCGCGGAGTCGTTTGCTCTCTCTTCCAGAACACAGCTGGCGGCACGGCCCTCTCAGCAGAACAGCTCCGTAAGGTACAAGAGCTTTTCCTAGTCGGCGGCTATTCGTTCAACTCCATCAAGAAGGACAAAGCCGAGAGCCGCCGCGTCGAGTTCAAAGTTGATTTCTGGGGTATCGGAGAGAAGCCCCCATCTGCTCAGAGTGTCCTTATCACTAAGGGATTTGGGACATGCTAGCCAGCATTGCACTTGAGAGCCTATCTCGTGACTTAGCTAAAGCCATCGGGACATTAGGCCTCGCTGACGTAAAGTTTGGTGTTCCCGACTTGGTCGAGAAGCCAGCTAAGCAAGCTGAAGAGATATTCCAAGGCTACGCGAAGGCCAAGCCCAGCAAAGAGGATGCGTACGCAGCTGCTCTAGCATTCTTGCGAGGCACCAAGCTAGACGAATGGCAGCGCGACATGGTGGCGTCTGCTCTCTGTGTTCCTGTGCGCGAACAGTCAGGCGCTACAGTAGTCGGCGCTCAAGAGCGGTTCCTCAATCTCTTGGAGACCTACAGGGACGAAGCAAAATGCGGCGACTTGTGGCGGCTTACATGGCATGGGCTGCTTTACTCCTATTTCAATTTCGACCTTGACGCTGCGAAAAGCGCCTCGGTTCACACTGGCTGGGAAGCGTTGCGCGACTTCCTTGCAGAGACCTGGCCATTCGTTGATAAGCAAACTGAAGGAAACCTTGTCCCAGCCTGGGTTAGTGTGATACGTCAAGAGGTGGAACTGCTCAGTAAGCAGCCGGTTGATAAGTACGCGAATGCGTTCTTGCGAGGAGACACCAGCGGCATAGATAGGTTAGCGTCAGACCTTGGGATTCCACCATCCAGTTGGTTCTGGCACGCGCTGGTCCTTAGTGCGGTCAAACAGGCGACGACCGAGAGTGACACCAAGTTCCGTGAACGACTGCCTCAGTTGCTTGACCTCATTCGAAGCAAACCAGGCTTCCGTGATGAAGCGCTCGAATTCATTCTCAATCGCTATCACGCCTGTCAAGGCGCACCTGCCGACGAGCGCCTTCGCGACTTCGTTTGCCAGCCTACTGTTTGGAAGAATCCGAAACTCAAAGCTGCCGGCATCGCTACGGCTTGGAATCGAGTGCCTGAAGCCGTTTGGAAGATGGTACTTGCCTGGGTCAATGAGCAAAACCTCAAAGACTTCTTCGATATTTTGGCCGCACGTAACAAGGCCGATGAGGGGCGCCTAGCGTTCTGGTCCAAGTACCTTAAACAGATTTCGTGGACGCGCTTGCTGTTCGGTGCCGACACAATGGCGTTGCAAAAGGCGAATGCGGAGGTGAGGAATCTGATAGCCCGCGAAGAGGGCTCTTACGCACAACTGACTGGCAAGCCAGAGGTTGATGCATTCATGATGCAACTCGGGCCATACGTCGTGATTGAATTTAGCAAGAAGCCAAACGCTTGCTATGTGTATGAAGCTGACCAGCTTCCCTTCGAGCCGTATGACCGCTACTACGATGGTGGAACATCAGACCTCGCTGCAGGATACCGCTCCGACGTCAACTACGCTCTTCGAATCGTGCATCGCGTTGGTTGGGACGACCGAGCCGAGATTGACCTGCGCCAGCTTGGCATACAACCGGATGCCCGTAGTGGGACCAACACCTTTCGCACAACTGCTGCCAAGGCCGAGTCTACAAAAACTTCATATGACAAGCCTGGCCGGCCCTCGATATCGGCCGCTTCGAAAATGCATGGCGGGCCAGACCTCGCGATAGTGAAAGCGATTGTGAGCCGGTTCAATCGCGCCATTGTCGACGATAGACGAAACTTACCTAACGGCGGTCGCCTTTGGGTTGCTGACCCTCTTCAGCGCACACAACTCAGCGCAGAGCTCGAACGCATGGGCTTCAAGTGGTCTGACAGACGCCTAGCCTGGTACTTCCCTGAAAATTAATGAGCATCTTCAACATCTTTAAACGTGCAGCGTCGAATACATCGGCCGCTCCAGTTCTGAAAACACTTTGGTCAGCGGATGGCGTGCGAGTCGAGTTTTCGGACCCATTGCCCGAGCCGACTCAGGATGCCTTGTTAGACGCTTTGTCTGCTGCTAGCGCGGAGGAGTCTGTCCTAGGCGCTTATCTTGCTCAGCTTGTCTCCGATGAGCAATGTAAGCTGCAACGCGATGCTGCTATCGTACGTTGGGAAGACATCTACCAGCTTCAAACCTCGGCTGAGCACGTCGGCGCTCTCGCGTTACTCGACCTGCCTCCGGTAGGCCCTCTGCGACCAATCATCGATTCGACAGGAACGCTATCGGGTCGAGACTTCGAACTGGAGGTCACAGGCTGGACTGATGGGAGTAAGCAACTGCGCGTCACTGAGCTAATCGGTGGTATCGCGACGGTGGACGGCAGACCGCAGATGCTCACTCGAGCAGCTTGGCGAACAGCATCGGAAATCGCAACATTTAGAAGTCGGGATGACGGTGAGCGGTCACAGAATCATCATGAACTTGCTTGGGCCCGTATTCGAAGATTCGCAGACGAAGCCCAAGCGCTGTACGCGAACCCTTATCTCGAAACCACCCTTGTTCTAAGCCCCGAGACCTTGCGTCTTCCGCAGTCAAAAGCCGAGACGCCATTTGGGAAAGTGTTGACGGTCGCTCCAACTTTTGATGGTGCTCCCGACGGTTGGCTAACTGCGTTTGATGGCTTTAACTCTGTGCAACCTCACTACGACTTGACGCGAGGTGCGGGACGGGTGCGTGTAGTCATATCCGAACCGGTTCGCAAAGTCCTTGAGGTCATCAAGCGGGAGATGCCAGGGCGCCGGGTGGCCGGTTCAAAGGCAGAGAAGTTTGTACACAATCCTTTCGCCTTCTTGGGTGACGCCGCCCATGAGGTATTCAGAGAGGACGAATTCGAAGCCGATAGAGCTGAAGCTGGTGCGGTTGAAGCCATCTTTAGCCTGGTAACGCGTACTTCCAACGCCAGGGTCGATAGTGTTGACCTCTTGGTCACTGAGCACTATGCCAATGGAGCTGCTTCCACTGATTGCGAAGTTTTCAATACGCCTGAGGAGCTTGAAGAATTCCTCTCCGCGTTAAAGCGTGCGCTCGAAGACGATTTGCAAAAACTCAAGTGGGGCGAGTACGACCTGACCATCGACGGACATTGTACTGTCCAGTTAGAGCAAGGAGAGCAAGTTGCCCACGTCTGGCGCATGCAGCCGGCCGAGCGCATCGACTTCAATGATGTCTACGAAATGGAGGGGTATAGCTCGCGTATCGAAGGAATTGGGCCTGCCAGACCCATCTATGTGCCGGTCTTTCAGAAGGACAAAACGGAGGAGGAGAAGGAGGGTGTTTGGCTCCCTTCTGACTTGACTCCTATGGTTCGGGTTACGTTGCAGGACCATGAAGGTCAGGTAGTGATTCCTTTGACCAAAGAATGGGTCAAGACCTTTGACCAGCAAGTTGAGCGAGCAGAGCTAGATGGAAGCCCTAGTGTTAGCAATCCGAGCTTACCAACAGCGATTGCAACACCGCAGGCGCGCCAGCTCGTTGATAGCTTCAAGAGCATGGTCGATGCGCAGGAGCGTGTTCGAGGTGACGTCGCGGGTGCACCAAAAGACAAAAAAGGGCCGCGTCAGACGCTGCTGGTCAAGACAAATTTCTACGACGTCGATTACGTGGAAGAGCGGCGCACGTCCTTAGCCTTACCGGCGGGTTGGAGTGCCAAACTCCCGCGGTGCCTACGCCCGTCCATCAAGCTGAAGCAGCACCAGCTTTACGGCATTGCTTGGTTCCAGCATCTTGTTTCGAAAGCCCCTACTGAGTGTCGTGGCGCTCTTCTGGCGGACGATATGGGGTTGGGTAAGACAGTCCAACTTTTGTCAGTTCTGGCTTGGTATTACGAACACAATCCCAACGCTGCACCGTCCATCATTTTCGCCCCGAAGAGCCTCCTCGAGAACTGGGAAGGTGAGTCAAAGAAGTTCTTCAATGACTCGTTCCCAGAAGTTCTTGTTCTCTACGGAGACAAGTTAAAGGAGCGGAAGCAGCCACTTGGGCTAATCGACGAAGGGCTTCGTGATAAGGGAATCGTCGACCTGTTGAGGCCAGGTTGGGCCAGCACCGCCAAGGTCATCATCACAACGTATGAAATGTTGACCTCCTATGAGTTTTCGTTAGCCAAGCAGCCATTTGCTTTTCTCATCTGCGACGAGGCCCAACGTATTAAAACTCCGGGCACTTTAGTGACCTTGGCTGCCAAAAAGCTCAAGGCGGACTTTCGTATCGCATGTACAGGAACCCCCGTTGAGAACTCCCTTGCTGACCTATGGTGTCTCTTTGACCTGGTACAGCCTGGCTTGCTCGGGGCGCTCGAAGAGTTCGGGAAAAAGTACCGGAGGCCTATCGAATGTGATACGGAGGAGCAAAGAGATGCTCTTCAACGTCTACAGTCATTGATTGCGCCGCAAACCCTGAGGCGCACGAAAGCAGACATCGCGAGCGAGCTGAAGGCGAAGCTTTTCGCGTTCACATCAGTTAAAGAACAGGGACTCAGTTTCAAGGCGCTTCTGGAAGAGACCGAGCGGCTTGAGATTCCTATGACTGAGCACCAGCGGATACTGTACAAGGGCGGCCTCAAGAAGCTACAAGACGCAAACGCTGAATCGAACAGCAAAAAGCGAGCGCAACTGTCGTTTGGAGCACTGCACTTGATGAAGGCGGTATGCGCCGAGCCCTACTGTCTACCAGGTACGAAGTTCTTGATGGACAAGTCAGGGTTTGACGTCCACCTCAAGAACTCCCCTAAGATGAAGTGGCTTTTGGACCGGTTGGCTGCGGTTAAGGCTGCTGGCGAAAAGGCTATTGTGTTCACTGAACTTCGGGAAGTGCAGGCAGCCCTGTACTACTTCCTCAACAAGACATTCGGTATCAAACCTTCTATTATCAACGGCGACAAGCAGGGAAGGCAGGCTTACATTGATAAGTTCACTGCTTCGCAAGGGTTCGATGTCATCATTTTGTCGACTCTCGCAGCTGGCGCAGGACTCAATATCACGGCAGCTAACCACGTCTTCCACTTTACGCGTGCTTGGAATCCATCGAAAGAGGCGCAGGCTACTGACCGGGCTTTCCGCATCGGGCAGCAAAAAGACGTTTTTGTGTACTGCCCGACTATCGTTGCTGATGACTTCAACACTTTCGAAGTGCGCCTCGACCAAATCTTGAAACGCAAGGCTGGGCTCGCGGGAGCGACGCTTGACGACGGCGGGCTCTCGGCAATGCTCAATGGTTCCGGAGGCGACGTCGGCTTTGCAGACCTGGTAGACAACATCGGCATTGGCGAGCGGGTAGTAAAGCACTACTTGACGATGGACGACGTCGACCGTATGGATGGCGCTGGCTTTGAGGTGTTCTGTTGTCTCCTATGGCAGAAGCTTGGCTTCCAGGCCCGTATCACGGAAAAACGCCGAGGGGACGGGGGCGTTGATGTCGTCGCAATTAAAGGGCGCAAGGGCGAGCTACTTCAGTGCAAGAGCTCCAAGGCGTCTAGTATCGGCTGGGAGGCAATCAAGGATGTTACTGGTGGGGCTGCTGGTTACCAAGTCAGGTACCCCAACACCTTATTCACGCGCGTGGCCGTGACCAATCAGATGTTCACGCAGGGAGCCATGACGCACGCAGTCGAGAATAAGGTCCAGGTCGTGACGCGCGCAAGTTTAGAAGAGTTACTTGGCCTATATCCAACGACAAACCATGAGTTCGACGAAGCTCTTCAGGCTTGGGCGATGAACTAAGTTTCATCGTACACACCATCGGTGACAACTAACGGCAGAATTGCGGCTTTGAAGTGCCCGGTGGGCTCCGGATTAATCAACATGGCCTCGATGTTATGGACAAAGCGCAGCGCAATGGAGCATAGCTAGAGACACGGTAGTCGGTCGAGCCGCTACAACCCTGCCATGCTCACCACGGTTAAGCGCAGGCGAGAGCGCGACTGGTCTCGCGAGTCGAAACCGCTCTCACTCATGGCTCACTCGCGAACACTTAAGATGCTTTTTGTCGTGCGACAGAGGCCATGCCTCTGAAGCGTAACTGTCGCCTTGTAACCGTCTAAATATACATGTCCTAAACGAAATTTTCGCAGTAGAATGATTTCAAACAGACAACTCATTCATGTGGAAATATCGTGATGAATCTAACTTCTCAAGCATTCCCACTGGTGGCCTTATTACTCGGCGCTTGCCTGATGTGGCTATTGATGGCTAACCGAATTAAGTCTGCATGTCTGGCTGCTGTGGCGACAGCGACAACGGGACTGCAAGTTGAAATGGCACAGGCGGCCGAAAAAGCTCGTTCGGCAACGGCTGAACTAGAGGCAGCTAGACAAGATGCACGTCAGAAGACACAGTCATTGGCCGTCCTCCAAGGTACTCTCGATGAGCTGAGCGATGAGCAGGCGCGACTCACCGAACGGATTTCCCGGCTACCTGTAGTCGAGGCTGAGCTACGGTCGGCAGCGGAACAACTGAAGACAAGCCTTGATGAGAATCGTCGACTGTCAAGTAGCGAAGCGCAAAAGGCTCAATCTATCGAGTCATTGCGAGAGCGTTTTGAGGCACTTCAACTTGCCCATAGCTCACTGGAGCAGCAATGTCGCGAGGCAACAGCTCAGTTGCGGGAATCATTACAGCGTCGTGCTACGTTAGAAGAGCAGGTATTCCGTATTCCTGACCTAGAGGTTAAGTTGCAAGATGCGTCCAAACAGCTCGCCGAGCTCAATAGCGAACTCCGGACTTCTGTTGAACGCCGAGCCGCACTTGAAGAGCAAGCGGCTCGTTTGCCAGTTTTGGAATCCAAGCTTATTGAGGCAGAAAAGCAAGCTAGCCTTGTCAACACTCAGCTGCGAGATGCCGTGGAACGCCGTGCTGCACTCGAGGAGCAGACAACTCGACTACCAGGATTGGAAAACCAGCTGCAGGATGCAGTTCGGCAGCTCGGCGAAACCAATGCGCAGTTGACAGACCTTAGGGAAGCGAGTGCGCGCGACAACGGAAAGCTTCGAGCCGAGTTGGACGCTGAACGTACGACCTCTTCGCGGGTGGTGGACGAGTTAGGGGTAGCGAAAACATCGCTTACCGAGGCAGAGGCTAGGGTGAACGAGTTAACTGACCAGCTTACCCATCTTCGAACCCAGGCAGAGGCCGAACAAAGGAACTCTGCCGAGAAGCTTGAGCTTCTTCTACAGGCGAAGACTTCGCTCTCTGACCAGTTTAAGACCCTGGCCAACGATATTTTGGAAGAGAAGTCGAAGCGCTTCGCCGAGCAGAACCGAGAAGGTATAAGTCTACTGCTCGAGCCATTGAAAACAAAGCTGACAGAATTCCAGGGCAAAGTCGAAGAAGTCTACATCAATGAGGGTAAGGACCGTTCTGCTCTCTCGGCACAAGTACATCGCCTTGTCGAACTAAACCAGTCCCTGAGCCAAGATGCGAAGAATCTGACACTCGCATTGAAAGGCTCTGCCAAGACTCAGGGCAACTGGGGTGAGCTGATTCTGGAACGCGTCCTTGAAGCATCTGGACTGCGCAAGGGGCACGAATATCACGTGCAGGACAGTCAGCTGCGAGAGGACGGTTCCCGAGGGCAGGCCGATGTCATCATTGACCTTCCTGAGGAAAGAAAAATCGTTGTGGACGCGAAGGTCTCCTTGGTCGCTTACGAAAGGTTCACGACTGCAGACAATGACGAGGCGCGCACGTTAGCGCTGAAGCAGCATCTAGATTCCGTACGCTCGCACATTAAGGGACTGTCGGAAAAGCGCTACCACACGATGTATGGGTTGAAATCGCTCGATTTCGTTCTCGCGTTTGTCCCCGTAGAGCCTGCTTTCATGACGGCCGTGACGAACGACGATAGCCTTTTCATGGATGCTTGGAATCGCAACGTACTGCTTGTTAGTCCGTCGACGCTGCTGTTTGTGGTGCGGACGGTGGCTCACCTGTGGCGCCAAGAAGCGCAGAGTAAAAACGCTCAAGAAATTGCAAAACGTGGCGGGGACCTGTATGACAAGCTCTGCGGCTTTGTGGAGGACCTGGAGACGGTCGGCAATCGCTTGAGTCAAGCCCAGAAGGCGTATGACCTGGCACATGGGAAGCTCGCTGGCGGCCGGGGCAATGTCATCAGGCAGGCTGAGATGCTTCGTGACTTAGGAGTGAAGCCGACCAAGACGTTGCCAGCCACGACTTTAGCAATGTCTGCGGACGATACACAGCACCAAGGAAATAATGTGGTTTCGTTGCCTCCAGTTGTGGCAACCTAAGAATTTAGAAGCAAGTTCGCACCAGAGAGCACTCGTTTTTCTGAAGGTGATGTATCGGCCGGATTTCGCGGCCCTATATCGTCATGTCGAGCATAGTTCAAAAAGAGCTTTACGATGAAGTTCCATGATGTATGGCGGTCTATTCCGTCAGCTCTGTTCTCATTCGAGATTGATAGGAAGCAGATTACGAGCGGCTGTAAGCCCGTCATTAACCTTCCTTGCAAACAGCGCTGAGCGTCTTTAGATATTTTTTATTTAACCGCTTAATTTTGAGCATGCGAAATCACGGACGCTGCAGTAAATCGTTTCATGCTACCATTAAAAAATATAAAAAACTTATAGATTACATTGACCGAAATTGAGGATATATGAAAAATAGAATTGTTGTAGTGGCTGCAATGCTGTGTTCCCCGTTTATTGCCGGATGCGAGCATATGATGGAGACTATGGTCGCCCATTATAATATGGGTGATAAGACGCTTAATCACATTGCGCTAGGGAATGCGATGGTGAACGTGTGCTTAGCCAATAAAGCTGTCGATAAAAACATAGCCTATGCATATAGCAATGTGAGCGCTCAACTTCTCGATATTAGTGTTTTGGATAGAGACCAATACAAGCAGATTTACCAAACAAACTTTGACCGTTTGACCGCTGAAGGCGGAGACATAAAGACCAACTGTTCTCAGCTTGAACAATACCTTCCAAAGGTGACCCAGGACTATGCGAACTCGTATATGAACATCGCGAGCGACCTTTCCTTGGCGCGTGCCCAAGAGCGGCAACAGATGGCGGCAATGATGAGTAACTTCGGCACCAATTGGAGTAAACCAATAGCGCCTATTACTTACACATGGCCAAATATTTCTTACGCCAATACTCAGCCATCCGGCGAAAACTACTTGGTCAAAACCAGTAATGGGTTACTTAAATGTCGCGTAACAAACAAAAATTATGTTTTCTGCATCTAACTCGTTTTCACATATAGATGTGGACGCTGCCAAAAGTAGAGGCAGTTCAGAGAATTTCGAGGGCGGATTTCAAGTTTGCGCACAACAACTAGAGTGTGAATTGCGCAGGTCAAATAAAGCGCCCTGGCTTTGTCAAATTTACTCGCGCATCAAAATATACGATTAGCTTTTTGCGTCACATGACAGTCTGACGCTATCAGTAATAAGGGTGGCTCGGTAGTGAGAACAATGCCGACAACTGCACAAATGACGGTACTTAGTCTACTGTTCGCTGAATACGGATAACACGATTGACTTCAATCACACTACAAAACTGTATCGACCCATGGGGCAGACTGTGCGCGGTCCCTAACCGCGGGACGCTCATGGGAAACCGCGGCATCCTCCACAACGACGAAAACAGAATCGTCAGGCCATGGGCACATAAAGCTTGGGTGACTTGCCTTCTTAAGTTCAAAGGAATCAAGCGTTCAAAGCCGTTTTCTCAAGGGAACTACTCAGAGCTTTTCTTCCTAGACGAAGCGACCGCTTTCGCAGCGGGGCATCGGCCGTGCGCGTACTGCCAGCGGGCCCGTCACTTAGAGTTTAAGGACGCGTGGTTACGCGCGAACGTAGAGCCAGAACATCGCACCTCGACCTCGATGCCTGATATTGACAAAATCCTGCACGCTGAGCGCGCGATTTCTGGTGGTGGCAAAGAGACGTACGATGCGCCGCTGTCTGAGCTGCCTCAAGGCGCGATTTTCGAGCATGAGGAAGTCGCTTACCTCGTTTCATCTAGGGGCTGTTTGCCATGGTCGTTTAGTGGTTACGGCATGCCCAAAATCATTGACTCGGCTTCAGTCGTGAAAGTGCTTACACCACGTTCGATATTGCAAGCCTTCGCCATAGGGTTCGTGCCAGCTGCTCACCCGTCCGCGAGCGTCATAGTTGATAGCGAGCGCCGGTAGGCGGTCGACACCATGTTCATGATTGGTTTGGTAAAAAAGGAGCCGAGGAGTTCGAGGGGGACATCTGGCGGCACGGCTTGGAAGTGTTCTGTGAACAGGCCGACTTCATCATTACTTGGGCTCGTCGCTAATCACATCGCTGTGTTGGAGTAATAACGTAGAATAACCATGACGAAATCACCGCCAAAGTCAACAATAAAAATTAAGCCCTCTGTTGTGACGCCCGCTGGCAATAGCTTCACCTATTTTCTCCCTAAGTCATCTTCAAGCCAAACTGTACATGTGAAAACGGCCGGGAAAAACGGCGTATTGGAATATAGGAAACCACATTCGTTTATTAAGGCAAACTTCAATAAAGTAAATAAATTAAAGATACACGTTACGGGTTCGTTGCCTCCCCAGCGTATTCTCCGTGGTGTCGACATAATATGCGCAGCACTTGAGGGAGGATACGGGCGGCATAATCTGTGGACATCTGGTTTGGCAATGAAGCCAGCAGAGGCGAGTGATTTGGCCCGTTATCTGCTAAGTCGTCTTGCCCTAGTTACATCGTGCCTTTTAAGAAATGCAAATCACGCCTTAACTATTAAGCCCGTTTATGCCCATGTAGAGACTTCTGAAAAAGCGGCGTTATCATTTATCATTGGTGGTATTGGTTCGTACATTGCCGCTCAGAATTGGTTGAGAACAGGCGGAGACCGTTTAGACCTCTTTCTGCATGCCGGCATTTACACTAAAGCTGTCAACGGAATTGGCCCACTAGTAAATTACTCATCAACCTCTAAGAAATCGCCAGACTATTTAGTTTATTCAGAAAAAAAGGATTGGCATGTCTTCGAGAGTAAAGGCGGCTCAATAGATGACCGTTGGCTTAGGATTGTCCAGGGACTGGCGCAGTTAGCTAATTTGCCGCCGATTTTTTGGGTCGGCGATTCTCCAAAAGATGTTAAAACTGCAGTATGCGTCCATACTAGCGTTGACGCTAATAAGGCGCTACAGATTACTATAGTTGACCCGCCTTCTAAAAACGATGAGGAGAAGGAATCTGCCTCAATTGGATTAATCGAAAATGTTTGCAAACTTTTGCTAGTACTTGAAGCCATTGACCAGTTCCGGGGGCTTATAGATAATTCGCGCATCAGGCACGCCCAATTTGGGAGCCTTACTTGGATGCTGGGCGATAGTGTCGTATTTGAAGAGTTAGTCGTGGGCCTTCCTAACCGCTATTTTGATAACGAGCTGCGAATCCGAAGGGCGATTGGAATTTATCTTGCCGCCGCTGAAGTTTATTCCGGCTCAGAGAACGTAAACGAATTCGTAGAGAAATTTCGGGAGAAGCTTATTGCGATGCGCCGTTTAAGCGGCGATATCAGCTCCGTAAGAGTTGGTTGGTTAATATCATCATATGTATCCAGAATCCGTGAATTCTTCGATAAACCAAATTTTCTTCTGAAAACTTCGTTACTTCTTAGAATGGAGAGAATCTCCGAATCTTTGATAATTTCGAATGAAGAAAAATCCATGATTCCATCAAGGCCGACGCGTGCGACCTTGTTTACCTCTGGAGGAATGCTTATCTCTCAAAGAATTCCTCCCGATGCTCCAAAAGAAGATGTGTCTTATTCAAATAGATAGATTAGCCAGCCCATAGAGAGCTAGTTTAGCGCAAAGGCTATATAGGCTATGACAATGTGTACAGTGGTGGCGAATTGAAAATGTCGCGCGTTGAGATTTTAATGATATGTAGCAGTGGCGCCGTCGAAGCGTTTTGGCGACTCGACTGATGCGAGGATGACCTCGTAACGGGTATGGTGCAATGAGGCTAAAGCACAGAGTTCGCTACTCAATCATCTGATGGGTTCCTGGCTTTGCTGCGTATGGTTTCCCGAAGTCTCGCGCTGCCAGCTTTGCGCTACCGGCGTATGTGTCGAGTTGGCTCAAGCGCCACAAACCAGGGGCATTTCTGTGTGCTCTGCTGAACTAGCAGCCCATGAGGTTCTTTTCGGCCAGCGCCTTGGTCCAGGATGTAAGGCGTCTGGGTAGTGAAGTACGGCCGGTCGACAGGGGTAAGAAATTACAACTATGTTGCGGGAAATATCTGTACTACGTAGTTTTGGCAAAAAGTTTCAAAGCGCCTCGCGCTGAACGATAGGCCAAAAGCGGGACTGAACAGATGCCGGGACCGCGTATCCCTCTTTAAGGAACATTCAGTGACTTCAACCACTCTACAAAATCGAGTCGACCCATGGGGCAGTTTATGCTCGGTCCCAGTTAGGGGGCGCTGATGGGAAACCGCGGTATCCTTCACGACGAGGGAAACAGAATCGTCAGGCCATGGGCGCACAAGGCATGGGTAACGTGCCTCCTTGAATTCAAGGGCATCAAGCGGCCGAGACCATTTTCACCTGGAACGTACTCAGAGCTCTTTTTCATTGACGAGGCAACAGCCTTCGCAGCCGGCCACAGGCCATGTGCGTATTGTCAACGGGCTCGGCACTTGGCGTTCAAGGATGCATGGTTACGCGCGAACGTACCGCAAGACCTTCGCGCGTCCACAAAAATGCCCGACATTGACAACGTCCTTCATGCCGAGCGTGCGATTTATGGTGGCGGCAAAAAGACGTACGATGCGCCGCTGGCCGAGCTGCCTTGTGGCGTGATTTTCGAGCATGAGGAAGTCGCTTACCTTGTGTCCGCCCAAGGATTTCTGCCATGGTCGTTTGCTGGCTATGGTGAGCCGCAAAGTATTGACCCAGCTACCGTTGTGAAAGTGCTCACCCCACGTTCGATTATTCGGGCCTTTGCCGAAGGACTCATCCCGACTGTTCACTCGTCTGGCGGCATCGGAAGCGACACAAACCGCCAATAACCGCGGTCTGGCGGCTGAACGGGGAAATCTGCTACCGGAGTATCAGAAAAGGAAAAGCCCACACGAGGCGGGCTTTCAAAAATATGCGGAATGGAGGCGGAGGGAATCGAACCCTCGTCCGCAAGCACTCTACAGACAGTTCTACATACTTAGCACTATCTTTTAATTTAACCAGCACAACGGGGATGTGCACCCTTTGTACTAGCGAGTTACCTTAAATTTCGGAAGCAACCAAGTAACCCGGTTGAGTCCTAGCCTCTGTAAATGACTCTACTTGCCTTGCGGCCCACCCCAGAGGCGAGGTAGTGTAGAGCTAGCAGCAATTAAGCTGCGAGTGCGTACGAGTTATCGTTTGCAGTTATTGATTTCTGGATGTATTTACGAGGTAACCAGTCCTCGGTATGCCCTGCGCTGCTTTGCAACCCACGTCGAAGCCAGGTCGCCCCCACTGAACCTTCAGTATAGCACTCTTTGAGCGGCTTAGTGTGTCGGCCCATTTCCGCGCCGTGCCAAAGGCAACGTTAGGAGAGTGCGGCACAGACATGAGCGTCTAGCTCTACACGACGCAGCTGCGCCTGCGGCACGGCCGCAACCGCGGCCTTCACTGCCTCAACATTTCCAACAAGAATGACCTGCCGCTGCGCTCGCGTGACCGCTGTGTAGACAAGAGTTCGGTCAAGCGACCGGTGTCCCGTCAGTGCGACAACAACGCGAGGCCACTGCGAGCCCTGCGCCTTATGTACCGTAATTGCATACCCTAGTTGTAAGTCGTCAAGCATGTCTTCAACGATAGGTCTTCGTTCCCCGTCATCCCAGTCAATCCAGCCAATAACCAAGTCAGCGGCAAGTTGGGTGCCAACCTTGCCGTAGCTTATTTGCTCAATTTTTGCAATTACACCAAGTGACCCGTTCTGCAGGCCGCGGTCCCTAATGTTTCGGGTGCATAGCACCGGGTCGCTGAGACGGAAGCCAGTGTGGACGTATGTGCCGTGTTGCCTGCTCCAGACCATCAACGCGTCATCTGTCGAGGCAAGTGTGTTTTGGCAGAGTGTATTTAGCCATCCTGTGCCGGCCGGGCCATTTCGTTTAGTACATAAAACTTGGGTATTCGTAGGGTCATCGCGATACAAGCCGACAACTATCTCAGCAATGGAATCCTTGCCCTCATAAGCATCTGCCGAGCAAGGGATGAATGCAATTGGCTCGTCAGGATTCTCAGTGAGATTAGGCCAGTGTCCCTCACGGATAGCCGAGGCAGCTAGACCAATGTCCCCGCCATAGCGCTTAACTGTCTGTAATTGCACTTTCGGTATTGGTGGCATCTGTGCAAGAACGTGTAAAACGAGCCCGGGCCCAACGGGCATCAATTGGGCAGGGTCGCCTACTAATAGCAGTCGGGGTGCTGGACCGATAAGTTCGCATAAGCCGTTCATCGTAATAATGTCGACCATGCTTGCCTCATCGATAACGATAAGACTGCCACCGTCGAGCGACCCAGATTTCGGATTTCGAAGGAAGCTTGCAAGAGTCGTTGCGGAGCGACCTGTAGCTTCTTGCATACGCTTAGCAGCACGCCCAGCCAGTGCGAGTTGCACGACTTGCACGCCAACAGCGTCAAGGACATGATATAGAGCTCTAAGCGTGGTGGTTTTGCCAACGCCGGCGCCACCGATAATAAGGCCGAAACGTGAAGTCACCCCGAGGTGAACCGCCTCGTTTTGTTCTTTGTTAAGCACGATGCGTTCTACTCGCTCGTACGCCGCTATTAAGCGATTGATGTAAGCGCTACTAGGCAATTCGGGAGCAACTTCTTTGGCTGTGCGAACGCGCACGGCTACCGCACTCGCCACTTGTCGTTCCATTACCAGAGGGCCCAAGGCTTGAATCCCTTGGGGGCTTACTACAAAGCTTCCATTCGTCAATCCTTGAGACAGCGCTTCTGAAACCAACTTGCGCCATCGGAATGACGATGTCTGAGAACCTAGAATCGTCTTTAGGAAACCCATTACTGTAGTTATGGACCCGGCGGTATGGCCAGCTGTGAACATCCGGTAGCATGCTTCTTCAATGGCGCCTTGTAGCCGCCGAGGGTCATCGGCGTTGAGGCCAAAGTGGACGCGCGCGAGAGCATCGACACGCTCCCAACTAGCGCAAAAACTCAGGAGTCGGTAAGGGTCCTCGTCCAGTTTTTGAACGGTCTCCTCAGCATAAAACTCAAGCACCTTTCGACCTAACTTTAAGTCGAATCCTTTTGCCTGTAACCACTGCAATGTCTGGCTGTCTCCGTGCTGAGCCCAAGCCTTGACTGCCTGAGCGGCACTTTCTGATGTTAGAATAGTGGCCAGAGTAGAACTATCACGAGTATCGAGCAGGTGGTAAAGCTTGTCGCCAAACGTTTCCCAAAGTTTCCGCGCTTTTACGGGACCGATACCGGAAAAATCTGGGTTGTCAGCGATAAAATTAATTATGTGCTCGCCTGACGGCCGCAAAAGGGTGCAGCTTGTCGCCTCGAACTGGTACTCCAGAATTCGGTAGCCATTAACTTCCGTAATGCGTTCCTGTACACGTCCCGATATCGACCACCACTGTCCAGGATGGACCCGTATGTCGCGAATGGCACTTGAAGTAGCCTTCACGACATAGTACGAGGGCGCGTCTGAGACTTGGTCCGTCTCACTTATCGGTTTGGCGCTGAAAATACACCCGCCGAAACCGTTGGGGTTTTGGCTCCGAACAGCGGTGACCCTAAGGGTTCGCTCAACTTTCAACGGGGTAGCCTCCCGGCGTGAGCGAGCGCGTCCTGGAGCACGCTGAATTTGATGAGGGCCCGTTTAAGCTCGACAACTTCAGCTTTAAGCGTAGCATTCTCGTGCTCCAGCCGCCGGATATACTCTGCTTCATGTGTCTCGCGAACGCGCGTAGGCTGCCGCATTAAAGTGACCGCGGCGCCAACGGTATCAAGGCGGACGGCGGATGGCAGCACCCCGCGTAGGCGCAAAGTGCTCTCAAGCTCCCGTAGCGCAAGTTTGATACGGGGGTTTTGGTCAAGGGCTGACTTGGCGAAGTTGCACTGCGCTGCAATCTCCGTGCGTGACAACACACTACGGTTCGTCATGGCACGGAAATCGTCGTCCGTCTTACTCGCTATCCATGCAATAAATGAACGGAAATTTTGCTCGGCGACTTGTCGACCGTTAGCCATCAGCGCCACCTGCATTAATCATTTCTCCTGTTCCTTTAATGTGCGCAGTGCCGCAATGAACGGTCGTAAGCGTTGACCCGACACAACGGTACGGCGACCGGGCGCCGCTGCAAGGTCGCGAATTTCGCACCGCTCAAGGTCGACTTCGAACATTTCGCCGTCGGCATTGACCCGTTCGAGCACCTGGCGCATTGTCCAAACGGTGTCTGCAAACGCGGCATGTGCGGTTGATTCACTCATATGCACCTCTTGCAGCTTGGCTTGCTTTGCCTTGTGGATGTTGGCTCGACTCATCCTAGCAATCTCCTCGCGTAGCCGTCCCATTTCCATTTCCGCGTCAATAAGTTTAGCGCGCAATAACTCAGGGGGCGCATCAGCATCAGAAACGAAAGTCGAACCACCAGCTTGCGATGCAAGGAACTCTAACAACATGCGGTGATAAAAGGGATTCCGCAGTAGAGTGGTACGGTGAAGCTTTGTGCGGTCAGACATGTCAGATACGAGTGTTGACTTGTCAGGGTAGGGCATTTTTCGCCGACGGGCCCAGTCTAGCGCCGTACGAAGAATCTCCACCGCGCTCTGCTGCTTAGAGGCCCTAAAGGATTTAAAGTTGTCTGTGCCTTTAGGAACCCCCATGCTAACCTACCAGCAACGACAAATCGCGCGCCTCTGACAGGACAGCCGTGCTCGGCAGTGAATCGATTGCCTCTGCAAGTTCAGTAAGGGTGAGGTTTTTTGCTTTCGCGTATGGTTTGATAAGCGATGCAAAGACAGACAGCTCAGTATGCGGTCGTAAATCGAGAAAAGCAGCCTCTTCCAAACGGCCTTGGCGAGCTAGTATCAGTCGAGCGTATCGAGTTGCTTTCGCCCTGACTTCAGCTGATTCTAAGGATGGGTAGGCATTAGAGTCTGCGATTCGCTGCAGGAAGAATTCGCTTTCAGAGCTGCTGCGTGACACCAGCTGGAGCTGCTTGCGGACTAAGTCGGGCTTGTCAACGTGGTATTCAGCGCTTGGTAGGCCCAATTTATGCAGACGAACCCGAAGAATCTCGGCCGATAACCTCCAACCCAAGAGTTCCTTTGTATCCAGTTGCATCTCACGATGGAGGGCGTCTATTTCCTCTTGGGCCGCACCTTGTTTGATTAGCAGTTTTTGCCTTAGGGCGGCTGTTCGGATACGCTCAAGGAGCTCATTCTGCTTTGCTTCAATTGCCGTAAGGTTGTCTACACACTTTGCTGCTAATGGGCAGATACCACATCGATACAGGCCTCCCGCGTTCGCGACAACTTCCTTTGGACACTGATTGCCCACAGGACAAATGTGTGTCGAGTGCCACCGGATAACGCTTGCTGGGCTTTGCCTCAAAAGTTCCAAGGTCGAGGTATCTCCGTCAAGCTCGGAAAGTGACCAAAGGCAAACACCGGAAATGAAGCCGTAGTCCGACATCGCCTGCTCTCTACTCTTGTCAAATGCCTGTCGAACTGAACTATCTTGCTTTTCGGGATGAAGATAAACTTGCGAGTTCTTGTCCGGGTCGTATATGCCCACGCCCATCATCTCATTGTCAATCTCCTTCAGCTTGGAAGCCAACCGCTTTTGCTGAGGTATCTGGTAAGTACACGTTACGACTGTGCTACCGTGTCCTATTTGGTCGGCTATCTCGGATACTTCAAGGTCTCCGTCTCTCAGTGTAGCGTATGTGGCCCGGCAGGCATGAGGTGTATGTATCGCAGTGAAGCGGTCAAATGGAGAGCCCGTAGGGGCCGCGTTCTCTCGCTCGGCTAAGAGAACAAGCGCGTCCATTTCACCAGTCCTGTCGACCCCGTCTCTTGTGTTGTAGAACAGTTGAAACCCATGGAGAAATTCAACCCACCGCATGCTGTAATTGGTGTCGGAGACGGGCTTTGGGCTCCGGTCCGAGCGAAAGAGTGGCAGCATAGGCGCGAAGCGCGTGTGTTCACGGTCTTCGTATTGGATTTCACGATTCACGTAGCTATCGATAACAGAATCTTGAAAATACTTTTCACTCAGCATTGCACGGCGTACTCGCCATGATACGAGATTGTCCCATGGCTCATGTGTCTTATCTGTATTAATGTATAACGAATGATAATTTTGACTTAAGGGAGAGCCATATAGGCTAGTTAGGGAACTGACAGGCGAAGCAATGCTATCGAACGTCCTCCGGTCGAGCCACTGTATAGACTGCCCACGAAGACCGGTCTCAACCATCGCAATGAACAATCGAATTACTGTGAGATGAGGAAATTGTAACGTAACGTTGCGTTGCTTGCCGCTATTAATTCTGACGCCGCTCACATAAAGACCCGCGGTATCATCTGGATTTGCTTGAAGCGTGCGCCTGGTTATTAAGTAAATCCCCGGTAGCCAGTCGACGCGGTATTGGCGGCCGCGGTACCAAAAGATAGGAACGTAGCCCCAAGAACCCGTCTCGTAACCTTCACTTGTAGCGCGAGTTTTTTGAAAAATGTTTTTCTCATAAGCTTGTTGCTGAAGGTATTCGCCAAAAGCCTCAACCGCCTGAGCGTAATGGATTAGAAAAGGAAATACGTCCTCTGTGAAAGGCACCTTATTCGTTTTCCCGCGTCGAGAGGAAACCTCATTGTCGAAGTCGCTACGAATTGGGTTCTGCATCCTTGCGGTAACGAAGTCTTGGTTTTCCTCGAAGTAAGTGATAACAAAGTTAAAAAATTTCTGCAGGATTATGCGGACAATGTTGCGAGAATCCGGTGTGGGACGTCGCAATTTCATCAGGTCATTGAATGTTTTAGGCAGGATACCAAGTTGTTCTTCTTCCTCACTGTGAAACCGCGTGCGGTCGACAAAGTAGTATCGCAAGAAGTCTTTAGGGGACGCTGGAAAGCTGATGTTTGTTTCAGGATTCTTTTCAAGCCACCATGGTAGGTATAAAAGCAGATAGTCGGCAAACAAATGCAGGGTGGAACGGACCTGGCCGTCTGTCTCGTAGTCCAGTTTACGGCGCCCAAGGAAGGCTTGAAACGCAATAAACCAGCATTTCCCAAGCACAGCAACGTGAATTTTTTTACGTCCTGGATAGTTTACGGGCTTCTCTATCCACCGGTCTGGACGGAACCCCTTGACATTAGACCCTGCCGTTAGGGCCGCAAAGTAGGCTTCCGGTGCGCTGGCATCATCACGGTCCGCGATGTCCAACAGATTTTGAACAAATGGTGGAAATGGGCGATTCTCTTTCGACTTCGCCGCACGGACATTTTCGAGAACGCGCCGGCGCTCGACATGCGTGTGGAGCTCAATGCGTTCACGTTCATGTCCATGGACCCGCATTCCTTGCAGATTCTTTGGGTTGGACATAAACTCTGAAAAATCCATGGACTTATCCGATTCTGATACGCGCCAAATTAGATATCCATGGCGTACGTCTCGGCTAAGCGAGCTTCCTTCAGCTAGTTCAAGTCCCCTCAACATCATGTACTCCGGGCTACTGAACGTAAATTTAGCTTCACGCGACTTAGCGTTATTCAGCCAACTGTGCAGTCGCTCGAATGCATAGATATCGAACTGCCCAGCACTTCTGCAGTCCGTGGCAAGTAAAAGATGTAGATGGTGGTCTTTGCGTAGCCAGCGCGGCTTCAAACTCGATACATAGCCATCGACAGAGGCGAGCAGCCCAGGCACCGAAAATGGGTAGTCACATGGTGCAATCTGCCGTAGAGGAGGGCATATAGCGGGTAGCATAACCGCCCCCTCGTAGGCCAAGCTTAGGAGGACCGCTGCAGCCCCAGTTGCCTCATCATCTCGGTGTGACAGCGTAAGCTGAAAAAGGCTCGCAAGACAACCGTCGAGGGCCTCGTTAGTCCCGCTTCTAACTGGAGGGAGCACCGCATCAGTATACTGCCGAGCGTTGGCTAAGGCGCGGTTGAAGACGGACATGAGGTCCGGTCTGCTAATGACAGTTGGCGTAACGGAAAGGTTAATTTGCATTTTTTTCCGATTGGAGAGCGGGAGCAGGCAATTGGGGTGTCTGACCAGGCAACGAAACGATACCTTGGATGTATTGGTGGTCGTGCGCTAAAAGCTTTTCGCGGAGTCGGCTAGCATGCGGCTTCGCGTATTTGCGTGTTGAGCCAATATGCTTTTGGCCAAGCAGTGCTTGAACGTCTACCTCGGATAAACCAGGCCGCTCCTGACCTGGAACATTAAAATCGTTTAGCATGTGCCGTGCATAAGCGTGTCTTAGTGAATGCGCTGTCCACACATAATTCCTGTTGATTGCCGGGCCGGGAATGCGGGCACGCTTGACTGCCGATTTAAAGGAATCGTTGAGTGTTTCGTCCGTCGCTTTGTGAAGAGGGCGCCCATGGTAGGTGGCGAAGAGATATTGAAATACGAAGTCGTTGCCGTCCATTGGCAGCCGGTATTCTTCCCTCCGATATCGGCTAAGGTATTCGAAGAACCAGTTGCGATATGGTAGTCGCATATAGGTCTGCGAAACACTTCGACCCTTGAAGCGGAGTTGGCGCACGTCAGTCGGGACGAGTCGGCCGTAGCGCTGCTGGTTTGGGTCGAGCACGTAAACCTCTCGTGCAGCAAAATCGACGTCACACCACCGCAAGTTGAGTGCCTCCGAACGCCGAATGCCGCTCGCAAGCAATAGGGTCCAGAGCGCTCGGTCGCGCCATGAGGTTGTGCTCTGCAGTAGCGCAGGAAAGTAATCTTCAGGGAAATCAAGCGAATCGACGTCCACTTGGCTTTTCTGCCTACTGCTCTGTTTCAGACCTTTTGGACGTGTTAGCTTGTTGCCTCGAAAGCGGATGACACCCCCTAGCATTGTTGAATGCTTGAGGTGCCAGACTTCTTCAACACTAAATGCGCTTATCCCGTCAACTGCTTGCAACAGTGGTCGATAGTCCCACTCTGCCGCGTTAACGAGGCTTGCGTCAATGCCTCCTTTTAAAACAGCAATTTCCTTAGCCTCTTGCTCTAGCATTGCACAAACACGAAGGAACATATTTAGCGGTGCTAATGTGTTGTCCCAACTGCCTGATGATAAGGGCTCAATGCCGAGCCGCTTAGCCACGTTGCGCAGCGCCAGCTCGCTAGCTTGGTCGCCTTCCGCATAGCATGCGTTCGCTCCTTCGCCAACGGAAAGGGATATGTTCTCCCCGCTGCGAAGCAAAGCTAAATAATGGTCTATGGCTTTGTTAAGGACAGCGCGACTAACCGGCGGGCCACCTAGTACTTCAACTTCGTAAAGGTAGTCAATAAATCTTGCGACTACGGTGGTATAACGTAACTGAGTAGCGTAGGCAAGGCCCGTGAGCTTTCGGCAGAATTCGGAAAACACAGAAATCGGAACTCCCGCTCTGTCTTTTAGTTCCCAAGTAAGGGTGCCAGACCAAGTTACCTGCTTCTTCCGAACATTCTTCAGTGCCATAAATTCATCCTTTGATTCCTGTTGGCAGAGTCAAGCCGGTCGTTCTTCTTGACTAAGGCGACAATCCTGCTGCCCCGTTACGCAACGCGCTTGAGCTGTCAACCGATGTGTGCCCCAGCTATTTGTGCGCACTGGAGTGACTCTCGGGAACTAATTCCAATTCGGCAAAACTGCCCATTTAAGTTTCTCACTGTCAACTATCTCCTCTTAGCGTCGAGTGTATTGCAGACACAAGCAAAAATCAATATTTTCTTTTAAATTCAATGACTTACACTCATGCTGCACTAATCAACACTGTCAGTTATCGCTACACTAATCAACACTGTCAGTCATCAAATGGTTGCGGCCGCTTCTCAGTAAAGACAATGGGCAAAGAGATTCTCAGGTAGGCCGCCAAGGGGTGAGTGGCAAATGGCTAGCGCGGTCACCCTTGTGGTACGGGAACTCGCTTGAAAGGGGGCTGCGATGTACTGGTGTGGGGCGCTCGAATGCGGCAATAAAGCTGGGAAGGCAGGCTGATTCGCGGGATGGACCGCTGAGCTCGCAACACTGACGACGCTAGTCTTGCGGAGACTCCGCCAGACGAAAACTCGTTTTCCAAGCTATGCGACCGGCGGGATTAGGGACTTTTGCGTCGCTAGCGGGAGTACTAAGGAGGCAGAACCGTTAACGGCAAGTGCGTTATCGAGTGATGAGTACCGACGCCTTGCCGCTGCAGCGTCGGCAAATGCCACCAAGTGCAACCGCGGCGCGCTGGCAAAATCGCGGTTTTGGGAGCAGTCAGCGCCGGCGCCCGGATAGATTCGTATGCCTTGCGAGAACGGCGCGTCGCTGCGTCTAACATATGCGCCAGATTGCTGGGCAAGGACGCGCACCGTAGTGGATAGCGGAGCCGGAGGGCGTGATGAATAGAAGTCGTAAGAATAACGGGGCGGCAAAATGCTCGCGTTCCTCCACATGACGAGGCTGGGCGACAGGGCAGGAAGATTGGAATGTTCTTAGTGTCCTCGCTCAGATGTGGAACCCACGCAAGCCCATAGCGACCCAACAGCAGAGCGCGGCCGAACACGCGGAGTTTGCGACGAAGTCGGTTCGGGGCGTCTACAGTCGAGGGCTCACTCGCGCGGTTATTCTAGACCGATGATTCGGGATACATTTGCGAGGTTCGTCAGAGCGCAAAGACGCTTCCAACCAAAAGGTAAGCGAAGCAAGCCCACAAACTCTCAAGTACAGAACGCGGCAGATAACGATGCACACCTACACAAGTGACCGTGTGGCAGCTTTAAAGCAGGGAAAGATGAGGAAGGAGAGAAATAAGTATGCACACTTCTCGGTCCTGAGATAAGAACCCGCGTCCGCAAGCACTCTACAGACAGTTCTACATACTTAGCACTATCTTTTAATTTAACCAGCACAACGGGGATGTGCACCCTGTGTACTAGCGAGTCACCTTAAATTTCGGAAGCAACCAAGTGACCCAGTTGATTCCTAGCCTCTGTAAATGACTCTACTTGCCTTGCGGCTCACCCCAGAGGCGAGGTGATGTAGAGCTAGCAGCGATTAGGCTGCGAGTGCGTACGAGTTATCGTTTGCAGTTATTGATTTCTGGATGTATTTACGAGGTAACCAGTCCTCGGTATGCCCTGCGCTGCTTTGCAACCCACGTCGAAACCAGGTCGCCCCCCAACGAAGAAAGCTCATTGTACTGCAAACTGCGGCGGTGTGCAGCGATCCGCATCTCTCGAAATTGCAAGCGGATGTTAGCTTTCGATAGATTTCAGTTGTCAAACAAGGACTATCATGCAAAGTTGCTGGAGATATCCCAATGAAGACCAACGGAGATCATATGAGTTGTATCGTCTGCGGCACCGCTCAAACCGCCGGCCTGGCCGGATGGCATGCGTCCTGTCACGCATGTGGGTACGAAAGTGCTGCCCTGCAAGGTGCGATCAATGAGCAGCCGGAAGGTAGCCCGGTCGACGAGGATGAGCGCGAGCTGGGCCTGAAGGCGCTGCGCCAGGAGAATTTCCGGGATATCGTCGAGCTCGCGCGCGGGCTGGCCCGGCCGGGCGCGCGCCGCCTGCTCGACGTCGGCTGCGCCCATGGCTGGTTCCTGGAGACTGCCCGCGAGCGCTTCGAGGTGCTCGGCATCGAGCCGGATGCCGTGGTCGGCGGACGCACCGCGGCGCGTGGGCTGCCGGTGCGCCCGGGCTATTTCCCGGATGCGCTCGAAGCCGGCGAGACCTTCGACATCATCGTCTTCAACGACGTCATCGAACATATTCCCGACATCCGCTCCGCGCTCGACGCCTGTCATGCGCGCCTGGAGCAGGGCGGCCTGCTGATCCTGAACCTGCCGAACAGCGCCGGCTTCTTCTACCGGCTGTCGAAGGCGTTTGCCAAACTGGGCTGGCGCAGTCCCTTCGAACGCCTGTGGCAGAAGGACTTGCCTTCGCCCCACGTCCATTATTTCCGTCCCGCCAACCTCGAGCGCCTGGTGGGCAGGCATGGCTTCCAGCGCGTCCATTCGGGCGAGCTGCCGTCGCTGCGCGCCAAGGGCCTGCTGGAGCGGATCCGCTGCGCGGGCAATATTTCCGGTCCCTCGCTCTACCTGCAATATGCCGCCGTGTTGTGTGTGATTCCCTTGCTGCGCCTGTTCCCGAGCGACATCATCGTCAGCGTCTTCCGCAAGCCCTGAGAACGTAAAAAAGCCGCAGCGCCTGGGGCGGCTGCGGCTTCCGTATAAAGCAGAACGGCTTAGCGGTTGGTATTGATCATCTGGTTGCCCAGCATGCCGCCGCCGATGATGCCGGCCACGGTGGCCAGTTTCTTGCCGTTGCCGCCGCCGACCTGGTTACCGATCAGGCCGCCGATCACGGCGCCGGTGCCGATGCCGATGTAGTTCGGCTGCGGGGCCGGACGCGGCGCCGGTGCGTAGTAGGCCGGCTCTTCATGGCGGGCATAGCTCGTGTGCACGGTGCGCGGACGCGGCGTTGCCTGTTTCACCGGCACTTCCTTGATCACGGTTTCCTTGATGACCACCGGCGCCGGGGCAGGAGCGGCTGCCGGAGCCTGCGCATACATTGCCGCGGCCGGCTGGGCATAGGCGCCCTGGACCGGTTGACCGTAAGCGACCGGCTGCGCCTGCATAGGCTGGCCGTAAGCGTTGACCGGAGCGGCGACCGGGGCCGCGGCGCCCGGATAGGCGGGGGCGTAGCCGTTCTGCGAAGTCATCAGTGCCGCGGCTTGCGGCGACGGCGCGCTGTTCGAGCTCGGCAGGATGCCGGTGATCGCGGCGGCGCCGACCAGGCTGACGACGATGACCGATGCGGCGGCGGCTGCCATCAGCGGGTGGATGCGGTTGGTGGTGGTCTTGATGGCTTCCATGTTCTCTGCTCCTCAGGTGTTGCGTTGTCCGATGGGAGTAGATTACTGGGGAGCATTGTGTAGAGATAGACCGATCCCTGTATCAATCGTAAAGATGTGTAACGTTCAGGCCGAGGCCGCCGCTTTCTCGATCAGTCCGCGCAGCACCTGCAGCAGGTGCTGCGGCGTCTCCAGCAGATAATCGGCGCCCCAGGTGGCCGGCGGGATCTCGCCGCAATAACCCCAGCCGCAGGCCACCGTGACCATGCGGGCGGCGCGGCCGGCTTCGACGTCGCGCAGGTCGTCGCCGACGTACCAGCAATGCTCGGGCGCCAGGCCCAGCCGGCGCGCGCCTTCAAGCAGCGGGGCAGGGTGGGGCTTGGCGTGGGCAGTGGTGTCGCCGGACACCACGCAGCCGGCGTGCGCCAGGCCGATCTGCGGAATCAGCGGATCGGTAAAGCGCATCGGCTTGTTGGTGACCACGCCCCAGGCCATGCCGGCGTCCTCGATGCCCTTCAGCAGTTCGGGCACGCCGTCGAACAGCGTGCTGTGCACCGCCATCGCCGACTGGTAGCGGTCGAACCACTGCAGGCGCAGTTCTTCATAGCCGTCGTCGCCCGGCGCAAGGCCGAAGGCGGCGCCAATCATGCCGCGCGCGCCGGCCGAGGCGGTTGGGCGCAGCACCTCGTAGGGCGTCGGCGCAAGGCCGCGCTCGGTGCGCAGCCAGTTGACGGCGGCGGCGAGATCGGGGGCGGTGTCGGCCAGCGTGCCGTCGAGGTCGAACAGGACGGCGCGCGGCGCAGGCAGGCGGGAGGGAAAGCTCATGCGGTTTCTGTGGGTACGGGTTGCAGCGCGAACTTACAAGGGCCTGGTGCAGGCCACCATGTAGTTCACGTCGGTGTCCTGGTTCAGCGAGTAGATCTTGGTAAGCGGATTGTAGCTCAGGCCCTTCATGCCTTCGAGCTGCAGGCCGGCGGCGCGGATGAAGCCGGAGAGTTCGGCCGGGGTGATGAACTTGGCATAGTCATGGGTGCCGCGCGGCAGCATGCGCAGGACGTACTCCGCGCCGATCACCGCGAACAGATAGGACTTCGGATTGCGGTTCAGGGTCGAGAAGAATACATGGCCGCCCGGTTTCACGAGCGTCGCCGCGGCGCGCACGATGGCGGCCGGATCGGGAACGTGCTCGAGCATTTCCATGCAGGTGACGACGTCGAACTGGCCCGCTTCCTCGGCGGCCATGTCTTCAGCCGCGATGAGCTTGTAGCGGACCTCGACGCCGGATTCGAGGCTGTGCAGGTCGGCCACCTTCAGGGCCTTCTTCGACAGGTCGATGCCGGTCACCTTGGCGCCCTTGCGCGCCATCGATTCGGACAGCACGCCGCCGCCGCAGCCGATGTCGATCACGTTCTTGCCGGCCAGCGGCACGCGCGAGTTGATCCATTCCAGGCGCAGCGGATTGATTTCGTGCAGCGGGCGGAATTCGGACGTTGGATCCCACCAGCGGTGGGCCAGTTCGCTGAACTTCTGGATTTCCAGGGGGTCGGCGTTGGCCGTCTTTTCTTGCGTAGTCATAGGTCGGAATAATAGCGGAAATGCCGCAGCGCGACGGTTGGATGCTGAGAAAAAATTCGATCCCGCCTTCGCGGGGACGACGAATAAAAAAACCCCGCCGAAGCGGGGCTTTATCTGGCAATCAGCTCGCCCAGTGGCAGATTACTGCTGCTGGGTGCTGCGGGTACCGACCACTTCGATTTCCACGCGGCGGTTCTTGGCGCGGCCGGCGGCAGTCTTGTTGTCGGCCACAGGCTGCTTCTCGCCCTTGCCTTCGGTGTAGATGCGGTTCGATTCCACGCCCTTGCTCTGCAGGTAGGCCTTGACGGCTTCTGCGCGGCGGACCGACAGCTTCTGGTTGTAGGCATCGGTGCCGATCGAGTCGGTGTGGCCGACGGCGATGATGACTTCCAGGTTGATGTCCTTCAGCTTCGAGACCAGGTCGTCCAGCGATGCCTTGCCGGCCGGCTTCAGCACGGCTTTGTCGAAGTCGAAGAAGGCGTCAGCCGAGTAGCTCACTTTTTCCGAGGTCGGGACCGGAGCCGGAGCCGGTGCCGGGGCAGGCGCCGGAGCAGGCGCTTCGACCGGCGGCGGCGGCGGAGCGACGCACTTGCCGTTTTCCAGTTTCTCCGGCGGCACGCACAGCGGTGCGTCGCAACCCGGGACTGCATCGGCCGGGGTCCAGTAGCCGGTGCGCCAGCACAGGCCGAAAGGATTGCGCGCAATCACGCCGCGAGCATCCTGCACGTAAGCGCTGTAGGGCTTCGGAGCCTGGATGTCGGTCGTCAGCGGCGCATACGGCGGTGCGCTTTGTGCAAAAGCACTGCCGGCCATCGCTGCCGAAGCTGCGAGCATGAGGGTTGCTAATTTTTTCATATTTTTTTCTTCCTTTCGGTAAATTCTTTCGCGCTGCGAAATTGCGCCAACACAGATATAAGCCAGCGCATGGGCAGAATACTAACATTTCAAACTGACGCGCCCGTTTCGCATTGTGAAACAAGCAATTAACTTCTCGGCCATTTTGCCACATACGCTACATCTGCACGACCGCAGCAGGCCCCATTTGCAATGCATGGGATTTGTCGCGTTGTTTCTGCGCAACAACGTGTTGTGAGCGGCTCGCAAGCTTGACGAAAGTTTATGACAGGCATGTGTCAAATTACTAATCGTGCACATGTCAAGCGTGCTGGACTTGCTTTCAAAATGCACTGCTGATATAGCGCGCGTGGTAAAATCGAACGCTTGGAAACTTAAAACTGGTGGCCCGCACAGGCCCCGAAAACAGCCGACTCGCCAATGGATCAATTCGCAAAAGAAACAATTCCAATTTCTCTGGAAGAAGAAATGCGCAAGAGCTACCTCGATTACGCGATGAGCGTGATCGTGGGCCGTGCTCTGCCGGATGCGCGCGACGGTCTCAAGCCGGTGCACCGCCGCGTGCTGTTCGCGATGCATGAGATGAACAACGTGTGGAACCGTCCTTACCTGAAGTGCGCGCGTGTGGTCGGCGAAACCATGGGTAAATTCCACCCGCACGGCGACGCGTCGATCTACGACACCCTGGTGCGCATGGCGCAGGACTTCTCGCTGCGCTACACGCTGGTGGACGGGCAGGGCAACTTCGGTTCCATCGACGGCGACAGCGCCGCGGCGATGCGTTACACCGAGTGCCGCCTCGACAAGATCTCCCAGGAACTGCTGGCCGACATCGACAAGGACACGGTCGACTTCCAGCCGAACTATGACGGCAAGGAAAAAGAGCCGACGGTCCTGCCGACCCGCATCCCGAACCTGCTGGTGAACGGTTCCTCGGGCATCGCGGTCGGCATGGCCACCAATATCCCGCCGCACAACCTGTCCGAAGTCATCAACGGCGCGCTGCACGTGCTGCGCAACCCGGACTGCACGATCGACGAACTGATCGAGCTGATCCCGGCGCCGGACTTCCCGACCGCCGGCATCATCTACGGCGTGTCCGGCGTGCGCGACGGCTATCGCACCGGCCGCGGCCGCGTGGTGATGCGCGCCAAGACCCACTTCGAGGAATACGGCAAGGACGGCGGCCGCGTGGCCATCATCGTCGACGAGCTGCCCTACCAGGTGAACAAGAAGTCGCTGCTCGAGCGTATCGCCGAGAACGTGCGCGACAAGAAACTGGAAGGTATCTCCGACATCCGCGACGAGTCCGACAAGTCGGGCATGCGCGTGGTGATCGAGCTGAAGCGCGGCGAAGTGCCGGAAGTGGTGCTGAACAATCTGTACAAGCAGACCCAGCTGCAAGACACCTTCGGCATGAACATGGTGGCGCTGGTCAACGGCCAGCCCAAGCTGCTGAACCTGAAGCAGATGCTGGAGTGCTTCCTGTCGCACCGCCGCGAAGTGGTCACCCGCCGCACCGTGTTCGAACTGCGCAAGGCGCGCGAGCGCGGCCACATGCTGGAAGGCCTGGCCGTTGCACTGGCGAACATCGACGACTTCATCGCCATCATCAAGGCTGCGCCGACCCCGCCGGTCGCGAAGACCGAGCTGATGCAGCGCGCCTGGGATTCGTCCCTGGTGCGCGAGATGCTGATGCGTACCGAAACCGGCGCCGCCGGCGGCATCGACGCCTTCCGTCCGGAGCACCTGCCGAAGCACTACGGCATGCAGCAGGACGGCCTGTACAAGCTGTCCGACGAGCAGGCCCAGGAAATCCTGCAGATGCGCCTGCAGCGCCTGACCGGCCTCGAGCAGGACAAGATCGTCAACGAGTACAAGGACGTGATGGCGCAGATCGCCGACCTGCTCGACATCCTGGCCCGTCCGGAACGCGTCACCGCGATCATCGTCGACGAAATGGCGCAGATCAAGGCCGATTACACCGAGAACGGCAAGGACAGCCGCCGCTCGGCCATCGAGCACAATGCCAGCGACCTGGAAACCGAAGACCTGATCACCCCGCAGGACATGGTGGTGACCCTGTCGCACACCGGTTACATGAAGTCGCAGCCGATCTCGGAATACCGTGCCCAGAAGCGCGGCGGCCGCGGCAAGCAGGCGATGGCGACCAAGGACGAGGACTGGATCGACCAGCTGTTCATCGCCAACACCCACGACTACATGCTGTGCTTCAGCAACCGCGGCCGGATGTACTGGCTGAAGGTGTGGGAAGTGCCGCAGGGCTCGCGCAACTCGCGCGGCAAGCCGATCGTGAACATGTTCCCGCTGCAGGACGGCGAGAAGATCACGGTGATCCTGCCGCTGTCGGGCGAGAACTCGAGCTTCCCGGAAGATCACTACGTCTTCATGTCCACCAGCCTGGGCACCGTCAAGAAGACCCCGCTGCGCGACTTCAGCAATCCGCGCAAGGCCGGCATCATCGCGGTCGACCTGGACGACGGCGATTTCCTGATCGGCGCCGCGCTCACCGACGGCAAGCACGACGTGATGCTGTTCTCGGACGCCGGCAAGGCCGTGCGCTTCGACGAGAACGACGTGCGCCCGATGGGCCGTACCGCGCGCGGCGTGCGCGGCATGAACCTGGAAGAGGGCCAGAACGTGATCGCGCTGCTGGTCGCCGAGAACGAGCAGCAGTCGGTCCTGACGGCCACCGAGAACGGCTTCGGCAAGCGTACTCCGATCACCGAGTACACCCGCCACGGCCGCGGCACCAAGGGCATGATCGCGATCCAGACCACCGAGCGCAACGGCAAGGTGGTGGCTGCGACCCTGGTCGACGAGACCGACGAGATCATGCTGATCACGACCGGCGGCGTGCTGATCCGTACCCGCGTGTCCGAGATCCGCGAGATGGGCCGCGCGACCCAGGGCGTGACCCTGATCGCCGTCGAGGACGGCACCAAGCTGTCCGGCCTGCAGCGCGTGGTCGAGAGCGATGTCGACGAGGTCGAGCTGGAGCCGGCGCCGGAGTAATTCTCGCGGTTGCAACTGAAACCCTCCGGGACGGCCCGTGCAGCGATGCACGGGCCGTTTTTCTTTCGGTGGACATGCTGCATTGCGGCGAAAAATCGGGATGCATAAGGATTTTTTGCAAGTTTCGTGCGAAAATCGTGTTTGCCTGTCACCGATGTATGGGCGGCAACACTTGCGCCCGCGGTTCGACATCTTGGAATTTTTTCGTGAAAACACCTTTCGCCGCCATCGTTTCCGTCCTCCTGTTCTTCCCGGCCATCGGGGTCGTACAGGCGGCGCCTGCCGCTGCACCGGCCGCGGTCGAGGCGACCCGGCAGATGCTGGATGCGATGCACGTGCGCGCATTGATGGCCCAGTCCATGAAGCAGGCCGAGGAGCTGATGCCGGCCCAGATGCGGGAGACGGTGTCGCGCATGCTCCAGGCCGACGCCACCATGAACAACGAGCAGAAGACGCGGGCGCTGCAAAAATTCGACGCCGAACTGCCGGAACTGGTCGCCAAGATGCACGTGCTGTTCTCGGACCCGACGCTGGTCGACGACATGCTGGCCGAGATCGAGCCCCTGTATGCGAACAGCTTCACGGTCGACGAACTGCACCAGCTGACCGCTTTCTACCGGTCGCCGCTGGGCCGCAAGATGATGGCGAACATGCCCAAGCTGATGGCGCAAAGTACGGAAATCAGCAACCGCGTGATGATGCCGCGGATTCAGAAGCTCATGAGCCAGACCATGCAAGACGTGGTCGGTCAATAATCATTGGACGAGGTGCGCGTGACCCAGGTTTTTAATTTCTCCGCCGGCCCAGCCGTTCTCCCGAAAGAAGTCCTGCAGCAGGCCGCCAGCGAAATGCTCGACTGGCACGGCAGCGGCATGTCGGTCATGGAGATGAGCCACCGCGGCCCCGAATTCATCTCGATCTACAAGCAGGCCGAAGCCGACCTGCGCGAGCTGCTGCAGGTTCCCGCCAACTACAAGATCCTGTTCATGCAGGGCGGCGGGCTGGGCGAGAATTCGCTGGTGCCCCTGAACCTGGCGGGACGCAAGCCCCAGCCGGCCACCATCGACTTCGTGCAGACCGGTTCGTGGTCGAGCAAGTCGATCAAGGAAGCGCGCCGTTACGCCAAGGTGAACGTCGCCGCATCCGGCGAAGCGAGCGGCTTCACCACCGTGCCGCCGCAGGAAAGCTGGAAGCTGAGCGCTGACGCCGCCTACCTGCACGTCTGCACCAACGAAACCATCGACGGCGTCGAATTCAACTTCGTGCCGACGGTGCAGGGCAATACGCCGCTGGTCGCCGACATGTCCTCGCACATCCTGTCGCGGCAGATCGACGTCTCGAAGTATGGCGTGATCTTTGCCGGCGCCCAGAAGAACATCGGCCCGGCCGGCCTGACCCTGGTGATCGTGCGCGACGACCTGCTGGACAGCGCGCTGCCGATCTGCCCCGGCGTCTTCAACTGGCGCGCGGTGGCCGATGCCGACTCGATGCTGAACACGCCGCCGACCTACGCCATCTACATCGCCGGCCTGGTATTCGCGCACCTGAAAAAGCTGGGCGGGGTGGCCGAGATGGAGCGCCGCAATATCGAAAAAGCGCGCCTGCTGTACGAGACGCTGGATGCCGACGATTTCTACCGGAATCGCGTGGCGCCCGAATGCCGTTCGCGCATGAACATACCCTTCTACCTGCGCGACGAATCCCTGAACGACCAATTCCTGGCCGGCGCCAAGGCGCGCGGGCTGCTGCAACTGAAGGGCCACAAGTCCGTCGGCGGTATGCGGGCATCGATCTACAACGCGATGCCGATCGAGGGCGTGCAAGCCCTGGTCGATTATTTGAACGAGTTTGCGGGGCGGTAGGGCGGGCACGGGGTGCCCACCCTACGGGCGCGAACTCACCATTCATGAGCAGACAATGACAGACAAGTTGAAACCCCTGCGCGACCAGATCGATTCGATCGACGCGCAAATCCTCGAACTCCTGAGCCGCCGCGGCAAGGTGGCCCAGGAAGTCGGCCACGTGAAGGCCGAGACCAACGCGCCGGTGTTCCGCCCCGAGCGTGAGGCGCAGGTCCTGCGCAAGGTCGCCGACAACAATCCCGGCCCGCTGAAGGACAAGGACGTCCAGACCATCTTCCGCGAGATCATGTCGTCCTGCCGCGCGCTGGAGAAGCGCGTCACGGTCGCCTATCTCGGCCCCACCGGCACCTTCAGCGAGCAGGCCGTGTTCCAGCACTTCGGCAGCGCGGTGGAGGGCATGCCCTGCGTGTCGATCGACGAAGTGTTCCGCGCCACCGAGGCCGGTACCGCCGACTACGGCGTGGTGCCGGTCGAGAACTCGTCGGAAGGCGCGATCAACCGCACCCTCGACCTGATGCTCGCCACCACCGCCATCATCAGCGGCGAAGTCTCGATCCCGGTCCACCACAGCCTGATGTCGAAGACCGGCAGCATGGACGGCGTGACGGTGGTCTGCGCGCATTCGCAGGCGCTGGCCCAGTGCCAGGCCTGGCTGAACCTGCACCATCCGCACATCGAACGCCGCGCCGTCGCCTCCAACGCCGAAGCGGCGGTGCTGGCCAGCCAGGATCCGACCGTCGCCGCGATCGCCAGCGAGATGGCGGGCGAGCAGTACAAGCTGGGCGTGGTCCAGGCCCACATCCAGGACGACCCGCACAACCGCACGCGCTTCGCCGTGATCGGGCGCCAGGCCGCCGGCCCGTCCGGCCAGGACCGCACCTCGCTGGTGCTGGCGGTGCCGAACAAGGCCGGCGCCGTCTACAAGCTGCTGGCGCCGCTCGCAGTCCACGGCGTGTCGATGACGCGCTTCGAATCGCGCCCGGCGCGCATCGGCACCTGGGAGTACTACTTCTACGTCGACGTCGAAGGCCACCACCAGGATGCCGCGGTCGCGCGCGCGCTCGAGGAGCTGAAGGCGAACGCCGCCTTCTTCAAAGTTCTCGGCTCCTACCCGGTCGGCCTGTGATCCCTTATCTATTAGTTATCGAGAGTCTCCATGTCGCAATTCGGTCCTGAATACGTCCGCGCCATCGCCCCTTACCAGGCAGGCAAACCCATCTCCGAAGTCGCCCGCGAGTTCGGCCTGGATGAAGCCAGCATCGTCAAGCTGGCGTCCAACGAAAACCCGTTCGGCATGCCCGAATCGGCGAAGAAGGCGATGCTCGACGCCGCCGCGGAACTGGGCCGCTATCCGGACGCCAACGGCTTCGAGCTGAAAGCCGCGCTGGCCAAGCGCTACGATGTGCCGGCCGAGTGGATCACCCTCGGCAACGGCTCCAACGACATCCTCGAGATCGCCGCCCATGCCTTCGTCCAGCAGGGCCAGGCCGTGGTCTACTCGCAGTACTCCTTCGCCGTGTATGCGCTGGCAACCCAGGGCGTGGGCGCGCGCGGCATCGTGGTGCCGGCCAGGGATTACGGCCACGACCTCGACGCGATGGCGGCCGCGATCGACGCGGATACGAAACTCGTGTTCATCGCCAACCCGAACAACCCGACCGGCACCTTCATTCCGGCGGCCGAGATCGAGGCCTTCCTGGCCAAAGTGCCGGCCAGCGTGATCGTGGTGCTGGACGAGGCCTACAACGAATACCTGGAGCAGCAAGACCAGTTCGAGTCGACCCAGTGGGTGCGCAAGTTCCCGAACCTGATCGTCTCGCGCACCTTCTCGAAGGCCTACGGCCTGGCCGGCCTGCGCGTCGGCTTCGCGATCGCCCAGCCGGCGGTGACCGACCTGATGAACCGCATCCGCCAGCCCTTCAACGTGAATTCGCTGGCCCAGGCCGCGGCCATCGCGGCCCTGAACGACAAGGACTTCCTGCGGAAGGGCTTTGAAAACAACCGCGCCGGCTACCGGCAGCTGACCGCCGCCTTCGACGCGCTCAAGCTCCAGTACGTGCCCTCGCACGGCAACTTCGTGCTGGTCAAGGTCGGCGAGGACGACGGCGCGGGCAGCCGCGTCAACATCGCACTGCTGAAGCAGGGCGTGATCGTGCGCCCGGTCGGCGCCTACGGTCTGCCGCAGTGGCTGCGCATCTCGATCGGGCTGCCGGAGGAGAACGCCAGGTTCATCGAGGCGCTCGGTAAGGCGCTGGCCTGAATGTTCGATAAAGTCGTCATCGTCGGCGTCGGCCTGATCGGCGGCTCCTTCGCGCTCGGCCTGAAGGCGGCCGGCGCGGCGCGCGAGATCGTCGGGCTGGAGCGCTCGGCGCAGGCGCTGGCAAGGGCGCGCCAGCTCGGCATCGTCGATACCGTCAGCGAGCATCCGGAAGAAGCCCTGCGCGGCGCCGACCTGGTGCTGCTCGCGGCGCCGGTGGCGCAGACCGCCGGCATCCTCGCGGCGCTGCTGCCATGGCTGGAACCGCACACCATCGTCACCGACGCAGGCAGCACCAAGTCGGACGTGGTCGCCAGCGCGCGTGCGGTGCTGAAGGAGCGCATCCACCAGTTCGTGCCCGGCCATCCGATTGCCGGACGCGAATCGAACGGCCCGGACGCCGCCATCCCGGACCTCTACCGCGGCAAGAAGGCGGTGCTGACCCCGCTGCCGGAAAACCCGCCGGCCGCCGTCGACCGGGTGGCGGCCGCCTGGCGCCAGTGCGGCGCCATCATCCACCTCCTCACGCCGGGCGAGCACGACAAGGTCTTCGCCGCCGTCAGCCACCTGCCGCATCTGCTGGCCTATGCGCTGGTGGACGACATCGCCAACAAGCCGCATGCCGACCTGCTGTTCCAGTATGCGGCCAGCGGCTTTCGCGACTTCACCCGCATCGCCGGCTCCTCGCCCGAGATGTGGCGCGACATCAGCCTGGCGAACCGCGATGCGCTGCTCGGTGAGCTCGATGCCTATCTGGCACAATTGAATGGACTGCGCGAATGCCTGGCATGCTCCGACGCGGCCGGGCTCGAAGCCGTGTACGGCAACGCCCAGCGCGCCCGGCGCGCATGGATCGAAACGATCGAAACCGCCGAAAAACCGCCCAGTCCGGATCAGGAATCAGGAAAGTAATCTATGACGCTGTCCAAACACTACCCCGAACACCTCGACCTCGAGCCGGTCATGCACGTCGAAGGCACGGTTCGCCTGCCGGGCTCGAAGAGCATCTCGAATCGCACGCTGCTGCTGGCTGCGCTCAGCGAAGGCGCCACCACCATCCACGACCTGCTGGCCTCGGACGACACCCAGGTGATGCTGGAAGCGCTCAAGTCGCTCGGCATCCGCTGGGAACAGCGCGATGAGCGCACCCATGTCGTGCACGGCACCGGCGGCACGCTCCCCGTGCAGCAGGCCGACCTCTACATGGGCAATGCCGGCACCGCGATCCGTCCGCTGACCGCGGCCCTGGCCGTGATCGGCGGCGACTATACCCTGCACGGCGTGCAGCGCATGCACGAGCGCCCGATCGGCGACCTGGTCGACGCCCTGAACGCCGTCGGCGCCCGCATCGAGTACACCGGCAACCCGGGCTATCCGCCGCTGCGGATCGGCCGCGGCCAGCTGAGCGCGTCGCGCATGTCGGTGCGCGGCAACGTGTCGAGCCAGTTCCTGACCGCGCTCCTGATGGCCGCGCCCCTGATGGCCAGGGACCAGCCGGTGACGATCGAGGTGGAGGGTGAGCTGATCTCCAAGCCGTATATCGAGATCACGCTGAACCTGATGCGCCGCTTCGGCGTGACGGTCGAACAGGACGGCTGGTCGTCCTTCACCGTGCGGCCGGGCCAGCGTTATCGCAGCCCGGGCAGCATCCACGTCGAAGGCGACGCCTCGTCGGCGTCCTACTTCCTGGCGGCCGGCGCGATCGCCGGCGGGCCGGTGCGGGTCGAGGGCGTGGGCCGCGACAGCATCCAGGGCGACGTGCGCTTCGCCGACGCGCTGGAGCAGATGGGCGCCACCATCGTCAAGGGCGACAGCTGGATCGAAGCGCGTTCGAACGGCGTGCTGCGCGCCATCGACGCCGACTTCAACCACATCCCGGACGCCGCCATGACGATCGCCGTGGCCGCGCTGTACGCCGACGGCGTCAGCACGCTGCGCAATATCGCCAGCTGGCGCGTGAAGGAAACCGACCGCCTGGCCGCGATGGCGACCGAGTTGCGCAAGGTGGGCGCCATCGTGGAAGAGGGCGAGGATTACATCCGCATCACCCCGCCGGCGCAGCTGTCGCCGGCCACCATCGACACCTACGACGATCACCGGATGGCGATGTGCTTCTCGCTGGCCTCGCTGGACGGCAAGGCGCGGCGCGGCAACGCCATGCGCATCAACGACCCGAAATGCGTGGCCAAGACTTTCCCGGATTACTTCGAAACATTTGCAGGGATCGCCAAGAACGATTTATCCTGATTACATGCCACATTCCAATATTCCCGTCATCACCATCGACGGCCCGACCGCGTCCGGCAAGGGCACGGTGGCGCACCGTGTCGCCGACCACCTGGGCTTCCACCTGCTCGATTCCGGCGCGCTGTACCGGCTGACCGCGCTGTCGGCGCTGCGCCGCGGCACCATCCTGTCGGACGAGCATGCGGTGGCCAAGGTGGCCGAACACCTGCCGGCGCGCTTCAACGGCGGCCACATCTACCTGGGCACGGAAGACGTCAGCCACGCCATCCGCGCCGAGGAAGTCGGCAATATGGCGTCGAAGATCGCGGCGCTGCCGGCCGTGCGCCAGGCGCTTTTCGGGCTGCAGCTGGGCTTTCGGCAGACGCCGGGCCTGGTAGCCGACGGGCGCGATATGGGCACCGTGATCTTCCCCGCCGCCAAGTTAAAAGTCTTCCTGACTGCAAGCGTTGAGGCACGTGCGCAACGCCGGTATAAGCAATTGATTGACAAAGGGTTTTCTGCTAATATGGACGATCTGCTGGCGGATTTGCAGTCCCGCGATGCGCGCGATACACAGCGCGCCGTGGCGCCGCTGGTGCCGGCAGAGGGTGCGCATCTCCTCGATACCTCGCACATGACCGTGGATGACGCGGTCGCGCAGGTGCTCGCGTGGTGGTCGCACAGCTAGTGGTGCCCGCGGCGCAAGCGGCGGGTGTGTTTCAACCTGACCCAGTTCAGATGGCATATCGCCGTTCTGCTGGCTAACCTTTCAAAAACTCATGGCTACTGCAGCAAATCAAGATACCGGCATGGAAAGCTTCGCAGCACTCTTCGAAGAGTCGCTGTCGCGTCAAGACATGCGTTCGGGCGAAGTCATTTCGGCCGAAGTCGTTCGTCTGGATCACAACTTCGTGATCGTCAACGCCGGCCTGAAATCGGAAGCTTTCATCCCCGTCGAAGAATTCAAGAATGACCAGGGCGAACTGGAAGTCCAGATTGGCGACTTCGTTTCCGTGGCCATCGAATCGCTGGAAAACGGTTTCGGCGATACCATCCTGTCGCGCGACAAGGCCAAGCGCCTGGCATCGTGGCTGGCTCTGGAAAAAGCAATGGAGTCGGGCGAGATCGTCACCGGCACCGTCAATGGCAAAGTCAAGGGCGGCCTGACCGTCCTGACCAACGGCATCCGCGCATTCCTGCCGGGTTCGCTGGTCGACACCCGTCCGGTCAAGGACACCACCCCGTTCGAAGGCAAGACCCTCGAATTCAAGGTCATCAAGCTGGACCGCAAGCGTAACAACGTCGTGCTGTCGCGTCGCGCCGTCATCGAAGCATCGATGGGCGAAGAGCGTGCGAAGCTGATGGAAACGCTGAAGGAAGGCACCGTGGTCACCGGCGTCGTCAAGAACATCACCGACTACGGTGCGTTCGTCGACCTGGGCGGCATCGACGGCCTGCTGCACATCACCGACCTGGCATGGCGTCGTGTGCGTCACCCGTCGGAAGTCCTGACCGTCGGCCAGGAAATCACCGCCAAGGTCCTGAAGTACGATCAGGAAAAGAACCGCGTCTCGCTGGGCGTCAAGCAACTGGGCGACGATCCGTGGACCGGCCTGTCGCGTCGCTACCCGCAAGGCACCCGCCTGTTCGGCAAGGTCACCAACCTGACCGACTACGGTGCGTTCGTGGAAGTCGAGCAGGGCATCGAAGGCCTGGTGCACGTCTCCGAGATGGACTGGACCAACAAGAACGTGGCTCCGAACAAGGTTGTCCAGCTGGGCGACGAAGTCGAAGTCATGGTCCTGGAAATCGACGAAGAGCGTCGCCGTATCTCGCTGGGCATGAAGCAGTGCAAGGCGAATCCGTGGGACGACTTCGGCATGACCCACAAGAAGGGCGACAAGGTCAAGGGTTCGATCAAGTCGATCACCGACTTCGGCGTGTTCATCGGCCTGCCGGGCAACATCGACGGCCTGGTGCACCTGTCGGACCTGTCCTGGACCGAAGCCGGCGAAGAAGCCGTGCGCAAGTTCAAGAAGGGCGACGAGCTGGAAGCCGTGGTTCTGGCAATCGACGTCGAGCGCGAGCGTGTCTCGCTGGGCGTGAAGCAGCTGGAAGGCGACCCGTTCAACAACTACGCTTCGCTGAACGACAAGGGCACCCTGGTCACCGGCACCGTGAAATCGGTTGAGCCGAAAGGCGCCGTGATCGCGCTGAACGACGAAGTCGAAGGCTACCTGCGCGCTTCGGAAATCTCGCGTGACCGCGTGGAAGATGCCGGCACCCACCTGAAAGTGGGCGACAAGGTCGAAGCCCTGGTCATCAACATCGATCGCAAGGCTCGCAGCATCCAGCTGTCGATCAAGGCGAAAGACAATGCCGACACCCAGGAAGCCATGCAGAAGCTGGCTTCGGACAACAGCGCTGCTTCCGGCACCACCTCGCTGGGCGCACTGCTGAAGGCCAAGTTCGACAACAAGAACTAAGCAAGGGTTATTAACCTGGGACCACGCAGATGACCAAGTCCGAGCTGATCAACCGCCTGGCTGAGCGCTATTCGCAGCTGGTGGCAAAAGATGCGGAATATGCTGTCAAGACCATCCTCGATGCGATGACCAACGCCCTGGCGACCGGCCAGCGCATCGAGATCCGCGGTTTCGGCAGCTTCGCGCTGAACAGCCGGCCGCCCCGCATCGGACGCAATCCGAAGTCCGGCGACAAGGTGATGGTGCCCGAAAAACGGGTGCCCCACTTCAAGCCGGGCAAGCAGTTGCGCGAACGGGTCGACGCGATGGTCGGGCAACCGATCATCGAAGACTGAGTCGTCTGCCGTCCGGCAGGCAGAAACGGCGTCCTTCACGGGATGCCGTTTTTTTTCGCCGATACGTCGTCCCCGCGAAGGCGAGGACCCAGGTTTGTTCGCATTTCGATAACTTACGCAAAACTTGGGTTCGCGCCTGCGCGGGAACGACGGGGTCTGCCTTTTGAAAACTCCTCCCAAATATGCGACACTTCGCCTTTGACGTGTTTCCTGACAGGACCTAATGAGATGAAGATTGTTTCCACCATCCTCGGATGCATCCTGTTCGTCCTCTTTTTCGGCTTCGCCCTGAAGAACACCGATCCGGTGGACCTGCATTTTTTCCTGGGCTATGAATTGCGCGGCCCCCTGGTGCTGATGCTGCTGGCCTTTTTCATCGCCGGCGCCTTCCTCGGCATCCTGGCGGTGACGCCGACCGTGTTCCGCCACCGCCGCGAAAGTTCCCAGCACAAGAACACCATCCAGGCCCTGCAGAGCGCCGCCGGCACTGCCGCCAGCGCCCCGCAACCCGACAGCGTCACGCCCCGCTGAGCTGTCCTCATAACAGAACAAGAATCACATGGAATTTGAAATCTGGTGGCTGCTCGGCATCCCCGTCTTTTTTGCCCTCGGCTGGATCGCCGCCCGCGTCGACATCAAGCAACTCGTCTCCGAATCGCGCAGCCTGCCACGCGGCTACTTCAAGGGCCTGAACTTCCTCCTCAACGAGCAGCCCGACAAGGCGATCGACGCCTTCATCGAAATCGTCAAGCTCGACCCGGAAACGGCCGAGATGCACTTTGCGCTCGGTAACCTGTTCCGCCGCCGCGGCGAGACCGAACGCGCGATCCGCGTCCACCAGAACCTGCTGTCGCGCCCGGACCTGCCGATCGAGCAGCAGGTGCACGCCCAGTACGAACTCGGCATGGACTACCTGAAGGCCGGCCTGCTGGACCGCGCCGAGGAAACCTTCAACCTGCTGGTCGATACCCAATACGGCGTGCAGGCCCGGCGTGCGCTGCTGGAGATCTTCCAGCGCGAAAAGGAATGGCGCCGCGCGATCGCCGCCGCCGAAGGCCTGCAGGAATCCGGCGCCGGCGCCCAGCACAAGGAAATCGCCCAGTTCTATTGCGAGCTGGCCCAGGACGCCCTGGTCCACATGCAGCCGGCCGATGCGATGCAGCTGCTGGACAAGGCGCTGCAGGCCGACCGCAAGAGCGTGCGCGCCACCATGCTGTACGGCGACGCCCAGACCGCCCAGGGCGACATCGAAGGCGCCCTGAAGACCTGGCGCCGCGTCGAGCAGCAGAGCGTGCCCCACGTGGCGCTGGTCGCCGCACGGCTGATGGACGGCTACCGCAAGGTCGGCCGGCCGCAGGAAGGCGTGAACCTGCTGCGTTCCTACCTGCAGGAAGCGTCATCCATTGATCTGATCGAGGTGGTGTTCAAGGCCGTCATCGAACTGAACGGCGTCGACGCTGCCAAACAGCTGGTGGTCGAGGAATTGCGCCGCAACCCGACCTTGCTGGGCCTGGACAAGCTGCTCGAGGCGCGCCTGATGGATGCGCCAGCAAATGTCTGGGAAGAATTGTCCATGGTGAAAAACCTGGTCCACGGATACACGCAGAAGCTGGCGCGCTACCAGTGCAGCCACTGCGGTTTCAAGGCGCGCCAGTATTATTGGCAATGCCCGGGATGCAGCAAATGGGAAACCTATCCCCCGCGCCGTACCGAAGAACTGAATGTCATGAATTGATGAATTAAGCATATGAAAATTACGATTATCGGCACCGGCTACGTCGGTCTCGTCACCGGCGCCTGCCTCGCTGAACTCGGCAACGATGTGTTCTGCCTCGACGTCGACCAGCGCAAGATCGACCTGCTCAACAACGGCGGCATCCCGATCCACGAACCGGGCCTGGAAGAGATCGTCGCGCGCAACCGCGCCGCCGGCCGCCTGCATTTCTCGACCGACGTCGCCGCCAGTGTGGCCCACGGCCAGCTGCAGTTCATCGCGGTCGGCACCCCGCCGGACGAGGACGGCTCGGCCGACCTGCAGTACGTGCTGGCCGCCGCGCGCAGTATCGGCCGTCACATGGACGGCTTCAAGGTCATCATCGACAAGTCGACCGTGCCGGTCGGCACCGCCGACCGCGTGGCCGCCGCCATCAGGGAAGAGCTCGGCACGCGCGGCGCGCAGAGCGAGTTCACGGTGGTGTCGAATCCGGAATTCCTGAAGGAGGGCGCGGCGGTCGAGGACTTCATGCGTCCGGACCGCATCGTCATCGGCCATGACGACAGCCCAAGCGGCCAGCGCGCGCGCGAGCTCATGAAGCTGCTGTACGCGCCGTTCAACCGCAACCACGAGCGCACCTACTGGATGGACGTGCGCTCGGCCGAGTTCACCAAGTACGCGGCCAACGCCATGCTGGCGACCCGTATCTCGTTCATGAACGAGCTGGCCAACCTGGCGGACAAGGTGGGCGCCGACATCGAGGCGGTGCGCCACGGCATCGGTTCCGACCCGCGCATCGGCCACAGCTTCCTGTATGCCGGCGCCGGCTATGGCGGCTCCTGCTTCCCCAAGGACGTGCAGGCGATCGAACGCACCGCGCGCCAGTACGGCCAGGACCTGCTGATCCTGAGTGCCGTGGAGGCCGTCAACGAGCGCCAGAAGCATGTGCTGGGCCGTAAGGTCGTGGCGCGCTTCGGCGAAGACCTGTCCGGCAAGCGTTTCGCGGTCTGGGGCCTGGCCTTCAAGCCGAACACCGACGACATGCGCGAAGCGCCGTCGCGCGTGCTGCTGGCCGAGCTGATCGGGCGCGGCGCCACCGTCGCCGTGCACGATCCGGTGGCGATGGAGGAAGCGCGCCGGGTGCTGGCGCTCGATTTCGGCGGTGATGCGCTGGGCGAAGAGAAGCTGGCGCGCATCGAATTCAAGGATGCGCCGATGGACGCGCTCGACGGCGCCGAGGCGCTGGTGATCGTCACCGAGTGGAAGGCCTTCCGGAGCCCCGACTTCGAGCAGATCAAGTCGCTCCTGCGCAACCCGGTCATCATCGACGGCCGCAACCTCTATGAACCGGCCCTGATGACCGGCCTGGGCGTCGAATACCACGGGATCGGCCGTTCGGTCCTGACCAGCAAGTGAGGTCGACGATGCACCAGGACATCCCAAGCCGCCTGCTGCCGACCGACAGCTACCGCCAGGCCGAAGCACCGGCCCTGGAGACCGTCCGCCTGCTGGTGGTCGGCGACGTCATGCTCGACCGCTACTGGTTCGGCGACGTCGCGCGCATCTCGCCGGAAGCCCCGGTCCCGGTGGTGCGCATCGAGCGCCGCGAAGCCCGCCTGGGCGGCGCCGCCAACGTGGCGCGCAACGCCGCCGCGCTGGGCGCCCACTGCGGCCTGCTGGGCGTGGTCGGCAACGACGAGGCCGGCGACGAGGTCGAGCAGATCCTGCGCGAATCCAGCATCGACAGCTACCTGAAGCGGGACGAGCAGATCTCCACCATCGTCAAGCTGCGCGTGATCGGCCGCCAGCAGCAGATGGTGCGCATCGACTTCGAGGAAGCGCCCAGCGAGACCACGCTGCGCGACAAGCTGACCCAGTTCAAGGCCGTGCTGCCGGACTACGACGTCATCATCTTCTCCGACTACAACAAGGGCAGCCTGGTCAACGTGGCGGAGATGATCCGCATGGCGCGCGACGCCGGCAAGACCGTCATGGTCGACCCGAAAGGCGACGACTTCACGCCTTACCGCGGCGCCACCATCCTGACCCCGAACAAGTCGGAACTCAAGCGCATCGTCGGCGCCTGGAAGACCGAGGAGCAGCTCACCGAAAAGGCCCAGAACCTGCGCGAAGAGCTGGGCCTGACGGCGCTGCTGCTGACCCGTTCGGAAGAGGGCATGAGCCTGTACACGGCCGACGAGGTGCTGCACGTGCACGCGGACGCGCGCGAGGTGTTCGACGTTTCCGGCGCGGGCGATACCGTGATCGCGACCATGGCCGCGATGCTGGGCGCGGGCGCACCGCTGGCCGAAGCGCTGGCCACCGCCAACCGGGCCGGCGGCATCGTTGTCGGCAAGCTGGGCACCGCCACCGTCACCCGCGACGAGCTGTTCGCGCAGCGCCGCCGCACCGACGACTCTCATTCTTGAGCTTGATCTTTTGTAAGCGCCCGGCGTCAACGCCGGGCGTGCTGGTCCGTTAATACATACGGGCGGCGCCTGCCGCCTCATAAGTCAACCAACGGAGATTACAAAATGATCAAGAAACTGTTTCTCGCAATCGCTGCGCTGGCGGCGTCGATGAGCATGGCCTTCGCCCAGGTCGACGTCAACAAGGCCGATGCCGCGGCGCTGGATTCGGTGAAGGGCGTCGGTCCCGCCATGTCGAAGACCATCCTCGACGAACGCAAGAAAGGCGAGTTCAAGGACTGGGCCGACTTCCAGAAGCGCGTGAAGGGCGTGGGCGAGAAGCGCGCCGCCAAGCTGTCCGAAGCCGGCCTGCAGGTGAACGGCAAATCGATGGAAGGTGCGCCGATGGCTGCCGCTTCCGGCGCCGCCAAGGCCAAGACCGACGAGAAGGCCGCCAAGCCGGCCAAGGCCTCGAAGACGGCTGCGAAGCCTGAGGCAGGCGCTAAAGCCGCCAGCTGACAGCTAGGGTGGGCTCTCCGGGCCCACGCGAAGGCAGGCTCGGCTGAACGTCTGCGTGGGCACGTGGTGCCCACCCTACATTGCTTCGAATCATGGCTTCTGCGGCCTCCTCAATACGCCACTCTTGATCTCGGATTAGAATGGCATTTTTGAGATCGCAAGAAAGCAGAAGCAAACCCATGGCATACAAGACCATCCAGGACACGATCGGCAACACTCCGCTGGTACAGCTGGTCCGCATTCCGGGCGCGGACGCCGCGGCCCGCAACAACGTCATCCTCGGCAAGCTCGAAGGCAACAACCCGGCCGGTTCGGTGAAGGACCGCGCTGCCATGTCGATGCTGCGCGGGGCCGAGGAGCGCGGCCAGATCAAGCCGGGCGATACCCTGATCGAAGCGACCAGCGGCAACACCGGCATTGCGCTGGCGATGGCGGCCGCCATTCGCGGCTACAAGATGCTCCTGATCATGCCGGACAATCTGTCGATCGAACGCCGCCAGAGCATGGCCGCCTACGGCGCCCAGATCATCCTGACCCCGAAGACCGGCGGCATGGAATATGCGCGCGATCTCGCCGAGTCGATGCAGAAGGACGGCAAGGGCATCATCCTGGACCAGTTCGCCAACGAGGACAATCCGCGCGCCCACTACGAGACCACCGGTCCCGAGATCTGGCGCGATACCGAAGGCCGCGTCACCCACTTCGTCAGCGCCATGGGCACCACCGGCACCATCATGGGCGTGTCGCACTACCTGAAGGAAAAGAACGAAGCGATCCGCATCGTCGGCGCCCAGCCGGAAGAGGGCTCGTCGATCCCGGGCATCCGCAAATGGCCGGAAGCCTATATGCCGAAAATCTTCGACAAGGCGCGCGTCGACCAGGTCGAAAGCGTGAGCCAGGCTGCGGCGGAACAGATGGCGCGCCGACTGGCGGCCGAAGAGGGAATTTTCTGCGGTATTTCCGCGGCCGGGGCCTGCGAAATCGCGTTGCGCATTTCGCAGACCGTGGAGAATGCGACGATTGTGTTCGTCGTCTGCGACCGCGGCGATCGTTATCTGTCGACGGGCGTGTTCCCCGCCTGAATGTCACGCTTCAAAGCGTGTTTCTCCTGCTCCCGGCGCGAAGGCTTGGCGCTGGGTGTCTCCCCTCACGAGGAAGAATCGGTACTGCTGCTGTCGGTGTAGCTGATGCTCACGGTGCGGCGGCAGGTTCTGCCGCCGTCCGACCTTGCGCCCACGGTTATTCCGCGCCGGCGCCGGCGTTGTTGTCCTTGTCTTTCGGCTTGAACTGCTTGTCGCTGATGCGGAATTTCGCACGGCGGTCGCCCATCAGGTAGCGCAGGTCGCGGATCGACAGGTCGCTGACTTCGTGCATGCGGATCAGCAGCGAAGCGCCGACCGGCAGGCGGTGGTGGCGGATCTTCGAAATGACCGGCGGCGCCACTTCCAGAGCGCGCGACAGGGCGGCGTCGTTCTTCAGGCGCAGGTTCTCGATCAGGGTGTCGAGCAGGCGGTTCGGGTTGTACTGCAGCAGTTCGTCATTCTCCGAATCGCTGTTCATATCAATGCCGACTTGGTTCGTCATGATGTCACTATTCCTATTTTTGGGTTGAAGGAGCTCGCTGGCGACTTTGTTTCCCAACAAGGTTTCGAAAATTTCTACTAAATTATACAACTAATTTCCAATTTAGTACTTAAGAGCAATAAGTATCAGTCGTGCTTGCTCAGTTCGTTGTCCTGTCGCAACAATAGCCCCAATGCAATTCTCTCACAAACTCACTGAAAAATTAATTGCTTTTTATTTAAACTTAAGTGTAAAGCAATTCTCGATGCGCTGCCGCACGTTTCCAAAAAGAATAATAAAAGACCAAGAATGGTGGGGGTATCGAGATGAAATGCCTGTTTCCTCGAAGAACTAACATGAGGAAATGAAGATACCCTGGGGGAGTATCCGCTTATCAGTACTGCATTAACTCAGCAGTAATATTTCCGCAGCGTTACAAAGAGATACAAAGTTTCTACCCTGGCAAGGCTCAGGATTCCCGTGCGAGGCGCACCGCGCGTCCCAGCTCGACCACTGACATGGCATAGAAATAACTTCGATTGTATTTAGTAATAGCAAAGAAGTTAGTGTTTGCCACCCAGTACTCGGTCGGGTCGGCGCCGTTCTGCAGGTCGATCAAGCCGTAAAGACGCTGTTCCGGCAGGGGCGTGCGGGTGACGACACCGGCATTCTGCAGCTCGGCCGGTTGCCAGCGCGCCTCGAGGCCGCCCAGCAGCGCTTGCCAGGCCAGGCTGGGCGCGACGTCGGCCGGGAACACCGAGGGGCCGGTGGCATTGCGGTCCCAGCCGTGCGCGACCAGGAAGTTGGCCACGCTGGCGATCGCGTCGGCAGCCGAGTTGCGCAGGTCGACGATGCCGTCGCCGTCGAAGTCGACGCCGTATTTCAGGACATTGCCGGGCATGAACTGGGTCATGCCGACCGCGCCGGCAAAGGAGCCCTGCAGCGAGAACGGATCGATGTTTTCCTTGCGCGCCAGCAGCAGGGTATGTTCCAGCTCGCCGCGGAAGAAGGCCATGCGGTCGAGGCGGTTCGGCGCTTCCGGATAGGCGAAGGCAAGGGTGGTCAGCACGTCCATCACGCGGAAGCGCCCGGTGTCGCGGCCATAGATGGTCTCGACGCCGATGATGCCGACCAGGATTTCGGCCGGCACGCCGTACAGCGCCTCGGCGCGCGCCAGTTCGGCCGCGTTCTCGTTCCAGAAGCGGACCCCGGCATTGATGCGGATCGGTTCGATGAAGCGTGCGCTGTAGGCCTGCCAGTTCTTCGGCTTGCCCGGCGGCGCCGGCTTCACCAGCTGGACGGCGGAATCGATGAAGCGGGTTTTGACCACCATCTCGTCCAGTGCGGCGCGGTCGAAGCCGTTCCGGCTCACCATCTCGTCTTCGAAATCGCGCACCGCCTGCCATTCGCCGAAATTGACCTGTTCGCCGTCGTAGTCGATGCGCGGGCGCGCAGGCGCCGCCGCGGCCAGCACAGGCTTGGTCCTGGCTTTTTTGGCAAGTCTGGACGTCTTGGCGGATTTGGCGCTGGCGTGGTGGGTCGAGCTGGCGGCAATGGCGTGGGAGGCTTGCCCAGCGCCGAGGGCGAAGGCAAGCAGCAGCGGTACAAAGGATTTCATCGAACTCGGGACAGCAACTCTTTCAGGATGGTCGGCAGGCCGGCCGCGTAGGACTGCGGCTGCGCCGGCGGTGCATAGCGCCAGGCACTGTAGCGGCGCAGGAATTCGGCCGCGGCGGCCTTCGGTTCGGGGGCAAGGGCGGCGCCGGTGACACGCGCGGCGTAGGCCGTCGGTCCTTCGTCCGGTGCACGCGGCAAGCCCAGTTGGCCGAGGCGCTGGCACAAGGCCGAGTATAGCCTATCGACCGGGTCGACCCGCCGTTGCCGCGACAATTTTCCTGCCAGCAGCAACACCGCGCAGGCCAGCGCGAACAGGCCCGCGCTGCGCCAGCTGAACACATGGTCCTGCAGGGTTTCCATCAATGCATGCTGGCGCTGCGGGGTGTAGTTCAGCACCCACTGGTTCCAGCCGTTGTTGGCGGCGCCGATCGCATAGCGGACCCTGGCCAGCAGCGAACCCGGATCCGGCTGCATCAGGCGGCCCAGGCCTTCGAGGCCGAAGGGCGCCGGGGCCGGCAGCGCGCGCGCCAGGCTGCGCTGCACGCGGTCGGGCGCCACCGCGGCGGTCGGATCGACCCGCACCCAGCCCAGCCGCGCCAGCCAGACTTCGCTCCACGCGTGGGCGTCGGACTGGCGCACCGTGAAGTAGCCGTCGATCGGATTCAGTTCGCCGCCCTGGTAGCCGGTCACCACGCGCGCCGGGATCCCGGCCGCCCGCATCAGGAACACGAAGGCGCCGGCATAGTGCTCGCAGAAGCCGGCGCGGGTGGTGTACAGGAATTCGTCGACCGCGTCCTCCCCCAGCAGCGGCGGCTCCAGCGTGTAGGCGTAGCCGCCGGTGGAGAACTGGCGCAGTACCGCCCGCACGCGCTGCAGCGGGTCCGGATAGTCGCGGCGCAGTTGCTGGCCGGCCGCCAGCGCCTTCGGATTGCGGCCGTAGGGCAGCAGCAGCCACTGGTAGGCGTCCTCCAGGCTGTCGCCGGCCTGCAGCCGGAAGTCGACGTAGGAAGCGAGCTCGTAGCGGATCCGCTCGCGCACCGGACTGGAGGCCTGCAGTTCGAGCTCGTGGCTGATGCCGGCCGCGCCGCCCGACAATTGCGGCAGGGCGCGCGGCATCTCGAGCGCGAACAGCCAGCGCGTGTTGGACGGCTCCATCGTGATCTGGTAGCGCAGCGGCTCGCCCTGCACCGACAGCGAGACCGGCTGCACGGCCCGGTGGCCCCGGTAAGGGTGCGGGCCCAGGCGGGTCCAGGTGCGGCCGTCGTAGGCGCCCAGCACCGGGCCGCGCCAGTACAGCTGCGGCTGGGCCGGCGGCGCACCGATGAACTTCACGCGGAAGGCCGGATCGTCGGATTGCGCCAGGTTCGAGAACTGGCCCGGCGCCATGCTGTCGGACAGGCCGGTGCGGGCGCCGTGGGCATCGTCGGGCATGCCCCACAGTGGCCCGTCCACGCGCGGGAACAGCACGAAGCCCAGGGCCGCCAGCGGCGCCGCCAGCGCCAGGATCTTCGCGCCCATCAGCAGGCGCGTGCGTAGCGGCGGCACGGCGCCGGTCAGCTGGAAGGACAGCTGGGTGGTCAGCAGGGCCACGATCGAGACCAGCATCAGGAGCGCGGTGCCGATGCCCTGCGAGTAGAAGAAATTCGTCAGCACCAGGAAGAAGCACAGGAACACCACCACGAACAGGTCGCGCCGCGCGTGCATCTCCAGCATCTTGAAGGCCACCAGCAGCACCAGCATGGCGACCCCGGCGTCGCGCCCGAGCACCGTGTGGTAGGTCTGCAGCACGCCCGCCATCGCGGCCACCGCCAGCGGCACCAGCACCAGGTTGGCCGGCATGCGCCGTCCCAGCAGGGTCAGGGCGGCGCGCCAGACCAGGGTCGCGCTGCACAGCAGCGTCACCCACAGCGGCAGGTGGGCGGTATGCGGCAGCAGCACCAGCACGGTACTGGCGAGCAGCAGCAGGGTGTCCTGCTTGTCGCGCGACAGCGGCATGCTGGAGCGCGGCCCGGATGTCGCGGCGGCGCTCATCGACGCTCGTCCGCGCTGCCGTACAGCGCCAGGGCTTCGAGGCAGGCCGCCTGGTGGGCCGGGCCGAGCGCGGCGTCGATCCTGCGCGCACCGACACGCAGCGCATAGGGCAGGGCGCGCAGCTCCGCTTCCAGTACCCAGCGCGCCAGGCGCGACAGCTTCAGCTCGAGGTCGAGCCGCGGCGGCAGCGCGTCCAGGTCGAGCACCAGCTCGTCGAGCGCGCCGCCTTCGAACTGCTTGGTCACCAGCTGGCCGCCGAGCGAGGGATCGAGGCGCGCGATGTGGCGCCAGGCCAGCTGGCGCAGCGGGTCGCCGGGCTGGTAGCTGCGCACGCCGGCGAAATCGTCGTTGCCGGCGCTGCCGAAGCCGTCCGGGCTCGGATAGCCGCTGACCGGCAGCGGCGGCGCGTCCTGTTCGGGGAAGGGATAGACCAGCGCGCGGCTGTCCGGCTGCCAGTAGCTCCAGGCATTGAACAGGCCGAGCGGAAAGCGGGTCGCCAGGCGCACGCGCGGCGCCTTCATCCAGCCGCGCCTGGTGCTGGCGCCCGACAGGACCACGGTGGCGTTCGCGCCCGCCGCCACGTCGACCGCATGGCGCGGGTCCTTCGCCGTATCGACGTCGACCCAGACCGCGAACCGGTCGAGCCGGGTGCGGTTGGCCAGCAGCAGTTCGAACGGCGCTTCCTCGCCCGCGAACACGGCGCCGGCGCGGCCCGGGCGCAGGTGCAGGTGGGCCAGGTTGCGGTAGGTGGCCAGCATGTCGACCACGCCGCAGGCGGCGGCCACGAAGGTCAGGCCGAAGCCCAGGCCCAGGCTGTAGTTGACCGAGCCGACCAGCAGCGCCAGCAGCAGGGCCGCGAAGCCGAGGCCGGCGCGGGTCGGCAGGATGTAGACGCGGCGCTGGTTCAGTTCCACTTCGCCGCGGTCGCGCGCGGTGGTGCGCTCGCGCCAGGTGCTGCGCCGGCCGCGCAGCCAGCCGAACACGCGGACGCCGAGCGGGAGCCTGGTCACGGCTGCGGTCGTCATCGCCAGACGCGCCGACTCATACCGGCACCGACTTCTGCAGCTGCAGCACCAGGTCGCGGCTGGCGCCGCCGCCGCCGATCGCCGACTTCAGCGGCCGCAGGCGGTGCGCGCAGACCGGCACCAGCAGGGTCTGGATGTCTTCCGGGATCACGTGGTCGCGGCCCTCCAGCGCGGCCCAGGCGCGCGCCGCCTGCAGCAGCGCCAGGGTGGCGCGCGGCGACAGCCCTTCGGCGAACAGCTTGCCGGAGCGCGATTCCTGGGCGAGCGCCTGCAGGTAGTCGATCAGCGCGCCCGAAGCGTGGATCGCGCGCAGCGAGCGCTGCGCATCCAGCAGTTCTTCCGGGCGCATCACCGGCTGCAGGGTCTTCAGCATGGCGCGCCGGTCCTCGCCCATCAGCAGCGCGCGCTCGGCGCTGGCGTCGGGATAGCCGAGCGACAGGCACATCAGGAAGCGGTCGAGCTGGGATTCGGGCAGCGGGAAGGTGCCGATCTGGTGCGCCGGGTTCTGGGTCGCGATCACGAAGAAGGGTTCGGGAAGCAGCCGCGTGACGCCGTCGGCCGTGACCTGGCGCTCCTCCATCGCTTCCAGCAGCCCGGACTGGGTCTTGGGCGTGGCGCGGTTGATCTCGTCGGCCAGCAGCACCTGGGTGAAGATGGGGCCGGGATGGAACACGAAGCCGTTCTTCTCGCGCTCGTACACCGAGATGCCGGCGACATCGGCCGGCAGCAGGTCGCTGGTGAACTGCACGCGGTTGAACTGCAGGCCCAGGGTCAGGGCCAGCGCATGCGCCAGCGTGGTCTTGCCGACCCCGGGCACGTCGTCGATCAGCAGGTGGCCGCCGGCCAGCAGGCAGGTGAGGGCGAGCCGGACCTGCTGGTCCTTGCCCACCACGATCTGGCCGACCTGGCGTGCGGCGGAGTGTAATTGTTTGAACATGGATGGCTTCTTCTCGTCGGCCCAAGGCGCATGGTAGATTAGCGCCATCGGCAATCTATTCGGCATTTCGATTCTATGCGAGAACGCCGATCCATGTGATACGGATGAGCGCAGCATAATGAGCACAGCAATCTACAGCCACCCTGACTGTTCCATGCACGAGATGGGAGACTGGCATCCCGAGACGCCGGCGCGCCTGCAGGCGATCGAGGACCAGCTGATCCTGGCGCGCCTGGACGGCCTGGTCGAGCGCCGCGACGGCGCACCGGCCGGCGAGGCGGCGATCCTGCGCAACCACAGCCAGGGTGCCATCGACCTGGTGCGCGGCAACCTGCCCGGCGCCGGCGAGCACTACCCGCTCGACGGCGACACCCTGCTGTGCCAGCACAGCTACCGCGCCGCCTTGCGCGCCGCCGGCCTGGCGCTCGCCGCCACCGACGACGTGATCGCGGGGGCCGTCGACAATGCCTTCTGCGCGATCCGCCCGCCGGGCCACCATGCGCTCCCCGGCGAGCCGATGGGCTTCTGCCTGTTCAACAACGTCGCCATCGCCGCCCGCCACGCGCTCGAGGTGCACGGCCTGGAGCGGGTCGCCATCGTCGACTTCGACGTCCACCACGGCAACGGCACCGACGAATCCTTCCGCGGCGACCCGCGCGTGCTGATGGCCAGCTTCTTCCAGCATCCCTTTTATCCGTACACCGAACCGACCCCGGTCACGGCCACCAGCGTCAACATTCCGGTGCCGGCCTACAGCGGCGGCGACGTGGTGCGCAAGCTGGTGCTGGAGCAGTGGCTGCCGGCCCTGCATGCGCACCGCCCGCAGATGATCTTCATCTCGGCCGGCTTCGACGCCCACAAGGAAGACGACCTGGGCGGCATGGCCCTGGTCGAAGCCGATTACGCCTGGATTACCCACCGGCTGGTCGAGGTCGCGCGCCAGCATGCCAAGGGGCGCATCGTCAGCTGCCTGGAAGGCGGCTACAACCTGTCGGCCCTGGGCCGCAGCGTCGCCGTGCACGTGAAGGCGCTCGCTGAGCTGGATTAAGTCCGGCGCAGGAACCCTGCATAACGCGGCCATATCTAACCTCCACGACAAACAGGACTGGAGGGGATATGAGACTGCTGCGCACCGTCGTTGCGCTGTGCCTGCTCGCGTTCACCGGACTGGCATCGGCCGCCAACTACACCCTGTGGATCAACGGCCGCAACGGCGGCGGCACGATTGGCAACTACGACAGTTTCACCTACTGGGGCCCGGCCTCGGCGCCGGCGGGCGTCAACAAGAAGGCCGTCAACTGGGACGGCCGCAGCAGCATCGCCAGCCAGAGCTACCTGGTCCGCAACGCCCTCGACTGCTTCTGCACCGGCAACAACTGGTGCTATATCGCGACCCACAGCGCCGGCGACCTGCTGCTCGGCTACACCCTGGCCAACTACGGCGGCTCGGCGCGCATGAAGAAGAATGCCGTGCCGAGCCCGGTCGGCATGTGCGGCGACCTGGCCGGCAGCGCGGGCGGGGCCCAGACCGGCTGGAACATCAAGTGGGTGCGCGCCGCCGCCAGCTCCAGCGGCGGTTCGGAACTGGCCGACATCGGCGCCTGGACCACCTCGGAGGCGCTGGTGCAGGACGTGCGGGTGGCGACCGCGCGCGCCATGTACAACCACAACGACACCCGCAACATCTGGTTCTACATGTATGCCGGCGCCAACGGCACGCTGTATTCCTTCATCCTGCCGGGCCAGGACGACGAGGTCGAGGCCTATCACAGCGCGGGCGGCGTCGCCGGCAATTCGGGTCGGACCCTGTGCAACCCGGGCGACTGGTTCTGCAACGACCTGACCCTGGGCGCCGGACCGAACCATGGCGGCAGCACCAAATGGGCCTTCCATGCGGTCGCCTTCCGCGACGACGGCGAGAACTACCGCCACTACACGAATGGGAACTGGAGCGGCATCGTATCGGTGGTCCGAAATGCGATGGTGGACAGTGCGCGCTAAAAAACCACCGCAACAGCGGCGCCAGCCCGGCAAGCCCAGGTCCGCGCCGCGGCCCTGGTTGCGCCTTCCTGTGATCCGGCTGGCGCTGCCGGCTTTTACGCTCGCCGGGCTGGCCGCCCTGGTCTGGAGCCTGGTGGAGCACGGCGGCCCGGCGCCCGTCGCCAGCGCGGCCCCGGCCCCGGCGCCGCCGGGCCAGCCCTTCTTCCACCCGGTGAACGAGCAGGGCCTGCCGGCGGTCGACGAGCGCAAGGAGCGCCGCCGCCAGCTGGTCAGCAACTACCAGCTGGCCGACCATACCTACTGCAGTTACCGCGACGGCAGCCAGTACCCGACCGGATCGCGGCCGATGTCGGAAAACGCCGACCAGAACACCCCGAACGCCCCGGTCACCGAGATGAACCCGATGCGCCTGCAGGGCGGTGGCGCCGACCGCAGCGTGCAGCTGCAGACCTCGCAGTCGCGCGTCTACATGGCCGCCAGCGAGGCGGTGGCCTTCTCGCTGCGCGCGGTCGATGCCGCCGGCCAGGTGCGGCCGCTGGTGATCACGCGCGCCGTCGCGCAGGGCATCACCTACAAGGGCACGCGCCAGACGCCGCAGGTGAGCATTGCCTTCGCCGACGACGGCGGTGGCGCCGATCCGGTGCCGAACGACGGCGCCTTCGCCGGCGTGCTGGCGCCCGCCCAGACCGGCCTGGCCGGCTTCAAGGGCACCATCCGCACCCAGGTCAGCTACAACGTGAACGGCAAGAACGGCGTGGTTGCCTTCGACGTGATCTACACGCCCGAGCTGCCGGCAGTCTGGACCGGCCAGATCCGCGAAGCGGTCGAGAACGGCTCGCTGGACTTCTACCTGAAAGCCGAGGTGCGCATGCCGGGGCGCTACATCGTCAGCGGCCGGGTCGACGATACGCGCGGCAGGCCCTTCGCCCTGCTGACGTTCAACGACGTGCTCGGTCCCGGTCCCAACGAGCTCAGGCTGACCATGTTCGGCAAGCTGATGCGCGACCAGGACGCGGCCCTGCCGCTGACCCTGCGCGACGTCGACGGCTACCTGCTGAAGGAAAACACGGATCCCGACCGCGCCCTGATGCCTCGCCTGGAAGGCAAGGTATTCACGAGCAAGAAGCACCCGCTGGAGGGCTTTTCGGACGCCGAATGGCAGAGCGAGGAAAGGACGCGCTACCTCACCGAATTCGCCAGGGATCTGAAACTGGCGAGCGGCGAGCTGCAGGCTTTCGACCCCGGCCAGCCGCTGCCGCCGAGCGAGTGCGGGCAAAAGCCGCTTGCGCGTTAGAATGTGCGAATGGCAGATTCGATGTATAGCTACGACAAGCAGGCCCTGTTGGCCGCCCTGGCGGCATTCCCGCAGGCGGAGCGGCTGGCCTGCGCCACGGCGGCCGCGACCCGCCTGATGCCCGCATCCGAGCGCTTCGCCAGCCTCCTGGCCCCGCAGACCCAGGGCCGGGCGCGCGAGATCGTCGCCGAACTGTGGCAATGCATCCTGGCGAACGATCCGGACCAGCAGCCTTGGCCGGCGGTGCTGGACGAAGTCATGGGCATGATCCCCAGGGAAGACGTGGAGGGCGGCCTGCTGACCCTCATGGCCGAGGACGCGCTGGCTTCGCTGGCCTACGCGATCCGCTGCCTGCTGGTGGACGATGCCGGCCAGGCCGAAGCGGCGGTGGGGCGCGAATACGACGCGACCGACCAGGCCGCCATCCAGCTCACCGGGGTGGTGCCGAATACCCCGAAAAAGGAAGCCCGGCTGCTGGCCCACCCGCTGATCCAGCGCGCACTCGGGCGCCAGCGCCAGGACCTGATCCTGCTGCGGCGCGGCGACATTGCGGAGCTGCTGCGCCAGGCTGTGGCGAACCCGACCTTTACCGAACAGGAGCTGACGGCCTTCTCCAGCGTAAAATAGCGGCTTGTACGCACAATATTGAGAGTAAGCATGTCGATTCAATGGTTCCCGGGCCACATGGCCGCAGCCCGCAAGCAGGCCGCGGAGCAGATGGAAAACACCGATGTGGTCATCGAGGTCCTGGACGCGCGCCTGCCGCAGGCGAGCAGCAACCCGATGGTCGAGGAGCTGCGCAAGTTCCGCAACAAACCCTGCCTGAAGGTCCTGAACAAGACCGACCTGGCCGACCCCGTCGCGACCGCCGCCTGGGCCGCCTGGTATGACGCCCAGGACGGCGTGACGGCCTATCCGATGACGACCAAGAAACCGTCCGACGTGGCCCGCATCCCGGAACTGTGCAAGACCCTGGCCCCGCACCGCGGGGTGCCGACCAAGCCGCTGCGCATCATGATCATGGGTATCCCGAACGTCGGCAAGTCGACCCTGATGAATGCGCTGCTGAAGAAGCGCGTGGCGAAAGTCGGCGACGAGCCGGCCGTCACCAAGGCCCAGCAGAAGATCTACCTGGACAAGTTCACGGTGCTGGTCGACACCCCCGGCATGCTGTGGCCGAAGATCGCGATGGAAAGCGACGGCCTGATGCTGGCCGCCAGCCACGCGGTCGGCACCAACGCCGTGATCGAGGAAGAAGTGGCCGAGTTCCTGGGGACGCTGCTGCTGGAGCGCTACCCGCAGCTCCTCACGGCCCGCTACGGTTTCAAGACCGAGGGCATGGACGGCTTCGGCGTGATCGAGGGCGTGGCCGCGCGCCGTGGCTTCCGCGTGCGCGGCGGCGACTACGACTACGAAAAAGCCTCCCACGTGTTCCTGCAGGACTACCGCCAGGGCGCGCTGGGCCGCATCAGCCTGGAGACCCCGGCCACGCGCGCCGAGGCGCTGGAAAAGCACCGCATCGACATGGAAGAAAAGGCGCGCATCGCCGCCGAGAAGGCGGCGAAAAAAGCCGAAGAGGCCGCGCGCGGCAAGCGCGGTACCTGAAGGGACCTCGAGCAAGCTACTGCGTGTTGCATTTCCGGTCTGCGATGCTCGCTGTACCGTAAGTACAGCTGCGCTTCCCGACCGGAACTGCCGCCGCTCGCTACGCTTGCTCGAGGCCCCGTTACTTGGGCGGATTGCCCTTAGGCGGCTTGTCCGAACCGGAAGCTCGATACCGTCAAGGCGCCGAAGAAGCTCTCCTCGTGGTACACGCAGGCCGCCGGTTCCTGCTCGGCCGCCCCCAGCGCCACCCACAGCGGCACCAGGTGGTCCTCGCGCGGATGCGCGTGGCGCGCGAAGGGCGCTTCGCTCCAGTGCAGCAGCGCCTGTTCGCGGTCGGGCGGCGACAGTTCCAGCAGCACGTGCTGCAGCCAGGTGTCGAAGGCGTGCGAAGCGAGCGCGCCGCCGGGGCCGAACTGGCGCAGGTTGTGGAAGGACAGGCCGCTGCCGACGATCAGCACGCCTTCGTCGCGCAGCGGCGCCAGTGCGCGGCCGGCGGCCAGGTGCACGGCCGGGTCATAGCCCTGGCGGATCGACAATTGCACCACCGGCATGTCGGCTTCCGGATAGACCGGGTAGAGCATCGAGAAGGTGCCGTGGTCGAGACCGCGCTCGGGGTCCAGGCCGGCCGGCCGGCCGGCGGCGTTCAGCAGTTGCGCCACGCGGGCGGCCAGTTCCGGCTCGCCCGGGGCCGGATAGTTGATCTGGTAGGTGTGCGGCGGGAAGCCGCCGTAGTCGTAGATCATGCCGGGCGCCGCGCCGCTCGAGACCATGAACTGCCCGGTCTCCCAATGGCTGGTCACCACCAGCACGGCCTTCGGCCTTGCCCCCACCTGGCGTTTGATGTCGACCAGCGAGGCTTCCAGCCTGTCGTAGGTGGCGCCGTACTGGTCCTTCATCCATGGCCACGGGCCGCCGCCGTGCGAGACGAAATAGGTGGGCAGGCGGGTGGACATGGCGGCTCCTTGGCGGGACAGTGAAAAAGCCATGGTAACCCAGTCGTCGTTCCCGCGCAGGCGGAAACGACGGTGCCGGCGTTCGCTTACTGCGGCCTTGCCCTCACCAGCGCCATCATCGCAAACAGCCGCGCGCTGCGCATCCAGCCCAGCACCAGTACCGCCGCCTGGGTCAGCAGGAAGGCGGCCGCGGTGCCGCCTGCGCCCAGCGCCGGGACGTGCAGGCGCGCCAGCGCCAGCAGGGCCGCCAGCAGCAGGCCGATCCCGGTCACCGCCACGTACACGCCCAGCAGCGAGAACGGACGGCGCAGCATCAGGCGCACGCCGCCCCACCAGGCCACGATGGCCGAGCGGCGCCGGCGTTCGTTGGCGAGCAGGGCGCGGCCGGCGTCGATGGTGGCGTGTACCAGCGCGAACACCACCGCCGAGACGATCAACGCCAGGTGCGAGGCGCGGTCGGCATCGCTTTCCAGGATCGCGGCATCGACCGTCTTGCCGGCCAGCTTGAAGGCGACGCCGGCCACGACACCCACGACCACCAGCGGCACCGCGCTCCACACCAGCATGCGGAACATGCGCGCATATTCCTGGGCGCCGCCGGCCAGCAGGTCGATGAAGCCGGGGCGGCGGGTGGCGCGCGCGGCGTGGATGCTCATCCCGGCCAGCAGCGGCGACAGCAGCAGCGTCAGCGCCAGCGCGACCATGCCGCCGGCGCCGATGGCGGGCGAGAAGCGCTCGCGGACGCTGCCCGCCAGGTCGGCGATGGCGAGCATGTCGAGCTTGTCCGCCAGCTGGGCCGCGTGGGCCGAGTGGTCGAGGTTCACGCTCAGCATCTGCCATACCGGCAGGCTGGCGACGAGGGTCGGCAGCAGCAGCAGCACGGCCCACCACAGCATCAGGCGCCACTGCAGCGCGGCGCGCATGGCGCCCAGCAGGGGGCGCAGGCCGTGGCGGCGGCGCGCGCTGGTGTTCTGCGGCGCCAGGGAAGGAGGGGCGAGGGTCTGGTCGGTGCTCATCATACGGTCGCGATCAGGGTGAGGAGGTATTCGATGAAGGCCGCGGCGTCCATGGTCCAGCGGCGCGAGGCGCTGGCGTCCGGCTCGATGGTGCGGCTGTCGTCCAGCTTGCTGACGTCGAGGTAGTGCAGGCGCTGCGGGTCGAGCTCGGCCGAGACGGCGCGCGCCGGCCTGGTCCAGCTGAACTTGCGCCAGCTTTCACTGGCGTCCCAGCGCACCGTTTCCGTGCTGCCGTCGGCGAATTTCACGACCAGGGTCTGCGGCACCGCGGCGCCGTAGCGGCGCAGCAGGACTTCGGTGCGGAAGGGGTAGGGGCCCGTGCCTTCCTTCGCCTTCGGATGCGCCTTCTTCCAGGCCTCGCGCTCCTTCTCGACGCGCTTGTCGAGGTCGGCCTGCTTGTCCTCGACCCAGTTGCTGCCGACCTGGCGCGTGCCCGGCAGCGGCAGCTGTTCGCGGCTGGTGAAGTCGGCGACGCGGTCGTCGACCTTGGTGGCCGCATACACCTGCTGGGCGAACACGGCTTCGACCGCGGCGCGCTGGCCGCTGACCTCGGCCAGGGTCTCGCGCAGGTCGGCGGTGCTCGGATGGCGGAACTTCCAGCGCCGGTAGTATTCCTTGAAGGCGCGCTCGATCGGCTCCTTGCCGATGCGCGCTTCGAGGTCGCGCATCAGGATCGCGGTGCGGCTGTAGACCGGGCCGATGCCCTGCAGGCGGTCGTAGGCGTTCTGGCCCGGCGCGTCGGCGGCGTCGCCGCGCGGTGTGCCGCTGCGCTCGGCGGCGAAGGGCTGGAAGCCCGGCGCGAAGCCGAGCCGGCGGGTAAGCGGCGTGCCGGCGAACACCTGCTGGCCGCGGTCGCGCAGCATGCGCAGGTCCCAGTATTCGTTCAGGCCCTCGTCCAGCATCGGCTCTTCGAACTCGTTATTCGCCAGCAGGCCGTAGAAGTAGCCGTGCCCGAATTCGTGGATGGTGACGAAGTCCAGCAGGTACTGGTTCGCGGTGCCCGGCTCGACCTGCGCATAGCCTTCGGCGGTGAAGAAGGTCGGGTATTCCATGCCGCCGGCTTCTTCCGCGTTGTGCGGCGGGATCACGACCGTCAGCGTTTTATACGGGTAGGGGCCGAGCGTGTTCGAAAAATAGGTCAGCGAATCCTTGGCCGCCTTCATCGCCGGCGCGGCGCTGGCCGCATACTCGGGCGGATACAGCACGGTGACGGTGACGGTCGGGCTGCCCGGGCCGGTCCACGTCTCGACCATCGGCTTGGCGGAGCGCTTGTCGGCGGTCCAGGCGAAGTCGTGGACGTCGCCCTGCACGTAGCGGTGGGTCAGCATGCCGTCCTTCTCGGCGGGCGGGCCCTGCGGCTCGCCGGTGGCGCCGACCGTGTACGCTTTCGGCGCCGTGATGCGCACGTCGTAGCTGCCGAAGTCGGCGTAGAACTCGGAGTTCAGGTGCATCTCGTGCGCGTTCCAGCGAGGCGCGGCGGCGCCGCGTTCGCCCGGCAGTTCCAGCACGCCGATCTTCGGGAACCACTGGCCGACCAGGTGGAAGCTGCCGAAGTAGCCGGTGCGCGCCATCACCCGCGGCAGCTGGGTGTGGAAGTCGATGTCGAAGGTGGTCGAGGCGCCCGGCGCGACCGCGGCCGGCAGGTCGAAGCGCACCACCGTGTGGTCGGTGGCCGGGCCGTTGTCGGGATGGACGAAGCTCCAGGGCACGGTGGCGTCGCCCTGGGTGACGCTGCGCAGGGCGATATGGCCCCATTCGCCTTGCTTGATGTCGACGCCGGAACGGAATGCGCTGTCGCGCAGCCGCTTCTCGGTGAAGAAGGTGCTGCCCGTGCCCTCGAAGGCGTTCATGTAGAGGTGCAGGTAGACGCTCCTGACCGGCACGCTGCTGCGGTTGCGCCAGGTGAGTTTTTCGCGGCCCGTCACCGTGTGCTTGACCGGGTCGAGGGTGGCGTCGATGTCGTAGTGGACCACGCGGTCCGACAGGGTCGCTTCCGACCCGGTGCGGGCCCCGCCCCAGGCGCCGGGGCTGCTCGGCACGCTGACCGCCGCCGCGTCGGCAGCCGCCAGCGCAATGCCGTCGAGGGAAGGCGCCGGCTTGCCGGCTGCGGTCGCGCCGGCTGGCGCCGGAGCCGGTTCGGCGAGCAGGTCGGCGGTGAGCGCCGCTCCCGCCGCCAGCAGGGCGGCGAGGGCGCCCGTTCGCAATACGGTGGAACCCAATCTCATGCAAACACCCCCCGGAAGTCAGAGTTGAATTTTGTTAAGTTGTATTTGTGGTCACACTATATTCGAAAACACTGTCATAAAGTTCACATATCGCCACAAAATCGGCAAGGAATGTTGCTTGATGGGTTTATAATTTGCCGGTTCTGGTGCCCGCACGCGCTTCTTCGCGTGCAGTTAAACGGGAAACACGGAGCGCAGGTGCCTACGGCGCCGCGCCAACGTGTGCTGCCCCCGCAACGGTAAACAAGCGCCGCCTTCATGGCGGCTGGCCACCCCGATAACCACTTCGCGCTCGCGCCCAGGAAGGTGGGGAAGGTCGGTCTTGTTAGCCCGGATACCGGCCAGGACAGGGGGAAGACGGCTTCGTGCCGCGCTTCCGTAACGAGAGCCGGCATGCGGGGACGCGCGCCGGCCTAACGATCGAACAATGAATAATCGATGAATTCCAAAGAGACGACCGCGCTCGCGCTGTCCTGCGCCATTGCCTTATCCATTCCTTTTGCCGCCCACGCCGACGAGGCGCCAAGCACCGTCGTCATCACCGGCTCGCGCTTCCCCAGCGTCGAGTCGCTGGAGCCGATCGGCGCCACCGTCATCACCCGCGACGAGATCCGCCAGGCCGGCGTCAACGACGTCAACCAGGCGATCCGCAAGATCGGCGGCGTGTTCGGCCGCCAGAGCCTGGATGCCTCGCCCGACTTCGCGCTCGACCTGCGCGGTTTCGGCACGAATGGCGCGCAGAACATGGTGGTCATGGTCGACGGCGTGCGCCTGAACGAAAACGAACTGTCCGGCCCGCTGCTGTCGACCATCCCGATCGACACGGTCGAGCGCATCGAGATCATCCGCGGCGGCAGCAGCGTGCTGTACGGCGAGGGCGCGACCGGCGGCGTGATCCAGATCGTCACCCGCAAGGAAGCGCTGCGCAGCCAGGCGGCGACCCTCTCGGCTCGCCCACACGGCTCGGTGTTCGGCGAGGCCGGCCAGTTCCGCGAGCGCGACCTGCGGGCTTCGCTCTCCCACGTGGCCGGCGCCCTCAGCTTCGATGCCGCCGTGGCGCGCCAGGACAATGGCAACTACCGCGACAACAGCGACTTCACGCAGAACAGCGTGACGGCCGGCCTGCAGCTGGCCTACACGGGCGGCCGCGCCGGCGTGCGCGTGGAAAGCGCGCGCCAGGATTCGCGCCTGCCGGGTTCGCTGACCCTGGCCCAGTTCCGCGCCGATCCGACCCAGACCCAGACCCCGAACGATTTCGGCTCGCTCGACACCGACCGCGTGAACGCCTTCGCCGAATACCGCCTGGGCGCGGTCGACCTGGCCGCCGAGCTGTCGCACCGCGAGCGCGACGCCGAGTCGAACTATTATTTCGGTTCCAGCGCTTCGGTGACGAAGTACAAGGGCCGCCAGAACCAGTTCTCGCCGCGCGCGCGCTGGCTGAGCGACGCCGGCGCGGGCATGCTCAACGAGCTGGTCGCCGGTATCGACGTGATCGACTGGAAGCGCAAGACCACCGCCGATTACTCGCTGGCCGACGCCAGCCAGAAATCCAGGGCCATCTACGTGCGCGACGAGCTGCGCTTCGACCCGGCCCACGACGGCCGCGTGGCGCTGGGTGCGCGCCGCGAGCTCTTCGACAAGGACTATGTCGACGCCATCATGGGCGGTACGCCGGACAATGGTTCGCAGGGCCAGAACGCCTGGGAGGCGCAGGGCAGCTACCGCGTGCTGCCGCAGCTGACCCTGACCGGGCGCGCGGGGCAGAGCTACCGCGTGGCGAACGTCGACGAGAACAGCTTCCGCACCAGCCTGAGCCTGCTGAAGGTGCAGACCTCGCACGACCTCGAACTCGGCGCCAGCTGGGGCAGTGAAGGGCGCAAGCTGACGGCGCGCGTGTTCCGCCACAAGCTGGACAACGAGATCTTCTACGACCCGACGGCTTTTGCCAACACCAACCTCGACCCGACCCGCCGGCAGGGCTTCGAAATCGATGCCGAGGCCATGCTGGCCCCAGGCTGGCGCGTCACCGCCCATCTGCAGCACGTGAACGCGAGCTTTACGGACGGCCCGAACGCCGGCCGCGAGATGGTGCTGGTGCCGAAGAACGTGCTGACGGCGCGCCTGGCCTGGCTGCCGGGCAATGGCCAGAGCGCCGACTTGGGCGCGCAGTGGGTCGACCGCCAGCGCAATGGCAGCGACTTCGACAACAGCTGCGCCGCGCGCATGCCGTCCTATGCGAGCTTCGACGCGCGCTACGCCGTGAAGCTGGGCGCGTGGGAAGTCGCCGTGAACGGCCTGAACCTGGCCGACCGCCACTACTACAGCTACGCCTACGGCTGCCAGTCGGGCATCTACCCGAGCGACGGCCGCCAGCTGAAGCTGTCGGCACGCTACGATTTCTGATCCCGGTGCTGTAACAAGCGGTAAGCATTGCAAAAAATAAGCCGGGCCTAAGGCTCGCGGCTGAAAAAGTGGTAATCTCGCGGTCGTTTGCACAACCAATTCGAGAAGGATTCTTATGCGTTCCCTGCGTTTTGCCCTGCTTGCCGCCAGCCTCGTCGTCAGCACCGCCTTTGCTTCGCCGGCCGATCCGAAGAACGGCGTCGACTACGTGACGCTCGCTCAGCCGCAGCCTGTGCAGGCTACCGGCAAGAAGGTCGAGGTGATCGAGTTCTTCATGTACCACTGCCCGCACTGCAACGCGCTGGAACCGCAGTTTGAACAGTGGGTCAAAAAGCAGGGCGACAACATCGTCCTGAAGCGCATCCACCTGACCTTCAGCGGCCCCAACGATCCGGAAGCCCATCTGTACCTGACGCTGGAAGCGCTGGGCAAGGTCGATGAGATGCATGCGAAAGTGTTCAAGGCTATTCACGTGGACCGTATCCGCATGAAGGACGACGCCACCGTCATCGACTGGGTCTCGAAGAACGGCATCGACCGCACCACCTTCGTCAACGCCTGGAATTCCTTCGGCGTGATGACCAAGCTGCGCCGCCTGCCGCAAATCATCGACGCCTACAAGGTCGACGGTGCGCCGACCATCGTCATCGACGGCAAGTACCAGACCTCGCCGGCGACGGTTTACAATTCGGTCAAGACGAATAACGAACCCCAGCTGTTCCAGGCAACCCTGCAGGTGATGGACGCGCTGGTCGCAAAGGCTGCCAAAACGAAATGAGTGATGCCGAAGGCAAGATCCTGAAGATCTATGACAAGTCCAAGCCGGAAGACGAGGACTTGCACGACACCAGCTTTTACCTCCACTGGGCCTGGGCCATCGTGGCGGTGCTGGTCGGCATGGTCTTCTGGCTCTGTATCGCGCTGGTCAATGCTGAAAACCAGCGCAATGCCCTGATGACGAACAAGTGCGCGGACCCGCTGTTCAAGGGCGAGGTCGACCGGCGTTGCCTGCTGACCGTCCACTCGCGCGACCACTGGTGGGAACACCTGTGGTACGGCGTATCGCACATCAAGCCGGAGGCACCGCCAGCCCCGGCCGCCGTGCGCCGCCACTGAAAATCATACACTCTGGTATCGACTCGTATCCCGCCACCCCGGCGGGATTTTTTTTGCGCCTAAGTTTCCTATAAGGCAATCTTTTCCTCAAAGAATGTTAAGCTTGGGATTATCGTTCGACATCCACGAGGAATTGCCCATGCGTCTACTGCGCCTTGCCGCCGCTGCCTGCCTGCTCGCCGGCGCCGCGACCGCCATCCCTGCCTTCGCTTCGCCAACCAGTCCGCAAGCCGGCGTCGACTACACGGTCCTTGCCCAGCCCCAGCCGGTACAGGCGGCCGGCAAGAAGGTCGAGGTGATCGAGTTCTTCATGTACCACTGCCCGGTGTGCAACGGGCTGGAGCCCGGCTTCGAGGAGTGGGTCAAGAAGCAGGGCGACCGCATCCAGGTGCGCCGCGTCCACATGCCCTACACCGGCGCCAACGATCCGGAAGCGCACCTGTTCCTGACCCTGGAAGCGCTGGGCAAGCTCGACGAGATGCACGGCAAGGTCTTCGACGCCGTGCACAAGCAGCACATCCGCCTGAACAAGGACGAGGCGATCATCGACTGGGTCTCGAAAAACGGCATCGACCGCACGAGCTTCCTGAATGCCTGGAACTCCTTCGGCGTGCAGACCCGCATGCGCCAGCTGGGCAAGCTGATCGAGGCCTACCGGATCGACTCGGTGCCGACCCTGGTCATCGATGGCCGCTTCGTGACCTCGCCGGGGCTGGCCCACGACAGCATCAAGACCAACAATCCGCAGGAAATGTTCCAGGCGACGCTGCAGATCGCCGACGCCCTGGTCGCCAAGGCGGCGGCGTCGAAGTAAGCCGGTTCAGCCCGCGATCACGCCATCCGGCAGGCTGATCGCGAAGCGTGCCCCGCCCAGCGGCGAGCGCTCCACGCGCAGGATGCCGCCATGCAGCATGACCGCCTTGCGCGCGATCGACAGCCCGAGCCCGAAACCGCCGGTGGCGCGGTCGCGGCTGCGGTCGAGCCGGTAGAAGGGTTCGAAGATGCGCTCGCGCTCTTCTTCGGGGATGCCGGGGCCGTCGTCGTCGACCAGGATTTCGAGCAGGCCGCCGTCGCGGTAGGCGCTCAGCGCCACCGTCCCGGCCGCGTATTTCTGGGCATTGCGCAGCAGGTTGCCGACCGCGCGCGCGAGCAGGCGGCGGTCGCCGTCGACGCTGCCCAGCATGGTCCCGAGTTCGACGTGCAGCGCGGCCGGGCGCGGATGCAGTCCGTCGGCGCATTCGCGCAGCACCGGCTCGACCTCGAACAGGGCGCGCTGCGGCTCGCTGGCGTTGTCCAGCTTGCTCATCGACAGCAGTTCGTTGACCAGCTCGTTCAGCTCGGCCAGATCGCCATCCATTGCCGCGATCCGCTTCGAGAGGGCCGGGTCGTTGGCCCGTTCGCTTAGCAGTTCCAGCGCGAATTCGAGCCGCGCGATCGGCGTGCGCAGTTCGTGCGAGACCGAATGCAGCAGGTTCTTCTGCGATTCCAGCAAGCCCTGGATGCGTTCGGCCATCGCATTGATGCGCTGGGCCAGCGGGTAGGCCGCGTCGGACGGTTTCATGACGGCGCGCGCCGACAGCTTGCCCGCGCCGAATTCGTCGGTTACCCGGGCCAGCATCTGCAGACCTTGCCAGTGCGAGCGCGACCACAGCGCGATCGGCACCAGCAGCGCCAGCGCCACCACCACATAGCGCACCACTTCCATCAGCAGCGCCTGGCCGAGGTCGACCGGCAGGCGGGAGGCGCGGATCGCGTCTTCATTGCTGCCGATATAGCGCTCGCCGCCGAGGTCGACGCGCCGGAAAAAGGTCTTGCGGCCGGGATCGAGCACGATCTCGCCGCGCTCGAAGGCCGCCTGGGCGCCGCGCGGCAGGGCGCTGCGGGCTTCGTCGAGCGGGATCAGGTCGAAGTGGACCGTCGAGACCTCGCGCACCTTGTTCAGGCGCCCCAGCCACTCGTCGGCCGGGGCCTGGTCCACGTAGTGTTCGAGCAGGAAGATCTGGGCCGATGCCTGGCGCCGCGCGATATCGTCCAGCGGGTCGCCGAACAGGCGCGCGAAGACGAAATACACGACGAAGGTCGCTGCCGTGATCGACAGCATGACCAGGATGAAGAAGCGGAAGAACAGGCGGTTCACGCCGCCGCTCCGGCGGGATCGTGGTGACTGCCGGTTACGTAAAGAATATTCAACTTGCTCATCATTCGAATTGTATAGGAGCAACCATCTTAAAGTTCGTGTTTTACAAATTGACGACAAAAGCGGTACATGTCGAGGAGGAATCTCTTGCCAAGCCTGCGTACGATGGGTACTCATCAGGTTTTTCCGTTTGGCCCACCTGATGCGCGAGTGAGGGTGGGCCTTTTTTATTCGCAGCAGAGAGGGAGAGAGAGTTAGGAAGTGAGAAGACAAGCACGTAGAATATTGTCTTCCCGAATCTTTTTACTCAGCATATGAAGAAGCTTCTTCCCCTCGTCCTGAGCACCGGCGCACTGGCCGCTTCGCTGGCCGGCGCCCTGGCGCAGGCCCAGACGCCGGCTGTCAATCCGATGCCGGACGGCAGCCGCGACATGTACGTGGGCCTGGGCGTGCAGTCGGCGCCGCGCTACGAGGGAACGGGAAGCCGCAAGCTGACGGCATTGCCGGTGCTTCAGGTTGAATGGAGCAACGGCATGTTCATTTCCGGGATGAGCGCGGGCATGCACCTGTCGAATTCGCCGACCGTCGAGTACGGACCGCTGCTGGCGGTCCAGCCTGGCCGCGACGGGTCCGGCACCGGCCCGATCATCGGCGGTATCAATGGTTTCGCAGGAATGGGGCCGATCATCGGCGAGAAGACGATGCTGGCCGCCCAGGGCCTGACAGGCATCGATGAGATCGGTGCCCGCCTGCAGGCCGGCGCCTTCTACAATGCCTACCTGAATCCGCAATGGCGCCTGACCTCGAGCCTGCTGTTCGGCGCGGGCCGGGACCATGACGGCGCGCGCCTCGAGCTGGGCGTGCAGCGCCTGGCGCTGGCCGCGGGCGAGCGCCACCGGGTGTCGCTGATGGCCGGCCTGGGCATCGTCAACCACCAGTACAACGCATCGTATTTCGGCGTCAGCGCGGCGGAAGCCGGGCGCAGCCGCTTTGCCGCCTACGCGCCGGGCCGCGGCCTGCAGGACGTGCATCTTGGCGCCCGCTGGAACTGGAGCCTGACGCCGTCCTGGATGCTGACGTCGAGCCTGCAGGCCAAGCGCCTGCTGGGCGACGCCAGCCATAGCCCGCTGACCGAGCGGTCCACCAACCTGACGGTTTCGACCGCCATCGCTTATCGATTCTGACGATGCGTCCTGTCCGACAATTCATCGCATCCCTTGCCCTGCTGCTGACGGCCGCTTCGGCCGGCGCGCAGGTGCGCAGCGGGGACGCCGTGAGTTACCGGGACGCCTACCGGGCCATGGTCGTGTTCGAGAAATACGGCGGTCCGAAGAACCTGCTGGTCAGCGAGCTGCAGGTGCTGCCCAGCGAGCGCGGCGCCCTGGCCGACGGACTGCAACTGGCCTTGACCGGCAAGTCGACCCAGCTGAACCTGCCGCTCGATCCGCTGGGCCGCACCGTGTTCCCGCTGCAGAAGGCCGCCTACGACGAGAACGCGACCCTGTCGCTGAGCAGCAGGAGCGGATTCACGCTGCGTCCGCAGGTCTCGATCGCCGTGCGCGCCGATGGCGTGTACGAGCTGGCCGAGCTGCGCGCCGCCTGTGCCCAGGCGCTGGCCTTCCTGCGCTACGTCGACGCCTCCCAGCGCGCGCGCCAGTGCGCCGCGGTGCGCTTCGTATTCCTGAAGCGCACCGAGGGCGGGGCGCGCCTGCGCCGGCCGGACGTCCCCGAGCAGGTGCTGCCCTTCACCGCCGGCGACGCCGACGAAGGCCTCCCCGCCGTCGTCTGGCGCTTCGGGACCGGCGCCGAGCGCGGCCAGGTCGTCACCATCCACCCGGCGCTGGCGATTCTTCCCATCTTCGACTAGCCGCGCTATTCTTGAGCGCATGACGAAGACCATCCTGATTACCGGCGCCGGCCGCGGCATCGGCGCCGCCTGCGCCATGCTGGCCGCCGAGCGCGGCTACGCAGTCTGCATCAACTACCGCAGCGACGCGGCGGCCGCGAACGCCGTCGTGCGCGCGATCCTTGACGCCGGCGGCGCCGCCTTCGCGCTGCAGGCCGACGTCGCCCGCGAAGAAGAGGTGCTGCGCATGTTCGCCGAAGTCGACGCGCGCTGCGGCCGCCTGGACGCGCTGGTCAACAACGCCGGCATCCTGGCGCGCCAGATGCGCGTCGAGCAGATGGATGCGGCCCGCATCGAGCGCATCCTCGCCACCAACGTCACCGGCAGCTTCCTGTGCGCGCGCGAAGCCGTGCTGCGCATGTCGACCAGGCGTGGCGGCAGCGGCGGCGCGATCGTCAACGTCTCCTCGCGCGCCGCGGTGCTGGGATCGGCCGGGGAGTACGTCGACTACGCGGCATCCAAGGCCGCGCTGGACGTGCTGACGATCGGGCTGGCGAAAGAGGTGGCGGACGAGGGCATCCGCGTGAACGGCGTGCGGCCCGGCCTGATCGACACGGACATGCACGCCAGCGGCGGCGAGCCGGGGCGCGTCGGGCGTCTGAAAACCTCCGTGCCGATGGCGCGGGGCGGCGAAGCGGAGGAGGTCGCGCGGGCGGTGCTGTGGCTGCTGTCCGATGAAGCGTCCTATACGACCGGCAGCTTCATCGATGTGTCGGGCGGGCGCTGAAGAAAGCTTCCATGGCGGCGTTGCACCGTCTCGCCGTACTAGCGTACTGTCTTCGACGGTGCGTCGGGTGGCCGCATCCCTTGCCCTGGAACTTTCTTCAACGCCCGGGCGCTGATCAATTCCAGGCCGAAGGCGAGAACAGGTAACCCTCGCCCCACACCGTCTTGATCTTTTCCGACAGGTTGTCGTCGAACTTCTTGCGCAGCTTGGAGATGCAGTTGTCGATGCTGCGGTCGAGGCCGTCGAACTCGATGCCGCGCATCTTCTTGAGCAGTTCGTCGCGCGACAGCACCCGGCCGGCCGCCTCGGCCAGCACCAGCAGCAGCTTGTATTCGGTATTGCTGAGGACGCAGGGCTGGCCGCGCCAGCTGACGCTGCGGTCGCTGGTCATGATGCGCAAGGCGCCGAATTCCAGCGCGCGGCTGTCCGACGCCGCCTTGGCCTGGGTGCGGCGCAGCAGGGCGCGCAGGCGGGCCAGCAGCACACGCGGCTGGACCGGCTTGTTGACGAAGTCGTCGGCGCCCTGTTCGAGGCCCGAGACTTCGTCGTAGGTGTCTTCGCGCGCGGTCAGGATCAGGATCGGCACTCCGGACTGCTCGCGGATCTGGCGGCAGACCACCATGCCGTCCATGCCGGGCAGCATCAGGTCGAGCACGACGATGTCGGGCTGCTTCTCCTTGAAATGCTCGAGCGCGGTGTCGCCGCGAGTAGCGAGCTCGACCGAGAATTCATAGCCGGACAGGTATTCCGTGACCAGTTCCGCCAGGCGCGGATCGTCTTCGACCAACAGTACGCGATACATGATAGATGTGCTCCTTCGCCCGACATTGTATAAGAGTAAATATCGAAGGAGCACATTTGCCGACGACGGCTGACAAACTGATACAGATTTAAGACAAATCCGCCGTGGCTCAGCCCATCTTCCGGCTCAAGTCCCACATGGCGTCGACCAGGCGGTCGATGTCGGTGGCGCTGGTCCACAGGTGGGTCGAGATCCGGATGACGTAGTGGTCGCTGGGCGCGCCGATCACCGGCACGTTCACGTTGCGGATCACGAAGCCGGGGCTGTAGTCGCTCAGCATGCGGCTGACGAACTGGCCCGACTTGACGCTGTCGAGCACGTCGGTCTCCTTGATGAAGGGGTTGAACGAGCTCACCGCGGACACCAGCTTCGGATCGTCCTTCGGCGAATACAGGCGCTCGACGCCCCACTTCTCGGCGATCTTTTCCTTCAGGTAGGCCGACAGTGCCAGGTCGTAGGTTTCGATCTTCTTGCGGCCGATCTGGTCCCACATCTGGCAGCTCGAGACCAGCGAGTGGAACATCGGCGTGTGCAGGCTGCCGCACGAGGTGATGGTCGAGCCGATGTCGTAGGCCGGCGTGCGGGTCGCGCCGCGCTGGTGCGCCGTCCAGCTGCTGGTATGGATCGGGAACCAGTTCGGCAGCGGCAGCGGGTTCGACGGACGCAGCTTGTTGCGCACGATCAGGATGCCGGTCGAGCCGGGGCCGCATTGCCATTTGTGGCCGGCGCCCGACATGAAGTCCATGCCGAGCTGGGCGTAGTCGTAGGCCATCATGCCGGGCAGGTGGGCGCCGTCGACGATGCTGATCAGCTCGTGCTGCCTGACCACGTTCATCAGGTCGGCGATCGGCAGCATGGTGCCGGTCTTGTAGGTCGGGGCCGAGAACATCATCGCGCGCACGCGCTTGCCCTGCGCCTTCAATTCCTTGATGCGGGTGTCGAACAGCGTGACATAGGTGGCGGCGTTCTGGTTGTTTCCGACTGGCAGCGGGATGCGCGAGACTTCGATCCCGTAGCGCGCGGTCGCGATCGCCAGCGGGGTCTCGCCGCCGCCATGCTCGTGGTTGGTGGTGACGATCACGTCGCCCGGGTTCCAGTCGATGCCGAGGACCGCGTGGCACATGCCGGACGAGGTGTTGGCCGAGAACGCCAGCTCGTCCGGATCGACGCCGAAGCCCGGCGCCACCTGCGTGCGTTCGGCCAGCAGGTTGCTGTAGCCGTTGCCGGATTCGGCCGCCTTGGCACGGTTTTCGGTGTCGAACAGGTCGAGCGCCACTTTCGGCATCGACCCTGCCGTGCCGACGTTCATGAAGCGCTTGGCCGGGTTCAGGATGAACATGTCCCTGACGTTGGTCCAGAAGGCCTCGTCGGCCAGCAATTGCGCCCGCAGTTCGTCGATCGGGCTGCTGGCGTGGCTGTGGCTGCACGCGGCGAGCGGGCCGAGGGCGGCCAGCGCCGCGCCCGAGCCGATGATCCGCATGAAGTCGCGCCTGCTCGGGCTCCAGTGCTTCGGAATATCCATCACGTCGTTCGACGACGGGGTGTCGATGTCTGCCGTGCTGCGATTCTGCATCCTGGTCTCCTCATCGATGGGGTGGCTTACTTGCGCTTACTTGCGCTGACTGGCGCTTACTTGCGTCCGGCGATGATCGCGATCTCGATCTTAGCGTCGCGTGGAATGCGGGCGACCTCGAGCGTCGCGCGGGCCGGCGGATCCTTCTTGAAGTACTGGCCATACACGGCGTTCATCGCCGCGAACTCGTTCAGGTCCTTCATGTAGACGGTGCTCGACAGGACGTCGTCATAGCTCAGGCCCTGCGAGGCCAGCCCCGCGCCGACGTAGTCGAGCACATGCCTGGTCTGCTCCTCGATGGTGGCGCCCTCGATCGCGCTGCCTTCCTTGTTCAGGGAAATGAGGCCGGAAAAATAGATGAGATTGCCGTACCCGATCATCTGGGAATATGGACCGATTGCCGGGTAGATCTTGTCGGTCGAAAGCGCCATCTTGTGCGGCGGCGGGGACGCACAGCCGCCCAGCACGATTGCACTGGCGCCAATGCACAAAGCCATCAATAAGCGTTTCTTGTCCACGGGTTCTCCTCGGTAAAGGGAAAGCGCTTCATTAAACGCTTTCTTGAAGGCAGCAAAAGGGGGGATCCATCGTTTATTGGCGGGTGTCAATTTTTACGGCGGAGGAAGTTGCTATTCGCCCCGATTTAGTGCGCCGAGCGGTTCCGTCCAAGGAGAGGGCATTTGAGACGCATCAGCAGGCATCCGTGTTGTTTCCGTACTCGCCTTGGCCTGTGTTCCTGCTGAACTACGCTGCAAGGACTGCGAGACCGCAGCGTGGCAGCAATGGGAGGCTGGTATGACTTTCCCGCATCAAATGAAGGCTCGCCGCGCCGCGGCCGGGGCGGTGCTGCTGGGCGCCGCGCTGGCGCAGACGGCGGCCCATGCCGACGAAGCCGATGCCAGGCGGCTGCTGAAGACGATGTCCGACTACCTGGCCGCGCAAAAAGCGATTTCCTTCGAGTTCGACTCGCGTCTCGACATCGTCAGTACCGAGCAGCAGAAGATCACCCTGGCCGCTTCGGGGAGCGTGATCCTGAACCGGCCGGACAAGCTGCACGTCACCCGGCGCGGCGGCTTTGCGAACATGGAGATGAGTTTCGACGGCAAGACCGCGACCCTGCTCGGCAAGAATTCGAAGCTGTACGCGCAGGTCGAGGCGGCCGGCACGATCGACCAGCTGGTGGACGTGCTGCGCGACAAATACCATCGCCCGGTGCCGGGCGCGGACCTGCTGATGTCCGATCCGTACAAGGAGTGGATGCCCGAGGTCACCGAGGTCAAGGATCTCGGCAGCGGCGTGATCCGCGGCGTGGAATGCGACCATCTCGCCTTCCGCACGCGCGAGGTCGACTGGCAGATCTGGATTGCCCAGGGGCCGAATCCCTATCCCTGTCGCTACAGCATCAACAGCAGGAAAGTCGTCGGGGCGCCGGAATACAGCCTCGACATCCGGGACTGGAAGACCGGCGCCCAGGTTGCCGCCGACCCCTTCAAGCTGAGCATCCCGGCCGGGGCCCAGAAACTCACGCCGGAAAAAGTCCAGGAGCTGAGCGACATTCCGAGCGTCTTCAAGGCCGCCGGCGCGGCGAAAGGCAAGCCATGAAGATCCTGAAACGCATCGGTCCGGCCCTGGCGGCCGTGGTGGCCCTGGGGCTGGCCTTCGAGGCGGCCGAGCGCGCCGGCATCCGGCATGTGCCGAGCTTCGTGGCCCCGGCCAAGGCTGTGGTAGGTCGCCCGCTGACCCCGGTCAGCTATGCGGGCGTGGCCCGGCGGACGGCACGGCGCTGCGCCGCCGGCGTCTATTATTGTTGAGAGCCGGACCAGGCCGGCAAACCCGGGATTGCCATCGTCACCGCTGATGCACGGGTCATGGACCAGGCGGGAAGGGCTGCGTGCGCTGCCCGCTTGTGATCCCGCTTTATTACCGTTTAGTCAGCGAGCGCGGAGCCGATGCGTGAATGCAGTACCATTTGCTTCGACCGGCATCCGCGGAGCATCGGCATGACATTGCATCGGAAAGGAATCCTTGTCGCGGCGGCCTTCTCGTCGCTGCTGTGGCCACTCGGGGCGCACGCCGACTGGGCGCAGTCAAGCGACCCGCTCGTCGTGCGGGCGAACCCGTCCAGCGGCGAGGCCCAGCTGCAGAACCCGCCCACCTTCACCTGGGCCCGTCACCCGGGCGGGGCGGCCCATTACGACATCGAGATAACGCGGGAGGGCGGGGCGCCGGTCACGGCGACCGTCGACCGCAACTGGTACCTGCCGACCAGGTCCCTGGTGCAGGGCAGGTACACATGGCGCGTGCGTCCGGCCGGTTCGAACGACTGGTCGACCCCGCGTGCGTTCTCGATCACCGGCAAGTCGACCGTGTTCGAGGTGCCGGACAATGCCACGCTGCGTGCGCGCATCCTGGCCAGGGCGCGGCCGCGTTCGCTGTCGCCCTCGTTCGCGCCGTATGCCGGATGGGGCGCCGCGAAGAAGAAGGACCTGGACCCGTACGTGAGCCGCCTGGCCAACGAAGTCAAGCTGCAGATCGGGGCCTTGCCCGACCTCGACGACCAACGCTGGCCGCTCGTGATGTCCAGGCCGATGACGGCGGCGATGGCCGCCCAGCAGCGGGATGTAGCGCACCGTACCGACGAAGCGTCGCGCCAGCTGGAAGCGGCAGCCCTCCTGTGGCGCCTGAAGAAGGATCCGGTGTACCTGAAGGAGGCCTTCAGGCGTGGCGACCAGCTGGCTGCGCTGAGTGCTTCCGGCGCGACCAGCTACACCAACCAGGACCAGGCCACGCGCCAGATCGCGCTGTCGCTGCTGAAGGCGGTCGACCTGCTGGCCGGCGACCTGGACGCCGGCCGCAAGGAACGGTGGCTGAACATCGCGAACGTGCGCGCCAGGGAAATGTTCAAGGACCTGTCCGCCGACCGGGGGCGCCTGGACCAGAACCCCCTGGATTCGCACGGCGTGACGCTGCAGGGCTACATGGCGCTGATCTCGACGCTGGCGCTGGGCGAACTGCCGGATGCGCAGAAGTGGTTCGACTTCAGCTTCCGCGCCCACGCCAGTACGCCGGAGCCCTGGTCGGGGCAGGAAGGCGGCTATGCCAACGGCACCGCCTACGCCGAATACACGGCCGGCTACATGATCGCGCTCTGGGATCCGATCCTGCAGGCGACCGGCGTGAACCTGTATGCCAAGCCGTGGACGGTCGGCTTCATGGACTTCATCATCGACTTCGTCCCGCCGGGCGCGTCGGTGCATGCCTTCGGCGACGGTTCCGAGACCAGGCCCGACTTCCGCGTGCTGCGCGCGCTGGCGAACCGCATGGTGTCGCCGCGCGCGGCCTGGTATGCGGGCAAGCTGACGGCGAACGAGGATGCGCTGTCCACCCTCGAAGGGCCGTACCCGATGCCGGTGACCGGCACCAGGCGCAAGATCCAGCCGGCCAACGCGGCCTGGTTCCCGGGCATCGGCTGGGTGGCGATGCACAAGAACATCGGCTCGCGCGGGGACGCGTCCTTCTACTTCAAGTCCAGCCCCTACGGCTCCTTCAACCACAGCCACGGCGACCAGAACGGCCTGCTGCTGTCGGTGGGCGGCCAGCCGCTGCTGGTCAAGGCCGGCTGGTACGACTGGTACGGCTCGCCGCGCTGGACCGACTGGTACCACCAGACCAGGTCGCAGAACGCGATCACCTTCGACGGCGGCAAGGGCCAGCTGGTGGACGGCTACCGCGAACAGCTGCTGCGCAATGGCCGGATCACCGAATTCGCGGTGCGGCCGGCGTATGACTATGCGGAGGGCGACGCCACCCCGGCCTACGGCGGCCAGCTGACCCAGGCCCGCCGCCAGATCGTGTACCTGCACCGGGCGAACGCGATGGTGGTGCACGACAAGCTGTCGGCAACCATACCGCACACCTACGAGTTCAATGTGCACGCCCCGAGCGTGATGAAGGTCGAGAGCCCCTCGAGCGTGAAGATTGCGGCGGGCGGCCAGTCGGTCTGCCTGCGCGACCTGAACGGCAATGCCCCCTTCGCGAAATGGGACGGCCCGGCGCCGAAGAAGGGCGTGACGGAAGACCACGGCGCGTTCTACCTGAAGAACGGCGGCCGGTCGATGGCGGAATTCCTGGTGCTGCTGGATGTCGGCTGCAAGCGGCCGCGCGTGAGCGTCGACAATGCGGGAGGGCGGCGCACGGTGACGGTCGGGGGACAGACCTTCGAGTTCGATTGAATTGCGCGCCTGAATGGAAACGGCCCGCACGAGGCGGGCCGTCGAATGCTCAAGCGTGTTCCGGGAAGATTACGCGAAGTTCTGGTTCACGAAGTCCCAGTTGACGATGTTCCACCACGACTCGACGAACTTCGGACGGGCGTTGCGGTAGTCGATGTAGTAGGCGTGCTCCCAGACGTCGACGGTCAGCAGGGCCTTGTTCTCGGTGGTCAGCGGGGTGCCGGCGTTCGAGGTGTTGACGATGTCGACGCTGCCGTCGGTCTTCTTCACCAGCCAGGTCCAGCCCGAACCGAAGTTGCCCACGGCCGACTTCTGGAACTCTTCCTTGAACTTGTCGAACGAGCCCCACTTGGCGTTGATGGCGTCGGCCACCGGACCGGTCGGCGCGCCGCCGCCGTTCGGCTTCATGCAGTTCCAGAAGAAGGTGTGGTTCCACACCTGGGCGGAATTGTTGAACACGCCGCCCTGCGATTTCTTGATGATTTCTTCCAGGGGCATGTTTTCGAACTCGGTGCCCTTGATCAGGTTGTTCAGGTTCGTGACGTAAGCCTGGTGATGCTTACCGTAGTGGAATTCCAGCGTTTCAGCCGACATGGTCGGCTGGAGGGCATCCTTGGCGTACGGCAGCGGCGGCAGAGTATGTTCCATGTCTTATTCCTTGATTGGTTGGAAACGGGTCGTTCTTCCGAAACGGTCGTGTATTTTAATCCGGATGCGTAAAGCTTGCATGTTTGGCTTTCGTTTCATTCAAGCAAATCCTGTACGCTCGCCACGCCGACTTCGGCGCTGCCCTGGGCCAGCCGCACCACGATGGTATCGCGCGGCTTGATCTGGCCGGGCGCGTGCAGCACCTTGCCCTTGGTATTGCTGACGATCGCATAGCCGCGCTCGAGCGTGCGCTGCGGGTTCAGCAGCTCCAGTTGGGCGCCCAGGGCGGCGAGCGCCTCGCGCTGCTGGCGCAGCTTGCCGGTCATGCTGGCCGCCAGCTGGCGGCGCTCGGAGGCCAGCAGGGTGCGCAGCGAACGCACATCCGGCAGGTGGCGCGCCCAGCGCTGCTGCAGCTGGGCCAGCAGCACGCCGTTGCGGTTGACCGGCGCGCGCACCGCATGCGTCAGACTGCTGGCCATGGCCAGGAGTTTCACGCGCTGGTGGGCGATCCGGTCCGAAGGGCTGATCATCCGGCGGCTGAAGCTGTCGAGGCTCTGGTTGGCCTCGGACAGGATGCGTTCCATCGCGCGGCGCAGGTCGTCGGCATCCGCTTCGAGTGAGCTCATCCAATCGTCGCGGGCGGTGGCGGCCAGCTCGGCGGCGGCGGTCGGGGTGGCGGCGCGCAGGTCGGCGGCAAAGTCGGCGATCGTGAAGTCGGTCTCGTGGCCCACGCCCGAGATCACCGGCATCGACGCGGCATTGATCGCGCGCGCCACCACCTCTTCGTTAAAGCTCCACAAGTCCTCGATCGACCCGCCGCCGCGGCAGACCAGCAGCACGTCGACTTCGCGCCGCCGCGATGCGGTGGCGATGGCCTCGGCGATCTTCTCGGCCGCGCCCTGGCCCTGCACCGGGGCCGGATAGAGCACCACGCGCACGTGCGGGGCGCGGCGCCGCAGCGCGGTAAGCACGTCGCGCAGGGCCGCCGCCTGCAGGCTGGTGACGATGCCGATGGCGCGCGTGAACAGCGGCAGCGGGCGCTTGCGCTCCTGGTCGAACAGGCCTTCATTGCCGAGCCGTTCCTTGAGGCGCATGAAGGCTTCGTACAGGGCGCCGACGCCGGCCCGGCGGATCGCCTCGACGTTGATCTGGTAGTCGCCGCGCGCGCCGTACAGGGTGACCAGGGCGCGCACCTCGACCTTGTCGCCCTCGCGCGGCGTGAAGCCGGCGTACTGGGCGCGGCCGCGGAACATCACGGCGCGCACCTGGGCGGCATCGTCCTTCAGCGTGAAGTACCAGTGGCCGGACGCGGCGCGGGTGAAGTTCGAGATCTCGCCGCCGATCCACACCAGCGGAAACGAGCGTTCCAGCAGGCGCGCGACCTGCTGGTTGAGCGCGGTGACGGTAAGGACGGGCGGGGCGGCGTAGGCCGGATCGGTGTCGGGCGGGGTCAGCATATGGATGAGCTAAATTGAACTGTCCACAAAAGCATGGCACCGCTTGGGTACCAAAAAATCTGCGGTAATACAACAAATAATTTTTGTAAACGATTGATTTTTAATGATTATTCTTGCTGCCTGATTTCGATGCAGAAACAAAATTTCCTTATGGATCAAAGGCTTGTCGCTGCCCGGCGGTACTTGGCCACAATCTTATCCACAGAATCTGTGAGGAAGTGGACAAGTGGGCGGGCTATCCAGGCTGCGCAATAAACAGGCATGCACTTGTTTTCTTAAGGCAATCAAGCACTTAGGCGAGAGTTCCGGGCCTTGCTCACATCGTTTTCCACAGTTTATGTGCAGAGATGGGATAAGCCGGGCTTACTGGGCGCTGCCTAAAAATGCTGCAGAGGTAATTTTTCCTTTAAATTCAAATACTTTGATGCCGATCAAGGGCCTTGCTCACAATCTTTTCCACAAAATTTGTGAAGAAGAGCCTGCTTATCCTTTCCGGCCGGCGTCCACTCGTCCAGCACCGGCAGCCGAGAGCGTAGGAGAGGGTAAGGTCCCGGAAGACAGGGATGCGACTATACCAGCCTCGCGCACGCTTACGCCCCTGCGCGCGGCGGACAATCCGAAGAGGGTTTGCTTAAATAATGGGCGTGCACGCCTTTTTCTTTTGAATTCAATGGTTTAGCGTTTTCCCGCCGGCTTTGCGCACATTGTTTTCCACAGTTTGTGTGCAAAGCCGGACTGAACTGGGGGTAACTCCCCCTGCCTAAAAAACGGGCGTGGTGAATTTTCCCTTATGAATCAAAGGCTTTGACCTTGCCGCATGCGCTTGCGCACAATTTTGTCCACAAAAAATGTGCAGAAGCGAACTGGGCCGAAGCAGTAGAAACCACCCGCATGGCTGCTAAAATTTTCATCGGGAAAATTTCCCTGATTAGAATCAATGGCTTACCTTGTGGAAAGGGTATTTCGCACAAATTTATCCACAGAAATTGTGGGCAAGTATGGCCCGCGAGGACTTGGTTTGTTGCGTTCAGGAAAACCGTTCTTGGACCTGCTTCGTTTTTACGCATGGCAAAATATCCCTTAAGAATCAATGAGCTTTCCTACAGTCAAGGCTCTTGCGCACACTTTTATCCACAGAAAGTGTGCAGAACTCTACTTGCCGCAACGACGGCAACAAGTTACATTGCGCAATTCGTTCACGTATAGTTTTTCTATACACACACGTATTGTTTTTTCTTTCCTTCAGGAGTTCCTTTTGCTCGCCATTCTTCAAGCCGCCGGCTGGCCCATCTGGCTGTTGCTGATTGCCTCGATCATCGCCCTGGCACTGATCGTCGAACGCCTGATCTACCTGCGCCGGGAAAAAATCCTGCCGCGCCAGTTGCTCAACGAGGTCATCCAGGTCTACCGCAGCGGTAAGGTCACGCCGGACATCATCGACAAGCTGGAGACCAACTCGCCGCTGGGCGCCGTGCTGGCTGCGGCCCTGCGCAATGTCGACGCCCCGCGCGACGTGATGAAGGAATCGATCGAAGAGGCGGGCAGGGGCGTGGCCCACGTGCTGGAACGTTTCCTGACCACGCTGGGCACGATCGCCTCGCTGGCGCCGCTGATGGGCCTGTTCGGCACCGTGGTCGGCATGATCGAGATCTTCGGCGCCCAGAACGCCAGCGGCACCAATCCGGCCCAGCTGGCGCACGGCATCTCGGTGGCCCTGTATAACACCGGCTTCGGCCTGGCGATCGCGATGCCGGCCCTGGTGTTCTACCGCCACTTCCGCGCCCTGGTCGACAGCTTCATCATGGACATGGAGCTGCAGGCCGTGAAATTCGTCGACGTCGTCCACGGTGCGCGCAAATGATGGACTTTCGCCGCGGCCGCAAGCGCGAGGATCCGGAAATCAACCTGATCCCGTTCATCGACGTGCTGCTGGTGGTGCTGATCTTCCTGATGGTAACCACCACCTACAGCAAGTTCACCGAGCTGCAGATCACCCTGCCGACCGCCGACGCCGAGAAGGCGATCGACAAGCCTTTCGAGATCAATGTCACCGTCGACGCCAAGGGCAACTACACGGTGAATAATGTGCCGGTGTCCTTCCACGGTGTGGCCGGCCTGGCCGACGACCTGAAGCGCGCGGCCGCCACCGGCCCGGACGGCAAGCCGCTGGCGACGCCGGCCAAGGACCCGGTGATCATCGTCAACGCCGACCAGTTCGCCATGCACCAGATGGTGATCAATGTGCTGGAAGCGGCGCGTCTGGCCGGGTATGAGAAGCTGACGTTTGCGGCGCAGAGCGGCGGGCAGAAGTAAGTAATGACGCGTCGTTCCCGGCACTGCCGGAAACGACTTCCCGCGTTCGCGGGAACGACGTTTACGAGCCAACGCTTCTTTTACGCGCTAACGCTTTTCACATGGCATCCTCCCTCGAATCGACCCTCACCCGCGCCTGGCTGCGCCGCGGCCCCCTGGCCGTGGCCCTGTGGCCCTTGTCGCTGCCCTTCCGCGGCCTGGCGGCGCTGCGCCGGCTGCTGTTCCGCGCCGGTGTGCTGAAGTCGGAGCGGCTGCCGGTGCCCGTCATCGTGGTCGGCAATATCTTCATCGGCGGTACGGGCAAGACCCCGCTGACGATCTGGCTGGTCGAGCAGCTGCGCGCCGCCGGCTTGCGGCCGGGCGTGATTTCGCGCGGCCATGGCGGCGATGCCGATGCCGATGCCGGCCCGCGCGAAGTGCTGCCCGGATCGGGCGCGCGCGAGGTCGGCGACGAGCCGCTGCTGATCGCCGCCCGCACCGGCTGCCCGGTGGTGGTCGGCCGCCGCCGTGCGCAAGCGGGGCGCTGCCTGCTCGAACGCCATCCCGAGGTCGACGTGCTGGTGACCGACGACGGCCTCCAGCATTACGCGCTGCAGCGCGACGTCGAGCTGGTGCTGTTCGACGGCCGCGGGGTCGGCA